>NZ_QPGR01000009.1 GCF_004323845.1 Campylobacter novaezeelandiae | reverse complement strand
TTTTTGCTAATTTGTTCATGGTATTAAAAGCTATTTTACTATCTAGCTCTTTACAATCTATATAAAAGATTTTAAATTCTTTTTTACTTTCTAAAAATGCTTTTATGTTGGAATAGTAGTTGAAATTTGTTGTAACTTTTTTTGATGGTTGCATCCAATAAAATAAACCCTTACAATCTGGCTTAGTATTATTTATTTCATAGCCATTTTTTCCAATATAATATATAGCATCAAATTGATCATTTAGATGATAAATAGTCCTTTTATCACAAAGTCCGTGATTGATAAAAGTTTTAAACCTCGAGATAGGATCTCTTGTTAAAATGAGGATTTTGGTAGGTTCAAAAATGCTTGTTATATTTGAAATATATTTATTTTCTTTATTCCAAAAAATCAAATCCAAATAACTTTGTGAATTCTTAACCTTTTTAAGCTTTCGTTTTGCAGTATAATAGCAAGTAAGACCATCTTCAAAAGCAATAACTTTTTTTAAATTACAAAATTGTAGAAATTCTCCCAAAGCCCAATGAGCCGAAACGCTATAAGAACAAAGTATAAATTTATAATTTTTAGGCAAAGGTTTAAATTGTTTTGTAAATTTTAAAACTATGTGTTTTTCATAAGTTCTTAAGATTTTAAAATATCTATATTCCAGCCAAGCTTTAAAACCTTCCTCTTTTATAAGTTTAAAAGATTTACTTTGTGACAATGGTTTCATAAAACGATCCCTAAATCACTTTTAAAATCTATCTCACACCAATTTCCATAAATTTCTATCGCTTTAGCATTATTAAAAGTATCGATTAAAGATTGCAAAAAACTTGTCATATACATATTATTAAAATCCTTTCCATCATAAAGAATATTTTTATCAAGACTGTCATAAAAATTTAAAAAAGAGGGTAAAAAATTAGCACTTATTTTAAAAAGACCTATGTATTGTCCTTCTATTTCATCATAGCTTTTAGCCTTTTTTCCTAGCTCTTTGATAAATCCTTTATTATCAAGTTTTAAAGTTTCAGCATCATCTAAAGGATTTTCAAATCTTTTTTGCCAAAGTTTTTTCCACTCTTTATCTATCACTATAGCTAAATCATCTTTAGCTTGCATAAGTTTTTCTATGCTATCTTTAAAATAAATTATATCTGCATAAGAGACAATTAAATCTTCTTTTTGTTCCACGCATTTTTGCAAAAATTCTCTTGCACAAAAAAGAGTTTGAACCATATTTGTATTGGCATAATTTTTATTTTCATAAAAAGTATAAAGATTAAATCTTTCTTGAATAAATTTTTTTAAAATATCAAATAAATATCCACCAACTACTGCTATATCAGAAATTCCAGCATCTTTTAAAGCTTTAATCTCATAAGAAATAAGCTCTTCATTTTGGTATTTGACCATACACTTAGGATTATCTTTTGTTAAAGGCATAAGTCTTGATCCAAAGCCTGCTGCTAAAATGATAGCTTTCATTTTTTCTCCTTTACTAGCTTAAGCCACTCATTTAAAATTTTGGTATTATTAAGTCCATTTTTTCTCTCTATATGCCACATCAAGCCAAATATACTTTTATCTTTATGTTTAAAAGCTTCTATGCTTTGATCTTTAGCTCTAGCTAAAATTTCTAAATTCCTGCCTAAATTTATAATGGCATAATTATGAAAAGAGTTACTAATAAAAGAACTTCCATCATTTAAAATCACTTGATGATCACCTATATGGTCAGAAAGTTTTTCTAAGGTGGAATTAAAATAATAAGCTATCATTTGCGCCCCACGACAAATTCCTAAAAGCGGAATATCTGTTTTTAAACAATACTCAATGATTTTCATCTCATAAGCGTCTCTTTTTTTAGATAAAATATCATCACTAAATGCACTTAAATCATTCCCACCACTTAAAATAACAGCTTTTAAATAAGGGGTGTAATGATTAAAATCTATTTCATAGCTTAAAGCAAGAGGAATAAAATCTTTAAAAAGAATAGAATTTGAAAATAAATTACCCCATTCAAGTGCTAAAGTTTCTCTTAATTCTTTATATTTCTTCTCTTCTGTTAGTCTTTGTGTAATACCTATAAACAAATGATTTGCTCGCTTTCACAATCTATAATAAGTCTGCTTGCTTTTAAATATTCTGCAAAGGCAACTTCTCCAACCCCTATAACAGCAGGCATTGCAAGTTCTGATGCCCTTATAGCCATATGAGAATTAGCTCCTCCATAACAAGTAATAAAACCAGCAATATTTTTGGTAAATAAATAATCATACCCAGGATCTGCTGCATAAATAAGAATGATTTTACCTTCTAAATCAGTGTCATTTTCTTTTGCTGTTTTAGCATTAATACGCTTTTGGGTAATAAAATTTGGAATAACAGAACTTGAAGAAAAGGCAAAAATTTGATCAGCTTTATTTAAAAGAGAAGGAAGTTTTAAAGCTAAGGTTAATTCATATTCTTTTTTATGACGTTTAATTTCTTCTAAAAATTGCTCTCTAGGATTTTGAGAATAAAGGCTTGAATAAAGATTTAAAATACTTTTTATATCTAGATGTGCCATATCTTCTTTATCTATTTTATAATACTTTCCTAATTCCTCAATCATAGAAATACTTTTAGAAAGCAATTTTGTAAAATCAAATTTTACAAGTTCTCTTCCTTCAATAGCATTTTTTAAAAAAGAAAAAAACTCATCTGTATTTATATTAAGTCCATGTTCTTTTAAAATAACTTGTAACTTTTCTTTTTTATCATCATTAAGAATAAAATCTGATTTTAAATTTTCTTCTTGTCTGTGATTTTTTATATCAAAATAAGCCTTAAAATTTTCATCATATCTTGGAGATAAAATATTATAAGTCCCAGCTCTTAAATGTCCAAAAGTTTCTAAAAATTCTTGTTTGTTGTCTTCGTTTAAAGAATTTATTTTAAAACTTAAAGATTTACTTACAGTTTCTAAAGAATTTAAAAAAGCATTTTTCTCTTCTTTAGTAAAAAAATTTATTTCAACTAAAGAATTTAGCATTTGCATCGCTACAAATCCAGCTCTTGCAACCCCAGCAAAAGGCAAAGTCCCATAACGCTTACATTCTTCTAAAAACCAATAAATCTTATCAATCAAAGAAAAATCAGAACTAATAATATCTTCATAACTTTGCTTTAATTTTTTTGATTTTTCAATATCTTTTAAATAAAGTCCCTTTTTAGAATCTATAATGTCATTTGTAAGTTCAAGTAAAGAAAATTCAAGTCTTTTAATCTCATTTTCATTAAAACCTTCTTTTAGAAGAGTTTTAAGTTTATGAGGGGTATTAAAATCATAACAAGAAAATACTATATCAAATTCAACCTTATCATGTAGTTCATGGTTTTTATCAAGTTTATCAAGATAGAAATTAATTAATTTTTTTGCAATTTTTTCATCTAATTTTTTCGGAATAAAAGAATTAAAAGAAAGTCTCACATCAACATAAGGAATTCCTAAAAAAGAATGTATTAAAGGATGAGATCTTAAATCTCTATAGCCATAATTATTTCTTTGATAAGCCCAAATATTATCAGTTATTATCTCTTTATATAAACTTAAAGCTAATCTTTTTGGTTTTAAACCTATAATTTCAGCTGGATTCCAATCAGGCATTACGCCAAAAAGTGCTTTATCTCCTAAAATTCTTGGACGTTTTTCTTGTAAAGAAATAAATCTTTTATAAAATCTTTCCAAAGATTCTTTTGGCAAAGCTTTAAAAAGATTTATTTTATTTTGCATTACCAAAGGTCTTACTTGCAAACAAAAAAGCTCACTTTTTCCTTTATAAGTTGCAAAGGCAAATTCAACATCTAAAAGATTACAATCAAATAATTTTTCTAATTCTTTTATCATTGTAATAATTTGTTGATTATGATGATCCTTAAATTCTAGATAATCTCTATAATGAAAATAAACATAAGCATTATTGCTTGAACCATCTGTAATTGAACTGTTTGAACCACTTTTATCATAAGAAAGACAATAATAAGGGGCAAAATTATCCTTATCTACACTAAAAGCCACACCACAGATTTTGATATCTTCTAGCATAGGCTGGATAAGAATTTCATCTTTGGTTGAAGGCATAGAATTTCCAACTTCTTTTAAGGCTTTTAAAAGTTCCTCTTTGTCATTTGAAATATTTGCAAGAGATAAAAATGCTCCTGCATTAGAGTTTTTCGTACTATCTTCACTTTTTGATGAACTACGGATAATAAACCTTTTAGAATCTAAAATCTTAATTTTTTCTAGAACTTCTTGAGTTTTATCTTCTAATTCATCTAAAGAAGTAATAACAAGAGGTAAAACTCTTGCACTTTTTAGTTTATCTTGTAAAATAAGTAAATTTTTTGCTTTAGTTTGAAATTCTAGCCTCATTGTTATCCTTATTTTTTCTTAGCACTCCAACATCTTGTAGTGTATTTAATATCAAATTCTTTTGGAAGCCTTTCGCTCATTTTTAAGCTAATTTTTTCAAAAAGCTCTGTTCCTTCTTTGGTTTCTAAATCCCAATAAGGATTTTTAACGCTTTTCCAAGCATTAATATAATTTTCTATGCTTTGATGAAAATAAAAATCTTCTTCTATATAAACTATATTATCAAAAAGATCTTTTCTACTTTCAATAATAGGCCTTTGATCTTCTCTTCTAGTTCCTCTTGTGTAATTTGGAACAAATTCTATAATAGTATCTTCGGCAATTTTCTGAATAGGATCATTTAAATCTCTATGATTCCACATACAAGAAAAATAAGAGTTTCTTTTCAACAAACGATAACTCTCTTCTAAGGCCTCATTTCTATCCATTACATTAAAACTACTTCCAAAAGTTACCCAATCAAACTGAGCATCTTCTAAAGTAGAATCAATTCCTGTTGCCCTAACCCATTTTATATTTTGTCCTTTAGTTCTTTCTATGCCAATTTCTCTCATAGCATCATTTGGCTCCACTGAAACCACTTCACAAGATCTCTCAAGCAACATAATACTCAAATTCCCAGTTCCAGCACCTATATCAGCAACTTTTAGATTTTTATTAACATCTCCTGATTTTGCTAATGTAATTAACATATCTATAGTTTTTGGTGCATAATTTGGTCTATAACTATAAAATTTTGCGTGTTTTGTATAATCCCATACTTGTTCTACTAATTTTTCCATTTTTAAACCTTTCTTTTTATATTAATAAGCTAAATCTCAACTTTAAAACTATATTTCTTCATTAAAATGAGTTTAAAATTTTATGTTTTTCTAGCTGTCCAAGCCCTTATTTTATAAGGTATCTCTATACTTTGCATATGTGAAATTTTAGCTTCTATCATATCTAAAATTTCTTTCCATCTTTTTTCACCTGCTTGTGCTTGTATATCATTTACAGAATGCCAGGCTCCAAGATAACGCTCTTTATCCCAAAACTCTTTGTAATCACACTCCATAAAAAAGCAATCAGTGAAATCTCCTGTTGAAACAAGAATTTCTTCCCATTTTTTAACATTTTGTGTTCCACTGCTCACACGATCAAGCTCTGGAACAATATTCTTAATTTCCGTTTCAATCTCATCAAAAATAGAACCTTTTACGATATGGCGTGGATTCCAAATTGCAGTGAAATACCCCCCCCCTGTCAATATACGATTAAATTCAGGAAGTGATTTTTTAGGATCAGTCCAATGAAAAGAACTTGCCATAATAACCCAATCTGCTACATTGCTCTCTATGTTAGTTTCTTCTCCGCTACCCTTTTTCCAAGTGATATTTGAACAATCTTTGGTATATTTTATCCCTTCTTCTCTCATATTATCGTTAGGCTCAACTGCTACAATATTTAAACCAAATTCATTAGCTAAAATCTTAGTTAGTTTTCCTGTTCCAGCCCCTACTTCAACAACATTTAAATTTTGTTTATTTTTATTATTAATACAACGAATCAATTTTTCAATCAACATAGAACTATATGCAGGTCTATTATGATAATGTTTTGCAACTTTTGTAAAATCACCTTGCTTCATAAAATAAAACTCCTCAAAAATTATTAAAATTATATTTTTTCTAAATTTAAAAAACTAATTTTACCCCCCCCCATTAAATTAAGTTTAAATGAGAAGGGTAAAAAATTCAATCATAAAAAAATAAATCCAAAACCGATAATATTTCTCTACAAATCATATTTTGGATAAAAAATTAAAGCAAAGATTTAAATTGCTCTAAAGCATCAAGTTGCTCCCAAGGATAATCTTTTTGTCCTACTTGTCCACGTGCAGCTACATCAGCATACAAAAAGGTTTCTTTGCTTGGTTTATCAAGGTGAAATTTATCTCTTATCCAATTTGGAGTTAAAGCAAAATTTTTCATCACAAAATCACTCAATACCTCATCACTTATCTTGGTATTTGTTCCCATACAATCAACACTCACTGAAATTGGCTTAGCAACGCCTATAGCATAACTGAGTTGAACTATACATTTTTTAGCAAGCTTTGCTGCAACTATATTTTTAGCAAGCCATCTTGCAGCATAAAGACCGCTCCTATCAACTTTAGTGTAATCTTTAGAAGATTGCGCTCCACCTCCAATAGGAGCATATCCACCAAAACTATCAACAATGAGCTTTCTCCCAGTTAAACCACTATCATGTAAAGAACTGTGATTAACATATTTTCCTGTTGGATTGATTAAAATTCTTGTTTTTTCAGGATCAAAAAGCTCTTTTGGCAAATTTGTATCTAAAATAAGCTTCATTATTAAAGTTCTTAAATCTTCTATTTTCATACTTTCAATACAAGGTGCAGAAACTACTATAGTATGAATACTTTGTGGTTTGCAATTTTCAAAATTCTCTTTTGTTCCATAATCAATCGTTACTTGAGTTTTAATATCCACACCAAGCTCATGTGGATGATCTTTTGCATAAATATAAACTTTATCACAAAGCATTCTTGCATAAGAAATTGCCGCTGGCATAAACTCATCGGCTTCACAACTTGCAAAACCAAACATAATGCCTTGATCTCCTGCTCCAGTTTCACCATCTTCTTGGTCAACACCCTGATTAATATCTGGGCTTTGCTCGTTTAAAAATACCATAACATCAACTTCATCAGGATGCAAACACTGTTCTTTGCTAAAATGTCCCGCTCCGTTATAACCTATGTTTTTTAAAACATCTTTTACTAAATTGTCATAATCATGTTTGCTTAGCTTGTGATTTGATTTAACCTCTCCTCCAATCACAACCTTATTTCCTGCGACAAAAACCTCACTCGCCACCCTTGAATTTTTGTCATTTTTCAAGAGTATATCCACTATTGTATCAGCGATTATATCAGCACACTTGTCAGGATGACCAGGGCTTACGACTTCTGAAGTGAATAGATACATAAAAGTCCTTTCAAAAATAATTAAACTTTGCATTATAGTCTTATTAAATAAATTTATAGTTAAAATATTGGCAAGATTAAGTTTAGTTTTGTTAGAATCAAACAATTTTTATAAAAAGGAAAAAAATGAGGCATCTTATTAGCACAAAAAATTTAAGTAATCAGGAAGTTTTGGATATTTTTAAAGATGCAAAAGATTTTTTAGATAAGAAACCAAGAACGCTTTTAGAAGGCAAAAGCATTACAACTATATTTTTCGAAAATTCTACAAGAACACTTTCAAGTTTTGAAAGTGCTGCAAGAAGATTGGGTGCTAGAGTTTTACGATTAGATGTTGCAAGAAGTAGTTCTAGCAAAGGAGAAACCCTTTATGATACAGCTGCTAATTTAGATGCCATGAGTCCTAATGCAATAATAATTAGGCACTCACACTCAGGGGCTCCTCAAATTTTATCACACCATATTCACTGTCCTTTAATTAATGCAGGAGATGGAAAACATGCTCATCCAACTCAAGCTTTACTTGATTTATTTACAATTTATGAGCACTTTAAAGGCGAAATAAAAGGGAAAAAAATCACTATTATAGGAGATATTAAAAGTTCTCGGGTTGCAAACTCAAATATTGATCTTTTAACACGATTTGGACTTGAAATCACCCTAGTAGCACCACCTCATTTTATGCCAAATTCTAATTTAAACTATACTTATGATATAAAAAAAGCTATAGAAAAAGCTGATATTATAATGAGCTTAAGAACTCAGGTTGAAAGGCATGAAAAAATAGTTTATGCTTCATTAAAAGATTATGCTAATGACTTTTGCATTAATTCAAGCCTAATCAATGATAAAAAAGTAATTTTACTGCATCCTGGTCCTGTAAATAGAAATATTGATATTAGTGATGAAGTAATGAACGATCCAAGAAATTTAGTTTTAAAGCAAGTTGAACACGGAGTGGCTATTCGTATGGCTGTTTTAAAAAAATTTATTTTAGAAAACTAAGGAGAAATAAATGCTAGAATGGGATTTAACCGCATTATTTACAAATGAAAATAATCTTAATGAATTTATGCAAAAACACCTAAAAAAATCTTCTGAATTTAGATTAAAATATGAAAACAATCTTTATAAATTAAATCCTAAAGAATTTTTAAATTCTTTAAAAGAATACGAAAATCTTAATCTAGCATTGCAAAAAATTCTAACTTTTGCTTATTTAACTTTTGCAAAAGACACAACAAAGGGTTCTTTTTACGCAAAATATGAAGAAGAATGCAAAAAAATTGAAGAGAATATACTTTTTTTTGAACTAGAATTTTGCGATTTAAAACAAGAAAAGACACAAGAATTTATCGATTTTTGCAAAGATTATAGCTTTTATCTTAGCAATTTAATCAAAAACAAGCAATATAACTTATCAAAAAAAGAAGAAAGAATTTTATTGCAACTTTCAAATACAGGTGCAAATGCTTTTGCAAGACTCTTTGATGAAAGTATGAGTGCTTTAAAAATACCTTTTGAAGGGAAAAAACTAAGTGAAGAAGAAATTTTAAGCAAACTTTATCATCATGATAGAAAAATTCGCAAAAAAGCTGCTAAAAAATTTACCAAAAGCCTAGAAAAAAACTCTTCGCTTTTAACCTTTATCTTTAATATGATAAAAACCCAAAGACAAATAATTTGTAATCTAAGAGGTTATGAAAATTATGAACTCCCAAGACATATAAGCAATCAAATTTCACAAAAAAGTGTTGATGCTTTAATTCTTAGTGCTCAAAAAAATTTCCATCTTGTTTCTAAATTTTATAAAAGAAAAAAACAAATTTTAGGTTTTAATAAATTAAAAGATTATGACAGATATGCGCCTATTGGAAAAGAAGCTCACTTTGATTTTAAAGAAGCTAAAAAAATAGTTTTAAATGCTTTTGGAGCCTTTTCTAAGGAATTTAAAGATATAGCGCAAGAAGCTTTTGATAAAGGTTGGCTTGATGTATATCCAAAAAATAAAAAACAAAGCGGAGCTTTTTCTCATCCAGCAACACCTGATTCTCACCCTTTTATTTTGCTAAATTATACCGATCAAAGACGAGATCTTTTTACACTTGCACACGAGCTAGGCCATACTATACATCAAAAACTTTCTTACAAGGTAAGTTTTTTAAACCAAAATACACCTTTAACAACCTCTGAAATGGCTTCTGTTTTTGCAGAAATGCTTGTTTTTGATTATATAAAAGATAAACTCAATAAAGAAGAATTATTAACCCTTTATGCTGCTAAAATTGAAGATATTTTTGCTACTTTTTATAGACAAATTAATTTTACTTGTTTTGAAAGACGCATTTATAAAGAAAAAGATGAATTAAGCAAAGATAAGATCGATAGAATTTGGCTTGAAGAATCTCAAAAAATGTTTGGAGATAGTGTTATTTTAACCAAAAACTATGCTTGTTGGTGGTCTTATATTCCACATTTTATACACTCACCATTTTATTGTTATGCATATGCTTATGCACAACTTCTAGTTTTAGCTCTTTATGGGCTTTATAAAAGTAATAAATGTCCAAATTTTAAAGAACTATATCTTAGCATGTTAAGCTCAGGTGGTAGTATTAGTCCTAAGGATCTTATAGCTTCATTTGGATTTGATATAGAAAGTAAGAATTTTTGGGAAATAGGTATTAAAGAAATTGAAAAATTAATTAATGATTTTGTTAACTTTAAATAGTCTTTATCTTTAAGGAAAAATTATGATAGAAAAACTTTTACAAGATAATGAATTTGTAGAATTAATGCAGCAACATTGTTATGAAATAATTCAAACTTTAATTAAAAAAAATATAGAATTTTCCATAGTTTGCAATACAAAATACACTCAATTTAATCCAGAACTTCCTAAGCATTTAGATCTGAGTGAAAATCCTTATACGCTTTTTGCATTAGCAGGATATACTTTTACTTCTATTAAATTAGACAAAGAGTATATTCATTTTCATGCAGGATTTGGAACAGATGATTTTGCTACTTTTGTTAGGGTTGATTTAGGCGCCATTACTCAAATTCAAATTGAAAATAATGTTATCTTTATTAATTTTAGTTTTTATAAAAGAAAAGATGAAAATCTTGCCAAAAAATCAATAGATTTATTTTTAAATAATCCTAAAAATAAAGATATCTTTAAAAAATGATTTTTAAAGATATAAATCAAAGCCAAGAAAAAGCTATAAGGCACATAGATGGTCCTATGCTTATTTTAGCAGGAGCAGGAAGTGGAAAAACAAAAACTATTACAACAAGACTTGCTTATTTAATCGACGAAGTTGGAATTCCTGCACAAAATACTTTAACTCTAACCTTTACAAATAAAGCGGCCAATATTATGAAAATTAGGGCTTTAAATTTGATGAAAAATTCCAATAACCAAAATCCTTTATTATGCACTTTTCATAAATTTGGTCTTTTATTTTTAAGAATGCATATAGAAAAATTGGGACGTAAAAATAATTTTATTATTATTGATACTGAAGATAGAAAAAAAATTATCAAAGAACTTATAGATGAAGAATTAAATGCTTCAAATATTTCTAATTACATTTCATATTTAAAAAACCATTCTAAAAATGTAGAAATGGTTTTTAATGATTTAAACCTTTATAAAAACGACGAAGAAAAATTTAAAAAATTTGAAAAATTAGCTCTTTGCTATAAAAATTATCAAAATTATCTTTTAAAAAATAATTTTGTAGATTTTGATGATTTGTTAATGTTAAGCAATGAAATTTTAGAAAGCGATCATAATTTTGCCAAAGAACAAAGTGAGCTTTATCGCTATATCACAGTAGATGAATACCAAGATACCAATGCTTTACAATATCAAATTCTAAAAAATCTTTGTTTGGTGCATGAAAATATTTGCGTTGTAGGCGATGATGATCAAAGTATTTATGGATGGCGTGGTGCAAAAATCGAAAATATTTTAAACTTTCAAAGCCAATTTAAAAATGTAAAACTTGTTAAACTTGAACAAAATTATAGATCAGTAGGAAATATCTTAAATGCCGCTAATAAACTTATAAAAAACAATGATAAAAGATTAGGTAAAGAACTTATTTGCACCAAAGATCAAGGAGAGCAAATTAAGATTGATGAGGCACAAGATGAAAAAGAAGAAAGTCTTAAAATAGCAAAACATGTAAAAACATTACTTCAACAAGGAGTTGATGCTAGCGAAATTGCTGTTTTATTTCGTATTAATGCTCTCTCTCGTGCCCTAGAAGAAGCACTGAATAAAGAAAAAATTCCTTTTAAACTTTTAAGTGGGATTAAATTCTATGAAAGAGCAGAGATTAAAGATATCATTTCTTATCTTAGACTTTTAACTAATCTTAATGATGATTATTCTCTAAAACGCATTATAAATAGACCTAGAAGAAATTTTGGTTCTACAAGCTTAAAAAAATTAGAAGATTATGCACAAAAAGAAAAAATTTCATTATTTGAAGCTCTTAATAATCTTGATCAAAGTGATTTTTTTCCAAAAAAAACTCAAAAAGAAATTCATCTTTTTTTAGAACACATAAAAACCTTAAAAGAATGTAACAATTTAAAAGAACTTATATATCAACTAGAAGAAAAAATCAAATTAAAAGATTTTTATCAAAATCAAGCAGATTCTGAAGATAAAATTTCTAATATTGATGAATTTTATGCAAGTCTTAAGGATAAAATTAAAGAAGGATATTATGAAAATTTAGATGATATTTTAAATGAAATCGCACTCTTAAGCGATCAAGATGATTTAAGTGAAAAAAGTATTAATATTATGAGCATTCACTCAAGTAAGGGACTTGAATTTGATCATGTTTTTATTATGGGGTTGGAACAAGGCATTTTTCCACTGCTTAATGATACAAGTGATATTGAAGAAGAAAGACGCTTAGCCTATGTTGCTATCACAAGAGCTAAGAAATATCTCTATCTTAGTTTTACACATTCAAGATTTCATAAGGGTATAAGAATGCCCTTTAAAAAAAGTCAATTTCTTGAAGAAAGTTGCTTAAATATAAAATCTTCAAAAAAAGAGCATATTTTGCAAAAAAAAGAAGTAGGATTTAAAAAAGGGGATTTAATCAAACATAAAATTTTTGGTATAGGAAGGATAATTGATGTTCAAACAAGTAAAAATGAACAAAAACTCAGCATTAATTTTGGCGGTATCACACGTAATATTTTATCTTCCTTTGTGGAAAAAGTAATATGAATAAACTTTTTGTCGGTTACAAACCAAATGGAATAAGCTCAAACGCTTTTTTAAATACCATTAAAAAAAAATACAAAGTAAAAAAAGCGGGTTACTCAGGAACACTAGATCCTTTTGCCAAGGGAGTTTTAATTATAGCTTTTAATCAATTTAGTAAACTTTTTCGTTTTCTAAAAAAAACTCCAAAAACTTATAAAGCCACCCTTTGGCTTGGGGTTAAATCTTTAAGTTTAGATGATAAAAATATCACTCAAGTAACAACAATTAACCCCTATAATTTAGCCTTTTTAGAAGAAATCAAAAATAAGCTTTTAGGAGAAATTGAATTTATACCTCCTAAATTTAGTGCAAAAAGAATTCAAGGCAAAAGAGCTTATGAATTTGCTAAAAAAGGACAAGAAGTAGAACTTAAACCATGTAAAATGCATATTTATGAATGCAAAATTCTACATTATATCCACCCTTTTTTGAGTATAGAACTTTCAGTTAGCGAAGGAGCTTACATTAGATCTTATTGTGAAATTTTTGCTAAAAAATTAGGGATAAATGCAACACTAAGCTCTCTTGAGCGTATTAAAGAGGGTGAGTTTATTTATAACAATGAAAAAAGTTTAAATGTGCTACAATATCTAAATTTAAAAAAAAATTTCCTTAAAGATAGTAGTAAATTACAAAATGGATTAAAAATTGATATTCAAGAATTAACATATCAGGAAAATGGCACTTACTATCTTGAAGAAAAAAATTTTTTTTCAATTATTAACATAGAAAATAATAAAGTTCATTACATTTTAAATAAGGTTGCAAAATGTTAATATTATCACGAAAAGAAAATGAAAGTATAAGAATTGGTGAAGATATAGAAATTAAAATTGTTCAAACAGGAAAGGGTTATGCAAAAATAGGTATAGAAGCACCAAAATCTTTAATGATACTTAGAAAAGAACTAATTACACAAATTAAAGATGAAAATTTACATTCAGTCGTTCAAAAAGAAATTAAACTTGATGATCTTAGTAAGAAATTAAAAAAATGAAAGCTTATGCTAAAGCAAATATTTTTCTAAAACTCATTGGTTTTGATAAAAGATCTTATCATCTTTTAAAATCTCGTTTTATTTTAATCGAAGATCTTTTTGATGAACTTTTGATTATAAATCAAAAAACACAAGAAGGATTTGAGCTTATTAGTGACTTTGTATGCGAAAATAATATAATCAAAAAAGCCTATAATCTACTTTGTGATTATGGATATAAAAATGAATTAGAAGAATTTTTTAAAAATCAAAGCCTTAAACTTATCAAAAATATACCAACTTGTGCAGGACTTGGAGGAGGAAGCTCAGATGCAGCAAGTTTCTTACTAATGATGAATGAAAAATTGAATTTAAAAATTCCTAAAGAAAAGCTTATAAATTTAAGTTTGCAATTAGGCAGTGATATAGCCTTTTTCTTAAGTGGATGCAAAAGTGCCAATGTCAGTGGTTGTGGAGAGATCATAGAAGAATTTCACGATGATATTCCAAATTTAAAATTTACTTTTCCAGAAATTCATTGTCATACAAAAGAAGTTTATGGACAATTTGATAAAACTTCTTTTAATTTTTCAAAAAATTTTAAAGAAGCTAACAACTATGAGAAATTAAGCACTAAAGAACTCTTAGAAAATTTTGATAATCTCAAACTTAATGATTTATTTACTCCTTGTGTAATTTTATATCCTAAAATGGAAGAATATTTAATTAATGGTTTTTTTTTAAGTGGTAGCGGTAGTAGTGTTTTTAAGGTTGAAAAATGAAAAAAAATATTGCAAGAAATAAAAAAGCTCTATTTGATTATGCCATTTTAGAAACCTTTGAGGCAGGAATTGTTCTAAAAGGAAGCGAAGTTGTAGCATTAAGACAAGCTAGAACCAATTTAAAAGATTCTTTTGTTCGCATTATCAAAGGAGAGCTTTATTTACTCAATGCTCATATTTCTCATCTTAATACAACACATTCTCATTATAAACATGAAGAAAGGGCTCCAAGAAAACTTCTAATGCATAGAAAACAAATAGATAAACTTTTAGGAAAAGTAAGCGTGGAAGGCTATACTTTAGTGATTTTGGATCTATACTTTAATGTTAAAAATAAAGTTAAGGCGACATTAGCATTAGCTAAAGGAAAAAATTTACACGATAAACGTGAAAGCTTAAAGAAAAAACAAGCTGATTTGGAAGCAAAAATTGCTATAAAAAATTATAAAGGATAGAGAATGAAAAATAAATATGCTTTATTGATTTTATTATTACTAGGTTATTTTATTAGCGCCTGTTCTAACAATGAAGAAAAAATTCAAAATGATTTTTTATTTAAAGAATACAATCAAGGCGATAAAATTGTTTTAAATAGTGTAAATGGTGGAAGTAAAACACTAATAAGAACTCAAAAAGGTTTTATTGTAGAAGGAGATGAAAATAAAGTACTAATGTTTGACTTTTTTGGAACATTTTGTGCTCCTTGCAAAGAAGAAGCTCTTGAACTAAGCACTTTATGGAAAAATAATACCAAGCAATTTTTTATTATAGGTTTAACACATTTTGAAGATGTAAGTGATGCTGAAGTTAAAAAATTTGCTGATGATTATGGGGCTTATTATTTTTTGAGCAACTCTAATGAAAATAGTAGAATTATTGCGCAAATTTTAAAAGATATAAACTATCAAAGCATGGAACAACTTCCTTTTAAAGTTGTTTTAAAAAATGGAATTTATCAAGAATTGACTGATTATTGGAATGAAGGTAAAAAAACTTATTTTTATTTAGGAAAAGTTCCTACAAGCTTAATGCAACAAGACTTAAATTTAATTTATGGAAAAAAATAATGCCAAAGACACAAATTTTAGAACACACAAAACTAAAAGAACCAAAAATGTTTAAAGTTTTACTTTTAAATGATGATATTACTACAATGGATTTTGTTATAGAAATTTTAATGAATATTTTTCATCATAGTTTTGAAGTGGCTAATAATATTATGCTTGAAGTTCACTGCAATGGTTCTGGAGTATGTGGGATTTATACTCAAGAAATAGCCCTTTCTAAACAAAAGCAAGTTTCAAATGCTGCCTTAATGGCTAATTTTCCATTAAAAACAAGAGTAGAAGAAGAATGAAATATCAAGAAGAATTAAAGAAATTTTTAGAAAATGCCAAACAACTAAGCAGTATAAACCACCATGAATTTGTTACTTGCGAACACGTATTATTTGTTCTTTTAAAATTAAGCGAAAATTTTAAAGAAATATTTAAAGAGCTAGACGATAATGACAATTTTACGCTTTTAGAAAACGAACTTAAAAATTATATTAGTCAAAAAAATCAAATTTTAAGCAAAGAAGTTGTGCCTGAATTTTCTTTAGTATTGGAAGAAATTTTATCTAAGGCCAAAAAAGAAAATCCTTTACAAGAAATCACAATTATTGACTTTTTAAATCAACTTTTACAAGATGATAGATCTTATTCTAATTTCTTACTTCAAAAATATGGTTTAAATCTTGATAAAATTCAACAAATTAGAAATTCCAATAAATCAGAAAATCTTAATACCTTTGCAAGTGATTTAACAATCTTAGCACAAGAAGGAAAAATAGATCCTTTAATTGGTAGAAAATTCGAATTACAAAGAATTATGCAGATTCTTTGTAGAAGAAAAAAAAATAATCCTATTTTAGTAGGAGAAGCTGGTGTCGGAAAAACAGCCATTATAGAAGGACTAGCCTTAGCAATTTATGAAAAAAAAGTCCCAAAACAACTCCTTGATGCAAAAATTTACAGTCTAGATTTGGCCAATCTTTTATCTGGAACAAAATATAGAGGAGATTTTGAAAAAAGAATTAAAGATATTTTAAATGAACTCAGTTCCATACCTAATGCTATTTTATTTATAGATGAAATTCATACTATTGTTGGTGCAGGAGCTAGTAATGATTCTTATACTGACTTTTCCAATCTCTTAAAACCTGCTCTTAGCAATGGAAGCTTAAAATGCATCGGGGCTACAACATTTATAGAATACAAAAACACCTTTGATAAAAATAAAGCTTTAAGTCGTCGTTTTGCTAAAATTGATATTGATGAGCCAAATGAAGCCGAATGTTTTCTTATTCTTCAGGGTTTAAGACCTAAATATGAGAAATTTCATAATGTAAAATTTAGCGATGAAATACTTAAATCAAGCATAAAATGGGGTAAAAAATTTTTTAATGACAAATTTTTACCAGATTGTGCTATTGATCTTATTGATGAATTAGGTGCCTCATTTGCACTCGAAAAAAAACAAAAAAAGAATGTAACCTTAAAAGACCTAGAATTAACACTAGAAAAAATGACCAAGTCTCATAAAATTTTTGAATTTGATCAAAATAGTGCTTTAATTAAACTAGCCTCTAATTTAAAATCAGTTATTTTTGGACAAGATGAAATTATTGATAGTATTTGCAAAACTCTTAAACAAAGTTATGTAGGATTTAAAAATCAAAACTCTCCTAGAGGCGTTTTTCTTTTTACAGGTTCAAGTGGAGTAGGAAAAACAGAACTTTGTAAAAATTTAGCCAAATTTTTAGGACTTCACTTAGAAAGATTTGATATGAGTGAATATGCCGAAAAACATGCTTTAAGTAAATTTATAGGATCTCCTGCTGGATATGTTGGTTATGAAGATGGTGGACTTTTAAGTAATGCGGTTAGAAAAAATCCTTTTAGCGTAATTTTATTTGATGAAATCGAAAAAGCTCATCCTGATCTTAGTAATACTTTTTTACAAATATTTGATAATGCAAGTTTAACAGATAATAGCGGAATAAAAATCGATTTTCAAAATACCATTATCATCATGACCTCAAATCTTGGTCTAAAAGACTACAATGAATTAGGCTTTTTAAGTCAAAAAGAAGAAAAAAACAATAGAGCTATTAAAGATTTTTTTGCTCCTGAATTTATCAATCGCATTGATAAAATTTTACATTTTAATGATTTAAATGATGATATTTTAAACAAAATTGTTCAAAAAGAAATTAATGAAATTTCAAAAAATTTACAAAATATTACTTTAGACATTGATGAGAAAGCTAGGGTTTATTTAGCTAAAAAGGCCTACAATAAAGAGTTTGGTGTTCGATTATTAAAACGCATTATATCTGAAGAAATTGGGGAAAAAATAAGCGATGAAATTCTTCAAGGAAAACTCAAAAATGGGAAAATAAAGATTAAACTTGATAAAAATGGAAAACTTCAATTTATATACTAAACTTTTAAAAGCTCCAAAAGATGCTCCTGTATTTTTAACTTCTTCACTAGAAGAGAATTTTATACTTAAAGCTTATACTTTTGGATTATTCCCTTGGACTAGTAACCCAGTGACTTGGTGGTGTCCAGATCCTAGGTGTATTCTTTTGCCCAAAGATATTCATATACAAAAAAATATAAAAAAATTTTGTAAAAAATATACTATTAAGCTTGATTTTGATTTTTTAAATTTAATAAAACTTTGTAAAGATACTAGAGAACAAAGTTGGATAAATGATGATTTTATATATACATACACCAATCTTTTTAATCTAGGATATGCTCATTCTTTAGAAATTTATAAAGATGATATTTTAGTAGGAGGAATTTATGGACTTATAATAGGAAAGGTATTTTTTGGCGAAAGTATGGCTGGAATAGAAAAAAATGTATCAAAAATAGCCTTGATTAAACTCTGCGAGTTGCTAAGACCTTATGATTTTTTAATAGATTGTCAAATTTACAATTCACACTTAAAATTCATGGGGGCTAAAAATATCACAAGGGAACAATTCTTAAAAATATTAAGCAAAAAAACCCAACTAAATAGTGGATTTAAAAATTTTAAAGAACTTATATAATGTTATAATATTAAGTTTGCCGTTAAATTTTTATCAAAATTATTTTTTATGTTTAAATAATTTTATAAATTACTATCTCTATAATTTATATAAATTAGTTAATCCTAATAAAATCATTTTAATTCCCATAGCAACTATAAAAACTTGCACTATCCTAGAAAATACATGTAAAATTAATTTTCCAAAAATTTTTTCTATCGTTGCTGCAAAATGAAATAAAAAAAACATAAACATAAAAGCCAAAACAGTAGCACCTAATGCTACATCTAACCCACTGTCTTCACGAATAACTATAACAGCAGCTAAAGTTCCAGGCCCAACAAGCATAGGAAACGCCATAGGAATAAGACTTTTTCTTAAGAACTCTTTTTCGCTTAAATCTTGATAATGTGAGAAATCTTCAACAACTGTTGAAGCAGAAAAAAGTAAATTTCTAACTGCCATGATCATAAGGATTAAACCGCCAGCTATTCTTAAATGATCTAAATCAATTCTAAAAATATAAACCATTAAATAAGATCCAGAAAACAAAAAAACAAGAACAATCAAACAAGCAGTGTAAAGTATATTTCTAAAAAGCTTTTTACGTATAGCAGTTGGCAAACCTTCACTCATAGCAATAAACTGAGTTAAATTTCCAAAAGGATTTAACACAGCGAGCAATGCAATAGCAGAAACTAATATTAGGTGAAATTCTGATTCTAGATCAACAAACATTCTTTAAACTTGATCAAAAAAATTATTTAATATTATTAGTAATTTTCATTAAATCCCCTTTTGAAAAAGGTTTTAAATCTTTATACGATATCTCAAAAAAATCCAAATTTCTACCTACTTCTGCCAACAAAAGACGTAAATTGATATAAAGAGAATTTTCTTTAAATGATATATCTTGCTCAAGAACATTAAAATTATACTTATTATTAAAAAAATTCAAATTAGCCAAATCATATCTTTTATGAATTTCAAAGTAGTTTTTAAGCTTTTCTGTAATCAGTTTTCTAAAAGCTTTATTATTTCTAACAACATCTTTTAAAACATATGTTTTTATCTTTTTATCTTTAAGATTAAGCGCAAAACCGCTTTCATAAAAAGAAGGATGTGCTGCAGAACTATAAGAATAATCTACAAAATTATCAAAAAATATCATATCTTTAACTATATAAGTAATTTTTAAAGTATTATTAAAATCTTTACCGTATATATTAAAAGGATCTTTTTTTAAAAAATTATCCTTATCTTGTAAAATTTTTTCCAAAGTTTGATCCAAAGTTATAAAATCTAAATTTTTATTAAATTTCTGATTTTCAAAACTGCCTAAAGTAATATTTAAATCTGGTATAAAAAATAAATTATTGTTATAAGAATTTAATGCTTTAACCTTGCCTTGCGAAGTTAAATTTTCTACTTCTAATTCTTTTTTTAATTTAATATATTTAATTGAACAGATATTGTTTATTAAGCATTTATCTTTTTCATTTTCAATTAAACCATAATTTCCATTTTTTATACTAAAACCATAATCTTTAATCTCATAAGCATAGAGATTAAACACAAAAAATACCATTGATATTAAAATTCTAAACATCACTTCACTTGCCTTAAATAATTTTAAAATTATAAAGTAAAAAATTTAATATTTTTTAAAATTTAACTATATTAGTTTTCTTAAATAATATAAATTTAAACCTCATTAAAAACCTATATAATTATAATAACATTATTCATCTCATTTTTATCCTAAAAATTTAATTAATACTAAAAATTTTTCATTATTATTTGTATCATTTAAACAACACAAAATAACAAATTTTTCATAGCTCCTAAATATTAAGAAAATACATATAAAATAATATATGTAAATATAGTCAATATAAAAATATTTATAGTAAAATATACAATTAAATCAAGGTTCATAAATGAAAAAAGAATTTTTTAATACTTTAGAAAAAATTTTATATAATCAAAATCTAAATCAAAAAATTAATGATTTTTATAATTTTTATGATGATTTTAAAAGCAAAAAAATCATTTTTGATCACTCTAATATAAGCGTTCTTAAAGAATGTAACTATGAAAAAGTAAAATTTATACATCCTACACGCATAAGAAGACCTAAATTTACTAAAAATATAAAATCTCTAGCTCAAATTATACATTCAATTGCCCACATTGAATTTAGTGCTATTAATTTGGCTTTGGATAGCGCTTACCGCTTTAAAAATCTTCCTTTAAATTTTTATCAAGATTGGCTAGAAGTTGCAGATGAAGAAATAAAACATTTTCAATTTTTAAATCAAGCTTTAGAACAGTTAGGATACAAATATGGGGATTTCTTTGTTCATGATAATCTAGATTTAGCTTTAAAACTAACCAAAGATTCTTTAGCCTCTAGAATGGGAGTTGTTCATAGAGGATTAGAAGCTAAAGGACTCGATGCAAATCCTTTTGTTTTAAAAAAAATACAAACAAGCGATAATGAAATTAAATCTTTTTTAGAAGAAATTTTACATATTATCTTAAAAGATGAAATTACACACGTTAGCAAAGGAGATTTTTGGTGGAAATTCTCTAAAGATAAAAAAGAGAATTTTTTATCTTTATGTAAAGAATTTAAAACCTTTTCTTTGGCCGGAAAACAACTTAACTTTGAAGCAAGAATTCAAGCAGGTTTTGATCCTTTAGAATTACAAGAAATTGATAAATTTTATAATAATTAAATCTTCTTAAATATTATAATTATAAAATTATACAAAGCTCTAGTAATTCCATATAAAACATAAAGGCTTACCAAAAAAACTAGAGCTTCTAATGGATAAAGATATAAAAAAGAAAAAATTATCATTAAAATAATCAAAACTTTTAAAAAATTTGCACGAGAAAAATCAACCTTTTTAAAGCTTGGATAACGTATATTACTCACCATCAAAAATCCAAGAATTGCTTGCAAAACTAAAAAAATAAAACCATAAGATTCTAAAAATTCATATTTTATATAAGCATAAGTATAAATTGCACTTACAACAGCTGCAGTGGGTATAGGTAAACCTATAAATACAGAAGGCTCATATGTCCCAGTTGTTACATTAAATCTTGCCAAACGAATAGCACCAAACACAACAAAAAAAGCTGTGATTAAAGATCCTAATTTTCCATAATCAACTCCAATACTCATATAAAAAAATATTGCTGGAGCGACGCCAAAAGCAACTAAATCCGCCAAAGAATCAAATTCAACGCCAAATTTTGAAGTAGTTTTTGTTAATCTTGCAACACGGCCATCTAATCCATCACAAATTAAAGATAATATAATGTAAAATAAAGCTTTTTGATAATTTCCTTGTATAGAAGAAATTATTGAAATAATCCCTAAAAATGCCGAAATAGCTGTAAAAAGATTGGGCAACACATAAATAAGCTGAGGTTTATTATTCATAATTTCTCCTTTAAAAAATTTACTCTAAATAACCTATCAAAGCTCCTGCTTTTATTTTATCTCCAAGTCCTACTTGAATACGAATTTTATCTTTTGGTAAAAATAAGCTTATATTTCCATTAATAAAAAATCCTATTTCATCTCCTGCATTAAGATCTGAATAAATATCATACAAATATAATTTTCTATCCATTGATCCTGCATAAATCTTATAAATAATATTTCTATTATCTGTATTTGCAAAAATTGATATATTTTCATTCATATTTTTTGCAACTTTTAAATTATTGCATAAAAAAAGCCCATGCTTTGTTTTAATCTTATCAATTTTCATTTTAAAACAAGCATAAAATGTCCCAGGATGATAAAAAGAATTTTTAATATTTATTTCTATACACTCTCCCAATAAATGATGATTTAAATTTTGTATTTTTAAAATTTTACCATCAATAGGAGATAATATAGCCTTTTCATCCACACAGATCAAAGTTCTTTTTGGAACTCTAAAAAGAAATAAAAAAAATAAAAATATAAAAAAAACTAAAAATGAAAAAGACCAAAATATCCAGATGATTACAAATAGGCTTAGACTAATCCCTATAGCAAAATATCCAACCCTTGAAAAGTACTTATTCATTTATCTCTTCTTTTGAAAGCGAAGAATCTTTATCTTCTTGCAAACGTGTTGGTAAATTATTTTTTATCTCATATTCTTTAATAATCTCTCTAACTTTAGCACCTTCAATAGTTTCTTCTTCATATAAAGCTTCAACCATAGTTTCAATAGCACCTTTATAATCATTTAAAGTTTTCTTTACTTCATCATATCTATCATCCAATGTTTTTTTAACATAAGTATCCAAAGACTCTGCCATTTTTTCAGAGTAATCTTTAATTGTTTGCCCACCATTTAAAAACGTATTTCTTTGTTTTTCAAGAACCATAAGTCCTGCAATTTCACTCATACCATACATTGATATCATAGCTTTTATAATATCTGTAGCTCTTTCAAGATCATTACTTGCTCCTGTTGAAATCTCGCCAATAAATACTTCTTCAGCAGCACGCCCACCTAAAAGAACATCAACTTCTGCAAGTAGTTCGTGTTTTTGCATCAAAAATTTATTCTCCTCAGGAGTATTTAAAGTATATCCTAAAGCTGCTAAACCTCTAGGAATTACAGAAACTTTGCTTACTTTTTTAGCTCCTTTAGTTGTTTCTGCAATTAAAGCATGCCCACATTCATGATAAGTAACGATTTTTTTCTCTTTATCATTAATACGACGTGATTTTTTCTCAAGTCCAGCTATAGCTCTTTCAACAGCTTCAACTAAATCATCTTGCTCGACATATTTTTTAGAATCTCTTCCAGCTAGAAGGGCAGCTTCATTAATAATATTGGCTAAATCCGCTCCTGCTAAACCTGCTGTAAGTCTTGCTATATCCTCAACTTTTACACTAGGAGAAATTTTTACATCTTTCATATGCACTTTTAAAATTTCACATCTACCTTTAAAATCAGGCTTATCTACTAATACCTGCCTATCAAACCTTCCTGGTCTTAAAAGAGCTGGATCTAAAACTTCTGGACGATTTGTAGCTGCTAAAACAATTACTGGAGAACTTTCGCTTCCAAAACCATCCATCTCAGCTAAAAGCTGATTTAAAGTTTGCTCTCTTTCATCATTACCCCCCATCATACCACTTGCCGCACGACTTTTACCAATAGCATCAATTTCATCAATAAATACAATAGCAGGGGCTTCTTTTTTAGCATTTTCAAATAAATCTCTTACTCTACTAGCTCCAACACCTACAAACATCTCTATAAAACTTGACCCAGAAACACTAAAAAATGGAACATCAGCTTCGCCTGCAACAGCTTTAGCCAATAAAGTTTTTCCAGTACCTGGAGGTCCAACCAATAAAAGGCCTTTTGGAATTTTTGCTCCTAATTTAATATAACGTTCAGGAAATTTTAAAAAATCAACAATCTCTTTTACTTCTTCTTTTGCTTCTTCAACTCCCGCTACATCAGAAAATTTTACTTTTGGTTTTTCAGAATTTACAAGCTTTTTTGAACTTCCTATTCCCAAAATAGAGCTTCCCATATTTTTTTGCATACGACTTGCTAAAAACATCCAAATACCAAAAAAAATAAAAATTGGCAATACCCATGAGAATAAAATATCAGTAAACCAATTAGTTTCAGAATAAGCCCCATAAGCAATATTTTTTTGATCAAGTAAATTTACAAGCTCTGGATCATTAACTTTTTTAGCTGTATAGATAGTATTATGTGCTGAAGATATAGCTTTAATAGTAGTTTGTCCTATACTAACTTGATTAATCTGTCCGCTTTGTATAAGTTTTTTAAGTTCAGAATAGGCAATATTTTTGCTTATCTCACCTCCATTTAAATTAGCTCCAAAAGAATTATTTCCATCAAAAAATCCTTTAAAAAGAACTATCATTACAATTGCAAAAATTGCAAAAATAAAAATTGGATTTTTGTTAAAAAAATTATTATTTTTTGGAGTATTATTTTTATTATTTGGTTTATTCATTGAATTTCCTTTTTATAAACTAAACTTATCCATTCGTTTGATTGGATCTTGTCAATTAATTTTAAATCTTGAAATTTATCCTTTATTCGGCTTTCATATTTGTCTAAAATTCCAGATAATATAAGTATAGCATTATCATTTAAACACTTTTTAATATCGCTTTCTAAAACTAAGATGATATCAGCAATCAGATTGGCCACTACCAAATCATATTTTTTATTAGCTTGATCTACAGAGCCACACCATATATTTTGAAATTTTACTTTATTAATTTTAGCATTTTTTTTGGCACTTTCAATAGCCAATATATCTGTATCACAAATATCAACTTTACATAAATATTTTGCTAGAATAATAGCTAAAATTCCGCTACCACAACCTATATCTAAAGCTAGCATATTCTTTTTGGCGTATTTTTGTAAAAATTTTATACAAGAATGAGTGCTTTCATGATGTCCAGAACCAAAAGCAAGCGCTGGATTTATTTTGATATTTAAACAATTTTCTTTTGGTTCTTGCCAAGAAGTATGAATATAAATATTTTCAATTAAAATAGGATGAATACTTTTTTTGTATTCTTCAATCCAATCTTTATTTTCTTTTTTTTCAAGTATTTTATAAAAAAAAATTTTCTTATTTTCCAAGTTAGAAAGTTTTTCTATAAAAACATCTAAAGCAAAATCCAAATTTTCTAAACTATCTTCAGACCTTATAAAAAAACCTTCATTTTTTTCTTCTAAAGCGTCAATCCCTAAATCAAATATAAAGTCAATAAATATCTTTTCATAAGACTTTTCAACTTTAAAAAATAATTCATAGTAAAATTTTTGCATTTTGAAACTATTTTGCCTAAAAAAGGCTTAATTTTTATTCAGATACCTCAGATCCAGTTCCTAAAACATCTTCAAGTTTTTCTTTCAATACTTGCGGGGTAAATGGTTTTACAATGTAATTATTAACACCTGCTTTTAAAGCTGTAATAACCTCAGCCTTTCCACCCTCGGTTGTAACCATAATAATAGGCATATCTTCATATTTTTTTTCAGCCCTCACCTTTTTAACTAACTCTAAACCATTCATTTCTGGCATATTCCAATCAGTTATTAAAACTTTTATATCTTCATTTTTAGTTAGCAAATCCCAAGCTTCAACCCCATGCTCAGCTTCAAGAACATCATTATGCCCAAGTCTTGTTAGAGTATTCTTAATAATCCTTCTCATAGTAGAACTGTCATCAACAACCAACAATTTCACAATTTCGTCCTTTCAAATTTCTAATTTTACTATTTATTCTACTGAAACAAAAAATAATTATAACATCTTTTTGTTAATTATTATCATAAATATGACTATTTTTATATTTTACTGCAAATAAGTATACACTAAGTCCAATTAAAAGAAGATTAATGCCAGCTATAAGGTATATCACATAAATCATTTGAGATAAATCACTTGATACAAGTTTAAACACTAGCATCAAAGCTTCAATAGCTAAAGCAATAATAATTGATCCTAAAAACCTCACCATTGTTTTTTGTATACCATGAGCTTCTTTTTTCATTTTTCCTAGAACTTCTTCTTCTATTATAGTTTTTGTTAAATCAAAAATAGCTAAGGCTAGAGTAATAGCTATAGTACTTTGAAATATGATTTGTATTCCAACTTTTTCTTGCTCATGAAATAAACTAAAAAATCCTTTTTGAAACAAAAAACATGTAATGATAAATAAAACCACAGCAAAACAAAAATAAATTACACGACTAAAATAATTAAAAGTTGTTTCAAAATATCCAGCTTCTATTACTTTTAAAATATTAATTAAACTTACATCTATACATACTACAAATAATAGTTCATTTTTATCATTATAAATTGGCATAGAAGCAGTAACACATAATTCATTGTTTAAGCTTGAAGGATAAGGGTCACTTAATATACAGCGCTTAAATTTAACGGCTCTATAAAAATAAGCTTTAGAACTTCTATCTTCCCCAGCTCCTGTTTCATATTCTTTTTTTAAAGCTATCGTATTGCCAATTTGCCTTCCAGATGTATCAAGTATATATAAAGCATCAAAAATAGAAATATCATGTTCAATTTTATCTAAGGCTATTTTTATACTATCAAGATGTATATTAGGGAGTTTATTAGGTAAATTTCTTGTTAAGATATATGTCATATATGCTCTTGCTTTATAGCGATTGTCTTCAAATTTTTGTATATCCTTAATAAACATTAATTACCTCCGGCGTTATGTTTAAATTCTGGAACAATTTCAAGCAATGTTTTAATTATATCTTTATTTTGCTTAAGCTTATCAATTTGAGAATTCAATTTAACAAGATCAGTTTTTTGATCTTTTACCACAAAAATACTTTCATATTTTGTTTTTGCATCATTTTCATCGATTAAAAGCTCTTCAAAAAGTTTTTCTCCTTTTCTAAGTCCAGTAATTTTAATTTCTAAATCAGGACGATTTGAAAGCAAAAGCATTTTTTTAGCTAAATCCATAATTTTTACAGGTTTACCCATATCAAGAACAAAAAGCTCTCCGCCTTTTGCTATAGCGCCCGCTTGAAGAACAAGCTGCACCGCCTCATCAACAAGCATAAAATATCTCACTATATCAGGATGAGTAAGACTTAAAGACTCACCCTTTGCAATTTGCTCCTTAAATTTAGGAATAACACTTCCACTTGAACCTAAAACATTTCCAAAACGAACACAAGCAACTTCAAAGTCTTTATTTGATAAAGCCAAGGTATAAAGCTCGCAAACTCTTTTAGTACAACCCATAATACTTGTAGGTCTTACAGCCTTATCAGTGCTAATCATAACAAATTTTTTAACTCCATTATCTTTTGCACTATCAATTAAAATTTTAGTTCCTATTATATTGTTTAATACTGCAGAATAAGGATTTTGCTCACAAAGTGGTACATGTTTATAAGCTGCTGCATGCAAAATAAGTTCTGGTTTGTATTGTTTTAAAACACCTTTGAGATTATCTTCTTCTAAAATACTCATCAAAATAGGAATAATTTTATCTTTATGATTACTTAAATCTTCATTGATTTTATAAAGATTAAATTCACTATGATCAATCATTATAAGCTGTTTTGCGCCAAATTTTATACATTGTTTACAAAGTTCGCTACCTATACTTCCCCCAGCTCCACTCACCAAAACAACTTTATCCTTTAAAAAATCTATAACCGCATTATTATCTAAATCCTTAGGTTTTCTAGCAAGTAAATCTTCTATACTAATATCCCTTGCCTCATTTCTTGTAAAAGAAAAAATTTTAACATCTAAAATTCCATAACCAACAAGCTCTTCAAAAAGCTTTTTTAAATCTTCTTGTTCAAGCTTTAATGCAATAATCGCTGTCTTTGTGCCTTTGTCTACATAATCTTTAATTTTATCTTTTGATTCAACCTTAAATTTATCACAATAAGTTCCAATGAGTTCTTTTCTTTCATCAATTACTCCAACAGGATAAAGTCCTAAATGCCCTTCTTTTGCACCTTTTAGCAAATGAAGTGCTTTAGATGTAGCTCCTATTACTATGCAAGGATTTTCTTCAAAAGCATTATTTGATTTAAAATCAACAAACATCCTTTTACTGATTCTTAAAGTACCTATAAACATATAAGATAAAACAAAATCTATCCCTATAACACTTCTTGGAAAAGGATTAAAAAAATCACTATAAAAAGAAAAAATTATTAAAAAAATAATTTCAGATAAAATAAGGGCTATAAAAATTTTTCTTGCTTCATTTAAAGAAAAAAATCTCCAAGCAACTTTATAAATCCTAAAAACAAATAAAAAGAAAATTTTTAAAATAATAAGTATAAGCCCTGATTTAAACATTGAGTTATAAAACTCATCAGGTATATCACCACTAAATCTTAAAGAAAAAGCTAAAAAAATAGAAAGTAAAAATAAAAAAATATCAAAACAAACAAAAAATATTAATCTTTTGCTTTTATAAAAAGTAAAATCCATCTTAACCTCGGATGCTCTTTAAAATAAGATAAGAAATTTCTTTAACATCATCTTTGCTCATAGTAGTGCTGCTTGGTAAACAAATTCCTTTATAAAAAAATAATTCACTATTGCCATTTACATAAGCTTTTTCACCTTTAAAAACTGCTTGAGCATGCATAGCCTTCCAAAGAGGTCTTGTTTCAATTTGTTCTTTTTTTAAATCTTGAATCAATTTTGAAATTTTAGGATGCAAAGGAAGATCTTTTTGTGTAATACAAATACTTTTTTTCTCTTTAAAAAGTTCATTTAGCTTAAAATCTATTAAAGCTGTGCTTAGCCAACGATTACTTCTTGAATTTTCAAGTTCGTCTAAAAAACTAAAACTATCGCCTAAAAATTCTTTATACCACTTATAAATTTCTCTTTTTTTAAGCACTCTTTGTTCTAAAACTTCCATTTGCGCAACACCAATAGCACCCAAAACATTACTAAGTCTATAATTATATCCATAATCTAAATGCTCATAATGCAAACAATCTTCTCTAGCTTGAGTGCTATAAAACCTTGCTTTTTCTATTTTTTGCTTGTCTTTTCCTACAAGCATTCCTCCACCTGAAGTTGTGATAATTTTATTTCCATTAAAAGAATAAACCCCAAACTCTCCAAAAGTTCCCAAAGCTTTACCCTTATAAAAACTCCCTAAAGCTTCTGCTGCATCTTCAATTAAAATAATATTATTTTCTTTACAAATTTCAAGAATCTCATCCATTTTTGATGCATTACCATAAAGATGTGTTAGAATTAAAGCTTTAGGTTTTTTTTCGCTTTCATAAATAGCTTGTTTTAATAAAGTTATATCTAAATTAAAAGTTTCATCACAATCAATAAAAATAGGCTTAGCCTTAAGATAATAAATAGGTGCAACCGAAGCAATAAAAGTAAAAGACGAAGCTAAAACCAAATCATTTTCTTTTACTCCAGCCACTCTTAAAGCAAGATGTAAAGCCGCTGTTGCAGAATTTAAAGCTAAAGCATAATCACTTTTTGTATAATCTTTGATACTCTGCTCGAAACGATTAACAAATTCTCCTAAAGGAGCTATATAATTACTTTTAAAAACTTCTTGTATATATTTTAATTCATTTTCGCTCATATGTGGAGCTGAAAGAAAAAATTTCATAACTTATCCTTTATACTTCTTGCAGGAACACCTATATAAGTTCCTTTTTCAGTTATATCACGCGTTAAAACCGCACCTGCACCCAAAATACTATTATCCGCCATAGTCAAATTAGGTAAAATACAAGAATTAATTCCCATAAAACACTTTTTGCCTATTTTTACATTCCCAGCCATTTTAGCCCCAACACTTATATGAGAAAATGTATCTATTTTACATTCATGCTCTACAACACAAGAAGTATTTAAAATAACCCCTTTAGCAATAAAAGCTTTAGCATTAACCACTACACAAGGCATAATTAAAATTCCACTTTCTTCTAAAAAAGCACTTGGACTTACAATAGCACTTGGATGAATTAAATTTACAATTTTAAAACCATTTTCTTTAATAGTATTAAAAACCTTTTCTCTAATGCTATTATCTCCTATAGCAACAAATATATCCCATTTTGGCAAATCTTTGCTAAATTTTACACCTTTATTATCATCTAAAAAAATACATTCTTCATAACCTAAAGACTTGGCTACATCTGCACAAACTAAACCGTGCCCACCTGCTCCATAAATATAGATTTTTTTAGTTCTTTCCATTAAATTTTTCCGTTGTGGCTTGACCTGTTTTATTTATCCCGCTTCGTTTTAGCACTTTAAAAAAAGTTAAAAAAAGAATTTTTAAATCAAGAGCAAAAGAAATATGTTCTACATAATACACATCAAGTTCAAATTTTTGCTTCCAAGAAATATTATTACGTCCATTAACTTGTGCCCATCCTGTAATACCTGGTTTTACATTATGACGCATTTTTTGTCTTGAATCATAAAGTTTTAAATATTCAGATAATAAAGGACGCGGACCAACAAAACTCATATCTCCTTTTAAAACATTAAAAAGTTGCAATAATTCATCTAAACTCAAACTTCTAATAATTTTTCCTAAAGATTTTAAACGCATTTCATCAGGAAGTAAATTTCCTTGCTCATCTTTTTCATCGCTCATTGTCTTAAATTTGTAAATTTTAAATTCTTTTTCATTAAGCCCAGGTCTAATCTGCGTAAAAATTACACTTTTTTGAGTGATTTTTAAAAGTATAGCTATAATTAAAATCAAAGGAGAGAAAAAACTTAATAAAATTAAAGCTAAAATAAAATCCAAAATCCTTTTAATATACTTTTTATACATTTTTCATACTCTCATCATAAATTTTTAAATAATTTTTTGCAATTAAATTTTCATCTAGTTTTAGAGCTTCTTTAAATGCATTATGAGCTAAATTTTCTCGTAATTTTGTATCTTCTATCAATAAAGTGATTTTTTCGACAAAATCATTTATATTTTTACTCTGAAATAAAAGACCATCATAACCGTTTGAAATTGCTTCTATGCAACCTTCACAATCACTTACAATACAAGCTTTTGCGCAAGCTTTTGCTTCTAAAATTGTAGCAGGAAAACCCTCTTTATAGCTTGGCAAAACAAAAATATCACACAAATTTAATAAAAAAGCTATATCATCTCTTGATCCAAGATAAAAAACTTCACCTTTTTGTAAAAACTCTAAAGGAGCACAAGATTTATTATCATCTCTACCGCCTACCAAAATAAAATTAGCTTTATTTTTTAAAAGTCTGGCTGCCTCATAAAATTCTTTAATCCCCTTATGCCACAAAGCTCTAGCTATCATTAAAATTAAAGGTTTATTGGGCATATTATAATTTTTTAGAAAATTTAACTTAATATCATTTTGAATTTTTACAGGAAAAAATTTCTTAAGATTAACTCCTACAGATTTTATAATACAAATTTTTTCTTCTTTTAAGCCTAAATTTCTCATGAATTCAGCATTACTTTCATTTACAAAAATAAATTTAGTAGCAAATCTAAATGATATTTTATATAATAAATTAATCGTTGTTCTTACCAATTTGCTTTTAAGATCTTCATCAATATAAAACGATCCAAGTCCTTCTACAAGAGCAAAAATTAATTTAATTTTTGCTACTTTTGCTGCTATTACTCCAAAAGTATTACTTTTATGAGCACTTGTTTGAATCAAATCTAAATTTAAATTTTTTAAAGTTCTTGCAAGATGTAAAAAATTTTTAAAAACAACCAAAGGATTAAGACTTGAGCGATTTAGATCATAAAAAATAATATTAGCTTTTAAATCCTGAAGCTTATGAGCGTAATTATCCTTTGGAACTATAATAAATACCTCATCTCCTCTTTCTAATAAAGCTTTAATAATAGGAGCTCTAAAATGATAAATGCTCATGCCAGAGTGACTTAAAAATCCTATCTTCATATTTTTAATTTAAATACCTTTGCTTCTTTAGTATTTAAAACCAAATCGAATAAATTTTTATCATAATTGCCTAAAAAAAACATTTGAACAAAAGCACTTTGATACATATTTTTATCCATCAAAATAAATTGAGTAAAAGGCATAGAGGAATCTTTAATATAAAAAATATAAAAATTTGCACTAGGATCAACATTGATAATTTTATATTCATTTTTTTCTACAGAATCAAATTCTATAAAACTATTAATAGCAAAAACGTCTCCATTTAACTTAAAATTTCTAAAATCATTACTTAAAATTATCCCATTACTTAAAATAATCTCGCCATTATTTTCACCTAAAATATAAGAAGTGCTAAAAGTAAATGGTTTATTAAGCTCCCCTGTTTCAAGATCTATAAAAGAAAAACTTGCAACAGTTGAAAAAATCGAAACCATTCGCGATGGGAGATAAAGATAAATATCTCTTGTTTTTGGAGTATTGATTTTGAAATTTTCTTTACTTAAAGAATTTAAAAATAAATCAACATTACTTTGATTATAATCTCTCATCATAGCATCAAGCAAATCATTATATGGCTTATAAAAACTTTTTTCAGTATATTCCACACTTAATCTTGCCATATTTGCAGCCGATCTTTGATCTTTACTTAAAACAAAAGAAGGAAAAAAGTTATCTTTTCCTAAATGTTTGCCACCATCTACCAAGGTTTTAACATCACTATAATATCTAATAGGATACCCATAATCCCACCACGTTACAACATAATCTTCTCTTGATGCCAACTCTTTAAGCTTTGTCAAAAGAATAGCTTCATTTTGAGTAAAAACAGTTGGGGCTTTGTAATTATAAATATGCCTTAAAGCAGAAGATAAACTTATCATTAAAATGGCTATGATAAGAAAAACACGCATTAATTTTAAATTCTTTTTATATAAAAATTTTAAAGCCATAAAAATAAAAAAGAATAATATTAATAAAAATGCAAAATATCCTAAAAAATCATATGAATCAAAATTTTTTTGTATCAAATAAAAGAATATAAATAATACAATAAAAAGAAAAATTATAATTAAAAGAAATCTAAAAAATCTTATATCTTTAATATTTTGTATTTTAATTTTTTCTAAATACTCTAAAAATTTAATACATAAAAAACCAAATCCCAAAGCCATAATAGGTACTGCATAGATAGTAAAACGAAGCCCACCCTTAAGCGCCAAAAAACCAAGCAAAAGCATAGGTAAGGCTAAGATAACACTCTTGTGCTGTTTGATAAATAAAATAAAACCTATAAAAGAAAGTAAAAAAATAATTTCATTAGAACTTATTCTTTGCATAAAAACACTTAAATCTATACTTTCAACTTCTTGTATAGTTTTATTAACATTAAAATAAACAAAACCTTGAGTTAAATTAGCACTAGAGTCAGTTCGAAATATATAAAATTTAAGCTGATAAAGTATAGGGTCAACACCGCCACTTAAAATTAAAAAAATAAGAGTGAAAAAACCCAAAATAAGAAGCAACTTTAAGTTAAAATAATAATTTTTTAAAACAAATAAAGAAAAAAGTATTACTATAATTGCGCTTTGGTAAAACCAAGCAATATTTGAAAGAGTAATAAGCATTAAAATAATACTCATATACAATATAGTTTCTTTTCTATGAAAGATAAGAGTATAAATTAAAAATAACCCTATCAAAGCAACATTTAAAGTATAACTTGATGGATACCACCAAAGATAAATCATTACACAAAAAGGTAAGAAAATAAAAGATAATAAATCCTTTTTTAAAATAAGCCTTATCATAAAAAATAAAATAAACATAGGAAGGACTATTACAAGCATATCCGTATCATAATATCCTGCCATAGTACGATTATAATAACTATTTGCTATGCTTGCTAAAAGAGCAGCTATAAAACCCATTAAAGGATTTTTATACTCATTAGCAATCAATACAAGCGGTATAACAAGCAAAGAAGATAAAAATACACTCATATATAAAATAATACTCTCAAAAGAAAAAGGGGTAATTTTATAAAGCCAATAAGTAAGAGTAGAAAGTGATGATCCATAATAGCTTAAGTCATTAGGCTGATGAAAGCCGGCTATCATATCTCTTGCACCCTCTGCAAAAGCATACCCATCATTTGAAATAATCATTAATTCGTTATTAAAAAAATACTCATTAAATTCACTTGCCCAAAAAATCCAATAAAAACGACACGCAATACTAAAAATAAAAGCTATTAAAATAAAAACTATTAAATTATAATTTTTAAAAATACGGTTTATCTTTTGCATTATTTACCCTAATAAATATTTTAAAGCATCTCTTGCAATCTTAATTTTATCAAATTCTGATGCTCTTTGTTTTGCTTTATTTTTATAAGTATTTTTTAAATTTGTATCTTCAAGCATTAACTTTAAGCCCTTATACATACTCTCTTCATTATCTACCTCCACCAAAAGACCAAATTCATTATCACCAAATAATTCTCTTGCTCCACTTTGATGATCTGTACAAACTACTGCACAAGAGCAAGCCAAGCTTTCAATTAAAACATTAGAAAAACCTTCAAATACCGAAGCAAAAGCAAAAAATTCACACTTAGACATATATTTATAAGGATTATTATCAAAACCTAAAAGTAAAACTTTTCCTTTTAAATTTAATTGAAAAATTAATCTTTCAAGCTCATCTTTTAAAACCCCTTCTCCAAGAATGACAAGTTTTAAATCTGTTTTTAATCTTGCATAAGCTCTAATTAGTAAAGCATGATTTTTTCCTTTGTCTAATCTTCCCACGCTTAATATAAATTTATCTTTTAATTCAATAGGCTCTAAAGATTGTTTTTCTATATTTTCTATATCAATGGCATTGTATAAAATATTACATTTTTCTTTTTTAATATTAAAATTTTGCACTAGATCCTCTAAATTTCCTTTAGAATTGGGCAAGATTAAATCAGCTTTAGGATATAAAAAATAAATTAAAGCTTTATTTATAAAAGAGGTGAAATTTTTTTTAGCATACATCACGCTAGGAGTTGTACATTCATTAATAACTAATTTCGTTTTTAATCCAAACACTCTTGATAATAAAGCAATATAATTAGGGCGATTAAGAAAAACAAATTGTGTATTGATATTTAATTCTTTGCAAAGTTTTTTGTATCTTAAGGCTAAAAAAGGAAGTTTTAAAAATTTCATCAAAGAATTTTCATTAGGATAAGATTTTTCTAGAAAATGTATTTTGCATTCTGGAATTTTATAAGAAATTTTATCATTCATTAAAATAAGATGTACTTCAAATTTCATATTTAAAATAGGCAATAAAGTTGCCACAACCCTTTCTGCTCCGCCACTACCCAAAGAATAAATAAAAATAGCTAATTTTTGCATAAACTCACTCTAATTTTTGATAAAAAAATAATAATCTTATTTGGAATTATACTTAAACTTAGCAAGATTAAAGCAGGAGTATTAAATTTAATCCATAAACTTTTAAAAAGACAAAAATACATTTGTTTATAAAGATGGGCTAATTTAGCATAATAAGCTGCCATTTTATAGTAACTTGCGCATTGTTTTTTATAGTCTTTATCCTTACTTTTTAAAAGTTCATTCTCTACTATCCTAGCAAGCTCCAAATAACCAAGATAAACTCTTTTTGAATTTTTAATAGCTCCTAAAGTTACACTATCCTCTCTGTTAACTTTATATATTCTTAATGCTTGATGAATATAAAAACTTTTTTCATCATACAAATGCACCCAAAGAGTTGCTTCATTTCCATAAAATTCTTCATTAAAGCGATGATCCTTAAGTAAAGATTTCTTAAAAATTGATAAAAATTCTCCATAAAATTTTGCCATTAAAAAATCTTTTTTTGTTACCTCGCTATCTTTGGTAAAACCTTTACCGCTAAATTCTTCTTTTAAAGAGCCATTTTCTTCAATTAAACAATTTCCAAAAACATGAGAATAACCCTGTTTGCTTTTTTCTATTAAAACACTAAGCGCATTAGGCAAGAGCTCATCATCATCATCTAAAAAGGTAATAAATTCTCCCCTAGCATGATCTAAGCCATTGTTTTTATTGCCATTAGGACCATGCTTATACTTGGTGTTTTTAACATATTTTATACGTTTATCACGAAGAATAAATTCTTGAACAATTTTTTCACTTTGAGAATTAGGCTCATCATCGCTAACAATAATTTCTAGATCTTTAAAATCTTGATCTTGCACACTTTTTAATGCTTTTTTAAGCAATAAAGGGCGTTTAAAAGTAGGAATAATAACAGAAATTTTAGGAAATTCTAAGCTCATTGATTATTTTCATCCATTTTTCTTTAATTTGTAAAATATCATAATCTTTGCATCTTTTTCTTGCATCTAAAACTAATTTTTTTCTTAAAGATTCATCCTGCATTAATAAAGTCATTTTTTCAGCTAAAGCTAGTTCATCATCACAATTTACCAAAAATCCGTCTTTAGCATCATTGATTAAATCACTTGCTCCATTATAATAACGAGTTGCTATACGAGCCACATCAAAATATAAAGCTTCTATTAAAACCGTTGGTAAACCTTCCATAAAAGAACAAAGACATAAAATCTTAGCTTTAGAATAATAAGTTTTTACATCCTTGATACGACCTAAAAATTCTACTTTAATATTCAAGCTTTTAGCTTTATATTCTAATTCTTGTTTTAATTCTCCATCTCCCAAGATTAAGAAATTATAATTTTTTCTTAAATTCTCATCTAAATTTGCTATAGCTTTTAAATACATCAAAGCATTTTTATTATGATCTAAGCGTCCTATAAAAAGAATAAAATTTTCTTTTTCAAAACTTTCATTTTGGAGCTTAAAATGAGTTGGATTTGCTAAAACAATAACCTTTTTAACAAATTTTTCATAAAATTCTTTGTCTTTATTTCCCAATACACTTAAAGCATCACAAAAAGGATATGTAATTCTTCTTAAAAAACGCCAGATTTTTGATTTCAAATAAGCTTCATTGCTATGCTCACAAATTATTAAAGGGGTTTTTATACCTATTTTTGCAACTATACAAGCAATATTAGTTGTATCCAAAAAAGAGATAAAAATATCACTTTTTTCTTCCTTTAAAGCTTTTCTTAAAGCAAAATATTTTTTAAAACGGCTAGCAATTTTATGATAAATATTATCAAATCTAAATTGTTGTAAAGTTTTAACTTTTATTTTTTCATCTAAAGGGTAAAAAGAATCTCCAGAATGAAACTTTATAATTTTTATCTCGTGTTCTTTACAAAACTCATTTGCTAAAGTCACCAAGACTCTCTCAGCTCCACCAGAATTTAAAGTGGCTATAATAAAAGTAATTTTCATTTTTGCCTCTCTAAAATAAGCTTTGAATGCTCTAATTTATAAACTTTATCACATTTTGCTATACCCAAAAGTCTATGAGCGATAATAATCATCGTTTTATCTTTAGAAATTCTAAAAAGCTCATCCATAATTTTCATTTCACTCTCATTGTCTAAAGCAGAAGTTGCCTCATCAAGAATTAAAATTTCAGGTTTTAAATACAAAGCTCTTGCAATGGCAATCCTTTGCTTTTGCCCCCCGCTTAAATTATTTCCACCATCTCCTACTTTTGTATGAATTCCATTAGGCAAGCTTTTAATAAAATTTTCAAGATTAGCCTGTTTAATAACCTCTTTAAGCAAGTTAAAATCGATCTCATCGCCAAAGGCAATATTTTTAGCTATGCTATCATTAAAAAGATAAATTTGTTGTGGAATATAACCTATTTTAGATCTTAAACTTTTAATATTGTCTTCATTTAACACTTCATTATCAATATAAATTTTGCCCTCTTTTACTTTTAATAAACCCATAATAATATCAACTAAGGTGCTTTTTCCACATCCACTTTCTCCAATAAATGCAATTTTTTCACCTTTTTTTATACTTAAGTTTAAATGAGTAAATAAATTATCTTTATTATGATAAGCAAAGCTTATATTTTCTAAACGAATTTCTTTTTGAAAACTAATACTTTTATTTTCCAACTTTTCTTCTTTTTGATTTAAAATATCATAAATGATATCTAAAGAGGATCTATAATAAAGCAAATCATGATAACTCGTAATAATACGATTTGCACTAGGCATTAATCGATAAAGTGCCAAAACAAAGACAGAAATAGTTGCTAAAATATTAGAAATATCACCTTTATTTTTAAAAACTAAAAAAACAACTATAAAAATTAAAACACAAAATCCAATTGCTTCAAGGTATATTCTTGGCAAAGCAGCAATACTTTCATTGCTTATATTTGCCTTGCTAAAATCCTTACTTTGTTGTTCAAAAAGTTTCAAAATCGATTTTTCTTTAATTTTTAGTTTAATAAATTTAAAATTATTTAAACTTGTATTAATAATTTCAAAAAAATTTTTCATTGCTTCTTCGCGTCTTAATCCAGCTTTTTTAACAAGTGGAGATAAAATACGCATTAAAATAAAAGCATTTAAAAACAAAAAAACACTTAAAGCTAGAGTAATCTTATAATCAATTAAAAGAAGCAAAATATAAAGCAATAAAACAACAAAAATTTCACTCATCATCAATAAAAAAGAAGAAATCATTGTGCTAAGATTATAAACTTCTCCTGTGATATTTTTTAATAACTCAGAATGACTTTTTTGGGTAAAATCTTCGTAATTAATATGAAGATATTTTGAAAAAATCTTATAAGATATACTATGATACCTTCCCTTGGAAAATTTTGCTAAAAGATGAAAATAATAAGAATTTAATAACGCACGCAACACATAAAAACAAACTAAAACTAATCCAAAATAAACAATAATTTTATAAGTAGGCAAGGCTAAATATTCTTTGATAGAAATTAAATACTCATTTCTATCAAAATAAGAAAAATCACTAGCCAAGGTAACAAAAGGCATAATTAAAGATATGGCAAAAGTTTCCATAAATGAAATAAAAATAGAAAAAACCAACAAAGAAAATAAAAAATTCTTGTCTTTTTTATCTAAAATAAAAAAAAGTTTTTTTAGCACTGTTTTTCCCAATCAAAAGCACTTTTACAAATTGTTTCTAAATTATCAAATTTTGGTTTCCAAGATGTTAAAGATCGAATTTTATCTGCATTAGAAATTAAAACACTAGGATCTCCTGCACGAGGCGGGGCAAGTTCTACTTTAAAATCTACTCCGCTAACTTTTTTCATAGTTTGAATCACTTCCTTTACGCTAAAGCCGTGACCATAACCCACATTAAAAATATTACTTTCATTATTTTGTAAATATTCTAAAGCGGCCAAATGAGCACTTGAAATATCATCTACATGGATATAATCTCTTATACAAGTTCCATCTTTAGTATTATAATTATCCCCGAAAATAAATATTTTATCACGCTTATTAGCCGCACATTCTGCTGCTACTTTTATAAGTAAAGTTGCTTTTGGATAACGCTGACCTAGTTTAAAATCCATACAAGCGCCTGCAACATTAAAATATCTTAAAATACAATATTTAAAAGAAGGATTAGCCATATTAGCATCTCTTAAAACTTCTTCACTCATAAGTTTGCTTCTTCCATAAGGGTTAATAGGACTTAATGGGCTTTCTTCGCTTACCACAGAATTTTTAGGTTCTCCATAAGTTGCTGCAGTAGAAGAAAAAATAAAATTTTTAACATTATTTTCCAAACAAGTTTGTATAAGATTACTTGTATTGGCCGTATTGTTTAAATAATATTTTAAAGGATTTTGCATGCTTTCAAACACCTCAATACTCGCAGCAAAATGGACTACTGCATCGAACTTCTCTTGCTTAAAAAGCTCTTTAATTGCATTAAAATCGCTCAAATCTTGTTTAAAAAATTTAAAATCTCTAATTTCTTTTAAATCTTTAATTGCAATTTCACTTCCCTTAGATAAATTATCTAAAACACAAATTTCATGATCTGTATTTAAAAACTGTCTTAAAGTATGTGATCCGATATAACCTGCCCCACCAGTGATTAAAATTTTCATCTTTTTCCTTTTTTTGCTTATAAACAATATTCTAATATATTTAATTAAATGCTAAGTTTTATTTTAGAAATTTCATCTTCGCTTGCTTTAATAAAAAGATCAATATAAGAACGATTTTGCTTTTTTTGCATAAGAAATTCTTTCATTGCATTCAAAGAATCTATAAAATCATTTTCATTAATATTACCCTTAATAAATTCATATTTTAAAAACAACATAAAAGTGTTTAAAGTATCACTTTCACAATACTCATGAATTTTTTCTAGTTTATTTTCATAAAAAAGTTCAAGAACTTCATTGCCATGAATTTCATATTTTCCAGGCAAATTTACCATAGCACAGATAAGATCGAGTTTTAAACCTCGATAAGAACCAAAAGCTTCAAATAAATCACAATGCTTATTTTCAGAAAAACGCGTTTTATAATTATTCCATTTATCTGTAATAGTATCTAAATAGGTATTTGCTTTAATATTATATTTTAATGCTCTTAAAACAAGCAAAGGCATATCATAATTTTTACCATTAAAACTAACTAATTTAGGCTCATATTTATCAATAAATTTAAAAAAATTAGCAATCATGCTTTGCTCATCATCACCATCAATTTTATTGACTTTAATAAATTTTCCAAAACTATTTGTTATAACAGCACAAATACTTATAATTTTATGATAAGGCAAGGGCAAAAATTCACTAGAAGTTTGTTCTTTTTGAAGTTCTAAAGCTTTTTTAGAGATCTCTAAGTCATCTCCTTTTAAATTTAAAGTTTTTCTTATAAGTTCAGTATCTGGGATACTTTCGCAATCAAAGATGCAAATATAACCTTCTTGATTCATTTTAACCCTTTTTTAAATAAATTTGATAAAATCATAACAAAATTTTAGTATTTTAGGTTCTTAATGAAAATAGCGATTGTTAGGTTATCAGCGCTTGGAGATATTATCCAAAGTGCTATAGTATTACAATTTATTAAAAAATTTAAAAAAAATATAGAAATTCACTGGTTTGTTGATGAAAGATTTAAAGATATTTTAAAAGATCATCCTTTAATTGATAAAATTTATCCTTTGCCTCTTAAAGATAAAAAAATTACAAAAACACTAAAGATTCTTTTTGAAGCAAGAAAAAATAATTACAATGTATCAATAGATCTTCAAGGGCTTATTAAATCAGCTATTATAAGTAGAATTTTAAATCAAAATAATTTTGGTTTTAACAAAAATAGCCTTAAAGAAAGTTTTGCGCATAATTTTTATAATCAAAAACTAAATATCAGCTATAATGAAAATGTTTTTGTTCGTTATTTAGCTTTAATTTCTTTTGTATTTAATGAAGAATTTGACATAAAAAACATCTTTTTTAAAAAAGATGTTTTTTACACTGATGACATTTTAAAAGAGAAACTTATACAAGAATTAAAATTAAAAGAAAATAAACAAAATATACTCATACATGTTGGTTCAAGTGCAAAAAATAAAATCTATCCAGCTAAGAAATTTGCATCACTTTGTAAAAAAATTATCAATAACTTCCCAAATTTAAAAATTTTACTTGCTTGGGGAAATTTAAAAGAATACGAAATCGCAAAAGAAATTCAAAATTTTTATCCAAATGATCGTATTGTTCTAATTAGAAATTTAAATTTACAAGAATTAATCGCACTCACAAAAGCTGTAGATTTAATCATAGGAAATGATAGTGGTCCCACTCATCTAGCTTTTGCTCTTAATAAAGCTTCTATAACTATTTTTGGAGCAACACCAAGCCAAAGAAATGCTTTTACAACAGAAATTAACAAAACCATTGACGCAAAAAAGAAAATTTTAGATGCTAAGCATATTGATAAAAATGATTTTTGCATTGAAAATATTGATGAAAATGATATTTTTAAAATTGCCAAGGAATTGCTAAATGAAAAATAAAGATAATCTTTATCTTATGATTTATTATATTTTAAAATTCATTGTTTTTATTTTTCCAAATTTTATTTTAGACTTTTTTGCTAAAAATATAGCATTTATTGTTTTTTGCTTTAATAAAAAACATAGAAGAATTATTGATATTAATTTAAAAATTTGTTTTCCACAAAAAAGCTCAAAAGAAAGAAAAAAAATAGCTCTAAAGATTTATCAAAATTTTGCTAAATTTGGTATTGATTGCATTAAAAATCAAAATACCAATAAAGAAAAAATTCTTAAAAAAGTTGTATTTGATGATGAGGAAATTTTATGCAATGCTTTAAATTCAAATAAAGCATTAATTTTAACAACGGCTCATTATGGAAACTGGGAGCTTTGTTCTTTAGCATTTTCTGCTAAATTTGGAGCTATGTCTATAGTAGGAAGAAAACTAGATAGCGAAAAAATGGATAAAATTTTAGCCCAAAATCGTACTCAATTTGATATAGAATTAATCGATAAAAAAGGCGGGATTAAAAAAATGTTTCAAGCTCTTAAAGAAAAAAGAACTCTAGGTATTTTAACCGATCAAGATTGTTCCGATAATGAAGGGATAAAAATAGATTTTTTTGATAAAAAAGTAAATTTTTTAATTGGAGCTAGTTTAATTGCAAAAAAAACTAAAGCTTTATTGTTGCCTGCTTTTATTTATCAAGGCAATGATAACAAATATCATATAAAATGTTTCAAGGCTCTTGATGGCAGTATAAAAAGCTTAGAGGAATTAACCTCTTATCAAGCAAAGTGTTGCGAAGAAATGATTAAATTTAAACCTGATGAGTATTTTTTCTTTCACAAAAGATTTAGAAGTTTCGATAAAGATCTTTATCTTAAGGTACAAAAGTGAAAATTTTTATAAATCTTCCTACTTGGCTAGGTGATGCTGTAATGTCTAGCACGGCTATTTATGCTTTGCTTGAAAAATTTCCTAAAGCTCAAATTATTTTTTATGGCTCCTTTGTAAGTACAGAGCTTTTTAAAAATATAAAAAATTCTAAAATCATTATAGAAGATAAAAAACATAGATATTTAAATGTCTTAAAACAAAGATCTCTCATAGGAGAGTGTGATATTGCGATCTCATTTAGATCTGCATTTTCAAGTAAAATTATTTTAAATTTGATTAAATCCAAAAGAAGATTTTGCTTTAATAAAAGACAAAATGAAAATGAACATCAAGTTTTAAAATACCTATATTTTATAGAAAAAAGTTTTAATTTTAAAGCAAATTCAACGCAATTAAAACTTCCCATTTTACCAAAATATAAATGTAATATCACTTTAAAAGATGATAAAAAAATTCTAGCCTTAAATCCAGGCGCTCATTATGGTAGTGCAAAAAGATGGGAGGCTAGTTATTTTGCTAGTGTTGCAAAAGAATTTGCTAAAACACATAAAATTCTTATCTTTGGAATAAAAAGTGAACAAGAAATTTGTAATAACATAGAAAATATTTTAAAAAAAGATGGCATTAGAGTTAAAAATTTATGTTCTAAAACAAGTATAAGTAGTCTTTGTAAAAATATAGCATTTTGTGATTTATTTATCACTAACGATAGTGGTGCTATGCACATAGCAGCTGTATATAAGATAAAAACTGTAGCCATTTTTGGACCTACAAAATTTAATCAAACATCACCTTGGCAAAATGAAAATGCTAAAATTGTTCATTTAAATTTAAGCTGTATGCCTTGTATGCAAAAAACTTGTCCCCTAAAACATCACAAATGCATGAAAGATCTAAAACCTGAACTTGTGATAAAAGAGGCTAAAAAACTACTTGGCTATTAATCTATTTTTCAAGTCATTAAGCTCTTTTTCTAAAATTTTAAATAAACTCTCATGAAATATATTATTGTTAAACTCTAAAGAAAATTCTTTTATAAGCTCAAGACTTTTTTGTTTGTCCAAATAATTTTGATATAAAAATTCTTTACTTTCATAACGTCCATTTTTATTAAATTCATAATAATAAATAAACTCTTTGCAAATTTTTATTCTCTCACACTGCATAAAATACATATAACAAAAAAACATATCTTCACTATAACTTAATCTTTCATAAGGATTTATTTTTTGAAAAACTTTAAATATCATATCTTTTTTAAAAATCTTAGCCCAAACACTCCAACAAAAATGTCTTTGTTTAAGCAAAAAATCTAAAAATTCAATTTTATTAAAATCTTCATTTTGCTTAAAACGATAAAATTGCTTAGTATTTACTCTATGCACTAAAGCATCAAAACAAATTAAATCAAAATTTTTAATCTCTTTTAAAGCCAACTCACAAGCATTTAAAGCTAAGGTATCATCAGGATCTAAAAACATTATATAAGGTGAGTTTGAATTTAATACTCCTATATTTCTACTTGCAAAGGTTCCTAAATTCTTCTTATTATGAATAATTTTAATTCTTTTATCTTTTAAAGCTTCTTCTTTAGCTATTTTAATACTATTATCACTTCCTAAATCATCTACTACAATAATCTCTATATCTTTAAGACTTTGATTTATACAACTATCTAAAGCTTTTTTTATATATTTTTCTACATTAAAAGTTGGAAGTATAATAGAGACTTTAGGCATATTTAACCTTTATAGTTATTTGATTTGTCAAAATTTAAGTTTTAAAGACTTTTTATAAATTTGAAATATCTATTTTATCAAAAAAAAAAAAAAATGAATTTTTATATATAATTTTATTTTTAAATTAAAGGAGTAAGGGTGCAAAAATATATTTTATCTAATAGAGAAGATTCTAATGCCACAAGATTACTTGGGATATTAAACGCTTTTTATTTAGCCAAAAAATTAAACACAAAAGCATTTTTTACTTGGATAGAAGTTGAAGAAGCTGCTAAAAAATATAATAGAGATATAAAACTTTACACCAATAAAAACTTTCAAGGACAAAAAATTATCTCTTGTAATAACGATACCAAAGAAGAGGTGTTTACTAAAGATTTTTTAGATAGACATTGCATCTTGCAAAATGAAGTAACAAGCTTAATGACTTTTTATCCTCACGTAAATATGAAAAATATGAAAACTTATCCAGCTAATATCAATAATCTTGAAAAATTTAAAGAGCTTTTCGAAAAAGAAAGTTATGATTATTTTGAAGCTCCTTTTGAAATGAGATATTCTTGGGATATTGATGAAGAAGATTATTTAGCACAAATCAATCGAATTTGGCAAAATATAGGTTTTCATTCAAAGATTAAAGAACTTATACAAAAAGCTACTTTAAAGGCTAAGGAATTGGGTGATTTTTGTGCTATACACATTAGAAATTCAGATACGGTTTACTCTTATGCTCCTTTTAGAAAACAAAATTTAGAAACAACCTATCATGCAACTCCTTATGAACTTGCTTATCATATTATCAAAGAAGAAGCAAAGAAGCAAAATGTTATTATTTTTACAGATGATATTAGTTCAGCTGAGCATTTACTAAAAGCTCTTAATTTAACCAATGTATATTTAGCCAATGATTTTAGAGATTTTAACACTTTAAGTCAAACACAAATGCTTTTATATGATATAAGTTTAATGTCTTTTGCAAATAAAATTTATGGGACTCATTCAAGCGTTGCAAGATTAGCAACTTGTTTAAATAGCAAAAGCAAACAAATTGATCCTCATAGCTTTTTTACCAAAAAACAAAGATATAGCATTATAAAACAAAATTATTCTTTACTGAATTTACATCCTGATCAAAAGGCTTATTCTTTATTTTATCTATTTGTAACGGGGGGGGGGTATAGAAGAAATAGAATTTGGAGATAAAGGCAAAAGAAATTTTTTAAATTCTAAAAAACTTATAGAACTTCAAAGTTATCTAGAAGAAGCATTAAAACTAGATTACGATAATGATAAATATAGAATTTATATCATAAATACGCTTTTTAGAAGAGGTAAAATTAAAGAAGCTAATACTCTTTTAGGAGAGTATTTAAAAGAAAGAGGGAATGAATTTCTTAATTTGTTAATTTCTGGTGAGAGTGAAAAAATTTATCTTGGTAAAGCTACTTTTCATAAACTACTTCTAAATTATCAAATTTACAATAAAGCAAAATACGAAAATATAGCTAAAATTGCAGAACTTAGCTTAAACAAGATGCCAAAATATTTGCATAAAAAGCGCTATAAAATTTATTTGGGTAGAATTTTAAGCTTTACTCCTTTAAGATGCTATTTTTAAAGGATAAAAATAGATTTAAATAATTTTACATTTTTATTCATAAGAATCCAAATAAAAAATACTTTTTTATAAAATAAATGTTTCTTAACATTAATAAAATTTGATTAATTTGAACATAACAATTCATTAGCCTTTTTCAAATCCTCTAAAGTATCTATATCTAAACTTGATACCTCATCCATTTCAAAATAAGTAGTATTTTTAAGCAAAAAATTAGATTTTTTTAAAAATTCCTTTACCTTTAAAATATAAATCGCCCCATTGCTCATATAAGTATTTGGGAGTTCTTGTCTTGGATAAAAAGGATAATCATCATTGCTTATTCCCTTTAGATTTCCTTTTTCATCACTTATAAAAGCTTTTAAAATTTTATTATCACATTTGCAAACACTAATGAGTGCATTAGCATTTTTTTGTATAAAATGATAAAAAGATTCATCTATATGTTTGCTTGTTCTAAAAGGTGATGTAGGTTGAAGCAAAATTATATTTTCATAAGTTTTATATATTTCTAAAGTATGCAAAATCACTTTATCACTTGTAGTATTATCAAGTGATAATTCTTTAGGACGCTTAATAATATCAATTCCTTGGCTCCTTGCATAAGTTAAAATTTCGTCTCCATCACTACTTAAAACAATTTTATCAATGCAGGTTGCTTCCTTGGCAGCTTTAATGGTATGATAAACTAATGGCTTGTTGGCTAAAAGAGCTAAATTTTTATTTTTAATACCTTTTGATCCAGCTCTTGCAGGAATTAAAGCCAAGGTTTTATTTGACATTTTTATCCTTTGAGTTTTTAAAAAATTAATAATTTATTTTACATTTTTTATATTTTTTAATTTCAATGTATTATCTAATTCTATATTTATATTTTTAAATCTTTAAACATTTTTTGTTTAGAAATTTTAAAAAATATTCCACTTTTTAAAAGTTTTATAAATTTAGCACTACTTTTTTCTTTTATTTTTTTATGAATAGTTTTTTCTTTTTTCTTTACTTTTTGTATAGCTTTTAGTATCTCATCGCTTTCATAAGAACTTTGCATAACTTTATTTAAACCATTTCTTTTTTGTTGTCTTGAGCCTATATTTATTCCATCAACTCCTAAAAAAACAGCTTCTTTTAAAATACAACTTGAATTTCCTATAATAAAATCTGCATTTTTTAATAAAGTAATAAAATATTCAAATCTTAAAGATGGAAAAATTTTAAAATAAGATAAATTCTGAAGTTTTTCATAACTTTTTAAAATAAACTCAAAACCTAAATCATTATTAGGATAAATCACTATATAATTTTTCTTGCTTTTAATTAAAGCATTGACGAATTTTTCACTTTGCTCTTTAATAAATTCAAGCTCTGTCACCACAGGATGAAAAGTAGCTATAGCATAATTTTTAAAAGTAATGTCATAATAAGCCTTAGCTTCTTCAATACTAATAGAATTATCAGATAAAATATCCAAATCAGGAGAACCTATAATAAAAATCGAATTCTTATCTTCTCCAAGTTGTATTAAACGTTTTTTAGCTAATTCATCATTAACCAAATGAATTTGGGCTAACTTTGAGATAGAATGTCTTATACTATCATCTATAGTTCCAGACAACTCGCCTCCTTCAATATGAGCAACTAAAATATTATTTAATACTCCGACTAAAGCTCCTGCCAAAGGCTCTATCCTATCTCCATGTACTACAATTAAATCAGGTTCTATTTCATTAACAAATTTAGAAAAACCGTCTATAGTTGAAGCTAAAGCTGCTGGCATTTGATAGTATTTGTCATGGTTGATAAATTCATAAATATTTTTAAATCCACTTTTATAGATTTCTTTTGCAGTATATCCGAAATTCTTACTCATGTGCATCCCTGTAACAAAGATGAAAAGTTCAAATTCATTTGATTTTTCGATCTCTATCATCAAAGACTTAATTTTAGAAAAATCAGCTCTAGTTCCCGTAATAAAAACGATTTTTTTCATTGAAAATCCTCATATTTTAACTGCACATCTTTTGCAATATCTCTTAGAGCAACTTTCCCTAAAATACTCTCAAATTCTCTAGCTGCAATCCCGCCAATCCCTGGTCTTTTCACCCAAATATTTTCCAAAGAAAAAATATCACCCTTTTTAATTTCTTTTATACTAACAACACTTGCAAAAGCAAAATCAATAGTAACTTGCTCCTCTTTAACTGCACTCTTTTTAGTATTTAAACCACGCATTATTGCCATTTGTTCACTTTGAATTATAAGCTCTTTTAAAGCACCTTCATCCATAGAACAAATTATATCAGGACCACTTCTATCCATAGTATCTACAAAGTGCCTTTCAAGCACACAAGCACCTAAAGCAACAGCTCCTAAACAAGCAAGATTGCTAGTAGTATGATCGCTAAGTCCCACTAAACAAGAAAACTCTTTTTTAAGCTCAAGCATAGCGTTTAATCTTACAAGATTCATAGGAGTTGGGTAAAGATTAGTTGTGTGAAGCAATACAAAAGGAATTTCACTAGCTCTTAAAATTTCTATAGTTGGTTTTATACTTTCGATACTATTCATTCCAGTGCTCACAATCATAGGTTTTTTAAAATTTGCAATATGTTTTATTAGTGGATAATTATTACATTCTCCAGATCCTATTTTAAAAGCACCAACTCCCATATCTTCTAATCTATTTGCAGCTGCCCTTGAAAAAGGAGTGCTAAGATAAACAAGTCCTTGTTTTTGAGTATATTCCTTAAGAGCCAACTCATCTTTATAATTTAAAGCACACTTTTGCATAATCTCATATATACTCACATTTGCATTTCCAGGAATTACGTTTTTGGCTATAGCACACATTTCATCTTCAACAATATGAGTTTGATGTTTTATGATCTTAGCACCCGCTCTTTTGGCACTATCTACCATAAGCTTTGCCAACTCTAAACTACCATTATGATTAATACCAATTTCCGGGATAACTAAAGGAGAATTTTGTTCAGATATAGTTAAATTTTCGATTTTTATTTGCATTATTCTTTCCATTCTTTTTTAATTTTTTTTATTTTAAATAAAAAGGTGAAAGGATGTTTAATTAAATTACTACCTAAATTATAAGCTAAAGTTCGTTTTATTTTTAAAGCTTCCTTATAGTCACGATAAAACTCCAAAGGCGGTAATTTTAATGATGGGCTTTGTTTTATTCTTTTTTTATAGCGTCTTTGATCTTTTAAATGTCTATAAACTACATAAGATAATACAAAAGGCAACTTAATATAATCACTTAAATTCCTTAAATCAATTAAAATATTTCCTAATTTATAACAAAGATGATTTTGAATTCTTTCCTTAGCTGAACGTTGATTAAAATTATTTTTAACATTTGGAAATATGTTAATTTTATTTCTCTTCTTAATTTCTAATTGACTAGGGCTTTTAGTCTGAAGAACTTTATTATAATAAAGCTTTATAAAAGGAGTTTCTTTAGGAATAAGAATATCATCTAAGGTATTTTGTGTCTTTTTTAAAAGTATAAAAGAATTATTGTCTACAGGAGCTAAACCAAAATTTTTAGCTAAAATTGATTCTGGATTTAAAGAAAAAAATGAAATATCATAAGTTTTAGCAAGAAATTCTAAAGCCTTTAAATCGGTATCTTTGCTATGAAAATAAAATGGAATTTTATTTTCCCCTATTAATTTATTATAGTTTTGTTTGTTGGCATTGTAGACATAAACATTTTTTCCTGTTGAAAAATCTATATCACCCTCATAAAAATCAATTCCGCTTAAATAAATCCTTTTATGACCCAAAGCTACTGCAACAGCGCACATATAAATTCCACTGGTTATACGTTTATCTTCATAAAGTTCGTTATAACAAATATAGGCATTAAATTCTTTTAATTTCTCAAGAAAATTACTTCCTAAATTAGCATCTGGAAAAAATATATCAAAATACTTTATAAAATTTAAATGATTTTCATAAATGCTATGAAGTTTAAAATTAGAACAAACAAAATTACCAATTTTATATTCTTTATTTTTTATAAGAGTTTTAGCAGTATAAATTTGCTCTAAGAAAAAACTTTGATTAAAAAAAGCTATTTTAACATCTTTACCTAGATAGTATTTATCTTCAAGGTAAAATTGATTGCATCGAAAAACTTCATAGTCCCTTGGTAATCTTTGATAATCGATATTTTTTAAACTTGGACCATTGCCTGCTACAATTAAATCCTTCATTTTTTCTCTTGCTACCTGAAAAATTAATTAAAAAAATGATTATACCCCCCCCCTGTAAATTTAAGCTTAAAATAAAAATAATTCAAATTTCAAGTTTTAAAAAACTAAGATTTGCTATAATTTATAAAAAATAATTAGGAAAATTTATGCCAAAACGAAACGATATTAATACTATTTTACTTATAGGAAGTGGTCCTATTGTTATAGGACAAGCTTGTGAGTTTGATTACTCTGGTACTCAAGCCATTAAAACCTTAAAAGAGTTAGGCTATCGTGTCGTGCTTATAAACTCAAATCCAGCAACCATTATGACAGATCCTGATTTTGCTGATGCAACTTATATAGAGCCTATAACCAAAGAAAACATTTTAAGCATTATTAAAAAAGAAAAAGTTGATGCTATCTTACCCACTATGGGCGGTCAGGTTGCCCTAAATGCTGCAATGCAAATTTATGAAAGTGGGCTTTTAGGAAATGTAAAATTTTTAGGAGCCAATCCTGAAGCAATCAAAAAAGGAGAGGATCGTCAAATTTTCAAAGAAAGTATGAAAAAAATTGGTATGGATCTTCCAAAATCTATGTATGCTTATAACTATAATGAAGCCTTAAAGGCTATAGATGAGATAGGCTTTCCTTTAATGATACGCTCTTCTTTTACATTAGGCGGGGCTGGAAGTGGAGTTGTTTATAATTTAGAAGAATTTCAAGAGCTTGCCCAACAGGCGTTATCTTTAAGCCCTATAGGAGAAATCTTAATAGAAGAAAGTTTGTTAGGCTGGAAAGAATATGAAATGGAAGTTATACGCGATAAATTTGATAATTGCATCATAGTTTGCTCCATAGAAAATTTAGATCCTATGGGGGTTCATACAGGAGATAGCATCACTATAGCCCCAGCTCTCACCCTAACAGATAAAGAATACCAAGCTATGCGTAATGCCTCTTTTGAAATTCTACGTGAAATTGGAGTTGATACAGGTGGATCAAATGTGCAATTTGCGATAAATCCAGAAAATGGCAGAATGATAGTAATAGAAATGAATCCTAGAGTTTCAAGATCAAGCGCCTTAGCAAGCAAAGCAACAGGCTATCCTATAGCAAAAGTAGCTACACTTTTAGCAGTAGGCTTTAGTTTAGATGAAATTAAAAACGATATTACAGGCACTCCAGCCTCTTTTGAACCTGTAATTGATTATATAGTAACTAAAATTCCGCGTTTTACTTTTGAAAAATTTCCTAAAGCAGACAAAATTTTAGGAACTTCTATGAAAAGCGTTGGTGAAGTTATGGCTATAGGACGCACTTTTAAAGAAAGTATACAAAAAGCTCTTTGCTCACTTGAAAAAGATTATGATGGTTTTAATGAAATTAATATCAAAGATAAAAATGAACTGATTTTTAATATAAGAAATGCTAACGAAAAAAGACTTCTTTATATAGCTGAGGCTTTTAGAGAAGGCTTAAGCATTAATGAAATTTATGAGTATTCTAAAATAGATATTTGGTTTTTAAATCAAATCAAAGAAATCATTGACTTTGAGAAAAAAATAGATATGGATATTTTAAGCAATAAAAATTCATTAAGAAAAGCCAAAACTATGGGATTTTCTGATAGAAGAATTGCACATTTAATAAACATAAAAGATAATTTAGAATTAAGCCAAAATGATATTTATTATACAAGAATCAATCAAAACATTATCACCGAATTTCACGAAGTTGATACTTGCTCAGGTGAATTTGATGCTATCACGCCTTATTATTATTCTAGTTTTAATGTCTCAGAATTAACCCAAAGTATAAACAATAAAAAAGAGAAAAAAGAAAAAAAAGTAATGATTATCGGCGGAGGGCCAAATCGCATCGGTCAAGGGATTGAATTTGATTATGCTTGTGTTCAAGCTTCTTTTGCTTTAAAAGATATGGGTATAAAAACTATAATGTATAATTGTAATCCAGAAACCGTTTCAACTGATTATGATATAAGCGACACGCTTTACTTTGAACCTATTGATTTTGAACATTTAAGAGCTGTAATAGAAAAAGAAAAACCAGATGGTGTTATTGTGCATTTTGGAGGACAAACTCCCTTAAAATTTGCCAAACAATTAAGTGCTTTTGGTGCTAAAATTATAGGAACAAATGCTAGAGTAATTGACCTTGCAGAAGATAGAAAAAAATTCTCTGAATTTATTGCAAAACTTAAAATTAATCAACCTAAAAATGGTACAGCCTATAGCATAGAAGAGGCTATTTTAAAAGCAAATGAAATAGGTTATCCTGTTTTAGTGCGTCCAAGTTATGTTTTAGGTGGACGGGCTATGCGTATCGTTCACAATGAAGAAGAATTAAAACTCTATGTTAAAGAAGCTGTTAAATTAAGCAATAAAAGCCCTATTTTAATCGATGAGTTTTTAGATAATGCGAGCGAATTTGATGTAGATGCAATTTGTGATGGTAAAAATGTTTATGTAGCAGGAATTATGGAGCACATTGAAGAAGCTGGAATTCATTCAGGTGATAGTGCTTGTTCTTTGCCACCTTGCAACATTGATGAAAAGATACAAGAACTGATTATACAAAAAACAGCAGATATAGCTTTAAATTTAGGAGTTATAGGGCTTTTAAACATTCAATTTGCTCTTTATCAAAATGAACTTTATATCATAGAGGTAAATCCTAGGGCTAGTAGAACCGTGCCTTTTGTAAGCAAAGCAACAGGTATTTCTCTTGCTAAAGTTGCAACACGCGTAATGTGGCAAGGAAATTTAAAAGAAGCTTTAAATTTCTATGATCATTTTGGGGTAGTCAAAGAAAAAAATGGAATTTTAAGAGCTAAAAAACCTCAAAGGGTGAGTTTAAAAGGCGTTGTATTTCCTTTTTCTAAACTTGGCGGAAGCGATTTAGAACTTGGACCTGAAATGAGATCAACTGGCGAAGTAATGGGGATTAGCAAAGATTTTGCTAATTCTTATGCTAAAATTCAAATTGCCTCATCAAACAATCTTCCTGAAAAAGGAAGCGTTTTTATATCCTTAAAAGATGAAGATAAAAAATATGCCAAAAAAATTGCTACCGAATATTTAGAACTTGGTTTTAAACTTATGGCTACAAGCGGAACTTATAAAGAAATCATTAAAAATGGTTTTGAGTGCGAATTGATCTATAAGATATCAGAAGGACGTCCTAATGTTGAAGATAAATTAAAAAATGGAGAAATAGAGCTTGTTATCAACACAAGTGATGAAAATAGCTTTAAAAAAGATACAAGAAAAATAAGAGCTAATATCATACGTTTTAAAACCCCTTATTTTACAAATTTAAGAGCTGCTTTTGCAGGAGCAAAAAGTATAAAGGCTATACAGAAAAAAAGTTATTTAGAAGTTAAAAGCTTACAAGAGTATTTGAAAGATTAGTTTAATGCAAAAGCATTTAGATGAAAATACTACTATAAATTTAGGAAGTTTTTACACGCCTTCTTTTGTAGTAGAAATGGTTTATAAGCTTTTAGAAAAGCATATAAAAAATTTAAATTCTTATACTTTTTTAGATAGCTCTTGTGGATATGGGGATTTTTTTACCAAAGATTTTAAATATATCGGTGCAGATATAGATAAAATTGCTTTAGAAAAAGTTAAAATTAATCATATCTTTCATACAAATGCGCTCTTAAATATAAATAGAGAAAAATTTAAAATAAAAAAGAATGAAAAATTAATTATTATAGGAAATCCACCCTATAATGATAAAACTTCTATCATAAATGCAAAAATTAAAAAAGAATTATTTTCTTGTGACGAAAAGTTAAAATATAGAGATTTAGGAATTTCATTTTTAAGATCTTATGAGTGTTTAGAGCCTGATTTTATCTGCGTTTTGCATCCTTTATCATATCTAATCAAAGAAGCAAATTTTAAAGCTTTGAAAGATTTTAAACAAAAATATAAACTTGTTGATGGTTTAATTATCTCTTCTTCTATTTTTACACCTAAATCATCTACTCATTTTCCCATTATCATCTCTTTTTATAAAAAAGACAAAAAGGGAATGGATTTTGAGTATATTAAAAATTTCACTTTCAAAAGCGTAGAAAATTATTCTTTTTGTTTAAAGGACTTTGATTTTATAAATAATTATGTTAGAAAATATCCCAATTTAAACGATAAAAGAAAAGCTATTGCTTATTTTCATACTTTAAGAGATATCAATGCTCTAAAGAGAAATAAAACTTTTATGAAAAATATAAATTCTAATACAATTAAAGTTTTTAAAGAAAATCTTACATATTATATTTATATCCATTTTTTTAAAGAATTTTGTTATAAACTTCCTTATTGTTTTGGAAATTTAGATATTTTTATAGATAAAGATAAATTCTTAAAAATAGAACAAGAATTATTAAATTGGTTTTATAAAAAAGAATTTGATAAACAAAAAATAGAAAATTATTTTAAAATGCTATTTTCTACATATCTTAAGGAATAAAAATGAGTGATTTTAACTATGAACTATCTCTAACATCTGTTAGTGGCAAAATAAGAATTAAAGAAAGAAATACTTTTAATGATTATGGCTTACCTATAGCTCCTACAAAAACAAAAATAGATATAAAACATTATATAGAATGGCAAATAGGCTATGATGAAATAGTTTTACCAAACGAAGATTATCATTTCATAGCAGCCAATACAAAAAAGAAAAAACTTTATGAATTAAGCAATATTATCTTTAACTTTTATAAAAAAGAGATAATTAAAAAAGAAAATTTACTTAACATTAAAAATTTTATAGAAAATAATACTGAGCTTATTGAAGAAAAACTTAATATCACTAGAAGTATTTTTTTACCTACAAAAATTGCCAATATAAATTTTTTAAAATCTGAAATTTCCTACCCTTTATTGGTTTATAAATTTAATAACGATAACTATTTAAGCGAGATTATCATAAGAGAAAAACAAAGAGCAGTTGGAATTCAGGCAATGTTATTTTTTTGTTTTCCTGTTTATATTTTAAAAAATAAACAAGGGGAAAGAGATTTTCTACATAGATTTATACAAAGTAAAGAAAAGGGATATTTAGAGATTAATGAAAATAATATTTGTATTTTTCTTAATATGCTTAAAATTTTTGGAATTTTAAGTAAAAATCACAAATATGATGTTTTGCAAATTTTAGAATTTATACTAAAAAGCAAATGATTTATCTAGCACAAACTGATACAACAGTAGGGTTTTTAAGTAAAAATTTAAAAAAGCTAAATACTTTAAAAAATAGAAATCAAGATCAACCCTGCTTGATAACAACAACCAAATTTAGCGAACTTAAAAAACTTGTAAGAGTGCCAAAGTATTTTAAAAATCTAGTAAGAAAGAGTAAAAAAACCACTTTTATTTATCCAAATTTACAAGCTATTCGTATTGTAAAAGATCATCCACACGAAGATTTTTTAAAAAATTGGGATTGGCTTTTTTCTACCTCAGCCAACAAACATGGTAAAGAATTTGATGAAATTTGGGCAAAAAATGTTGCTGATAAAATTATAGATCAAAAACTTTTTGAAGGCAATGCCTCAAAAATTTTAAAACTAAGTAAAAAAAGAAAAAGAAAAATACGCTAATTTTAAAATAATATTTTTAGTATAATTAATATTTATTTTCAAAAAAGGATAATTTTGAAAAAACAAATAAGTTTAAATCTCGCTTGGAGTTTGATAGTTCTAGGAGGAATCATTGAATGTTTTTGGGTAAGTGGCTTAAAATACGCTAATACCTTACCTTTATATATCTTAACAGGTATTGGAATTTGTATTTCATTTACCTGTGCTGTTATTGCTATGAAAAAGATTGAAGTGAGTATTGCCTACTCTGTATTTGTAGGGATTGGAACAACTGGAGTGGTATTACTTGAAATGCTTTTTTTTAAAGAAAGTTTTTCCTTACTTAAAATTATACTTATTTTAATCTTGCTTAGTGGTGTTATAGGACTTAAACTTATAAGCAAAGAAAATGAAAATATAACTTAAAGAAAATATAATGAGTTGGTTTTTTTTATTTTTAGCAGGTTGTATGGAGATTATAGGTGTTATAGCCATGAAAAAATTAATTAATACAGGTAAAAAGATTTTTTTATTGGCTATTTTAGTCCAATTTTCCCTTAGTTTTAGTTTTCTCTCTTTGGCTATGCGTGAAATTTCTATGGGTATAGCTTATGCTATATGGACAGGTATTGGTGCTGGGGGTGGAGTTGTTGTTGGGATCTTGCTTTTTAAAGAAAGTAAAAATATTTTAAAATTTTTCTTTCTTGGCTTAATCTTAGTTTCAAGCATAGGTTTAAAACTCTTGGCAAATTAATGAAAATTTATATAAGCGGCATTCATACAGATGTAGGAAAAACTCATTTTAGTGCAACTTTTTGTGCAAATTTTAATTACGATTATTTTAAACTCATCCAAGCAGGAATTCCAACTGATAGTCAAAAAATATCTAAGTTTTGCCCTAAAACTAAAATCTTTAAAGAGGGTATTTTTTTAAAAACTCCCGCTTCTCCTCATCTTGGAAAAATCAAAGAAAATCTTATCTATAAAGCTCTTGAAATTCAACTTCCAAAAAGTGAAAATTTGCTTATAGAAATTGCTGGGGGACTTTTTTCTCCCATAGATGAGTGCTATACTATGATAGATTTTATGGATAAATTTAAATTTCCTACTATTTTAGTGGCAAAATACTATCTTGGTAGTATTAATCATATTTTATTAAGCATAGAAGCTTTAAAGAAAAGATCTATTGATATAATAGCCCTTGTAATGATGGGAGAAAAAGATATCTTACAAGATAGTTTTATACAAAATTACACCCAAATCCCTCTTATTAATCTAGAATTTTTAAACGAAAAAAATCTTATTAATTTAGAATTTCAAAAACAAATGAAAACCCTTCTTAAAAAGCTTTAAAAATTTCTCTTAAACTTTGAACTACATAAGAAATTTGTTCTTTTGTAACGATATATGGGGGCATAAAATATATAGTATTACCAAGTGGTCTTAAAAGCAAACCTTTAACTAGAGCTCTTTGATATACTTCAAGCCCAGCTCTTTGGTATTTACTCTTTACAATATCAAAAGCACTAATCATCCCACAAGTTCTAAAATTGGACAAAAAATCAAATTCTTTTAATTTGGCAAATTCTTCTTTAATAAAAAAACTCAAATCTTTATTTTTTTCTATGATATTCTCTTTTTCAAAAATATCTAATACAGCATTTGCAGCACTACAAGCTAAAGCATTTCCTGTATAGCTATGAGAGTGCAAAAAGGCTTTTTGAGTTTCATAAGGAGCATAAAAGGCATTATAAATTTCATCCTTTGTTACAACTACAGACAAAGGCATAAATCCTCCTGTAATTCCTTTTGAAAGACAAACAAAATCAGGTTTTTGCTTACATTGTTCAAGAGCAAAAAGTGTGCCTGTGCGTCCAAAACCAACTGCAATTTCATCAAAAATAACTTGAACACCATAATAATGACAAAATCTTATAGCCTCATCTATAAATTCAGCCTTATACATATGCATATTTCCTGCACATTGAACCAAAGGCTCTAATATAAAAGCACAAAGTTCATGAGAATGCTTTTCTAAGATATTTTTTAATGCATTTAATTCTTTTTCAAAATCATCGTTCAAAGGCACAGGGGTACTTAAACACTCTAGCAACAAAGGAGTATAAGTTTTTTTATAAAGTGCTACATCTCCAACACTTAAAGCCCCCAAGGTTTCACCATGATAAGAATTGCTTAAAGATAAAAATTTATTTTTTCTTTTATTTTGATTTAAAAAATAATGAAAACTCATTTTTAAAGCTATTTCTACCGCAGAAGAACCATTATCTGCATAAAAACATTTGTTAAATTTATCTCCCAAAAGCGAACAAAGTCTTGAGGATAATTTTATAATAGGCTCATGTGAAAAACCGGCTAAAATAATATGTTCTAAAGTATCAAGTTGCTCTTTTATGGCTTTACTTATATATGCATTACAATGCCCAAAAAGATTCACCCACCAAGAACTTATACAATCCATATAAGCCTTATCATCAAAATCATAAAGCCATATTCCTTTTGCTTTTTTTATAGGGATCAAAGGAATGTTTTCATGATCCTTCATTTGTGTGCAAGGGTGCCAAATATGTTTTAAATCTAAATTTTTTAAATCATTATTCATAATTTAACCTTTTGAAATTTAAATATTTAAATTATTTTTAATATTTACTTGACTTTAAATTTTATAAATAAATTAAATATTACAGAAAATTATTTAAGATTCAAAATAATTCATTTAAGTGCTTGTAAAATTATTTTTATACGACAAATGCTTATAAATTTATTCTAGAAATTAGAATTTATTTTGACAACGAGTAAATCTGATTAATTATAGATTTATTTTTATCACTCTATATAAAAAACAATTTTTTAAAACAGATAGTGATTTTAATCTAAGTAAAAACAAGTTTGATACAAGAATTTAAATAGTATTAACTAAAAATGGTGTCAAGGGGGAGACTTGAACTCCCGACCTCCGGCTTATGAGACCAGCGCTCTAACCAGCTGAGCTACCCTGACTTTTAAAAAACAAATTTGAAATACGAAAAAGAATTATAGCTTTTTTTTCTAAAATTTTTCTGATTTTGTTTATTTATAAAATTTTAGCTATAATAATTTCTTTTTTAGACAGGTGTCCGAGCGGTTTAAGGAGCACGCCTGGAACGCGTGTAAAGTTAATAGCTTTCGAGGGTTCAAATCCCTTCCTGTCTGCCATTTATTCCAACACTTTAATTTTCATTAAAACTACTTTTATTTGACCTTGCGGCACTTGATTTGTTTTTTTTTGATAAAATGCCATAAATTTTAAGTATGGTTTTATAATGCTTCAATCAAGATTATTTATGAATTTAAAAGGAATAGGAATATCTTTTGTACCAAGATATTTTTTCCAAATCAATTTATCTAAGATTTTCAATGAAATATTAAAATACAACACTAAAGAACTAGAAGAAATACAAGTTCGAGTAAGATACTATAATAAAATAAATCAATTTTTTACACCAACAGAAAAAGAAAAAATAGGAAAATTTCCTTTTAAAAAAACCTCTTATGCTTTTGATGCGTATGAAATTAGTAAATACTTTAAAGATAAATTTTTATGGAATAAAGATTTTAATGATGTAAAATGGACTTTTAAAGATCCAACTATTTGCAAATCGCGGCCACTAGAAAATAATAAAAATAATATTTTATTAAAACTTGATAAAAATAGACATTTTTGCTTTTTAAAAGATGATTTAATTTTTGAAAATAAAAAAGATATAGCAGTATTTAGAGGAGCTGTATACCAAACACACAGAAAAGAATTTTTTCATTCTTATTTCAATAAAACATTTTGCAATATAGGCGATACCTCAAAAGAAGCTAGCCAATATAGAAAAAATTTTTTAAGCAAAAAAGAACAAATGGGATATAAATTTATAATTTCTTTAGAAGGTAATGATGTAGCAAGTAATCTAAAATGGGCGATGAGTTCTAACTCTTTAGTTTTAGCTCCAAAAATGACTTGTGAAACTTGGTTTATGGAAGGAGCTCTAAAGCCAAATTATCATTTTGCCCTGATTGATAATGAAAATTTGGCTCAAGTGATTGATCATTTTAGAACCTATCCCAAAGAAGCACAAGAAATTATTCATAATGCCCATAAATATATCAAACAATTTTTAGATAAGAAAAAAGAATTTCACATAGGAATTTTAGTATTAGCCAAATACTTTTACTATTCTAAACAACTTGATCTTAATGAGCTAGGATATGAAAGAGAAATTTTAGAATTAATTAAATAATTTAAAATCTGTTTCTCTTTTAAATAAAATAAATTATTATAATGAATACTTTATAATTTTATTTAATTTAAAAATATCAAATGTATATTTGATTTCAATTTTCAGCCAAAAAAAAGTAAGATTATGATATAATCTAAGCTTTTTAAGGGGCATTAGCTCAGCTGGGAGAGCACAACGCTGGCAGCGTTGGGGTCAGCGGTTCGAACCCGCTATGCTCCACCATGGTTCCGTAGCTCAGTTGGTAGAGCACTACCTTGACATGGTAGTGGTCGTTGGTTCAAGTCCAATCGGAGCCACCACTGCAAAATTTAATTCTGCAATTTTATTGATATATGATTTATTAAAAATTTAGTTTTTTCAAATATTTTATAAATCTTTTAAGGATAAAATAACTAATATTTTATTCAAAAAGGATTTAAGTGCAAGAATTTACCATAGAAAAAGCCACCATAAAAAATTTAGATGAGATACTGAAAATAACCCAACAAGCTTTAATAACTATGAAAAAATTAGGCTTTCATCAATGGGATGAAAATTATCCTAACATTGAAATATTTACTCAAGATATCGAAAAAAATCATCTTTATATCTGTCGCGAAAAAGAGCAAATTTTAGGTTTTATTTGTATTAATGAACTTTTTTCACCTCAAGAGTATAAAGATATTTGTTTTAATCCTAAATTTAATGATAAAACCTTTTATTTGCATCGTTTAGCAATCAATCAAGATTTTAAAAGGCAAGGAATCGGTTTTAAACTTTTAAATTTTTGCGAAGAATTTGCTATAAAAAACAATAAATTAAGTCTAAGAGCAGATACATCAAGCAAAAATTTTCCTATGAATTCTCTTTTTCAAAAATTAAATTATCAATTTTGTGGTGAATTTAATATAAAAAATTACAACGACAAATTCTTTGCTTATGAAAAAATTTTAAAAGAATCATAACTTTGGTGCAATAAAATTTTTGTAAGAAAAATATTGCTATAATAAGCCTTTGCGTAGTAGACAATTTTAAGGGATTTTAATGTTAAAAGAATTACTCGAAATCAAAAAAGAAATGGAACCTGTAATCCACGATGCCAATGTAAAACTTAATGTTTTAGCAAGAGAAGTTATAGTGCGTAAAAAAGAATATGAAATTTATGGTCCTATGATAGATCGTGTTTATCTTGATAATGCCATTTATGTTAAAGTTATGTCTAGCGGACGCGATGTTAAAACGGATAATGTGCAAATTAAAACTGGTTTTTATATGGTTTTTGTTGCCCCAGAAAAAGAAAGTACAAAAGATATAAAAAATAAACTCAAAGTAGCCTATGAAGCACTTGATAATAAATTTATTTCAACACTTATAAGATCTTGTCAACGCTTTAAAGAAATTGTTTCAAAAACTCAAGCTACTTTAGCAAAAGCTTCTCAAATGAATGTTTTGGTAAAAACGAATTTAGGCGAAGCTAGCTCAGCTTTAAAATTTAATATCACTATAGAATACACCAAGGACAACCAAAAGCTTACTAGAGAAAATTCAAAATCAGCAGGAAGCTTTAGAGATACAAAAACTTATATTAATTTAGTTGTTGAAAAAAATACGGATTCTAGAATATGTGAAAAATTGCTTGATGATGTTGAAAAGTATTTCATCGGTGGGGGTTGAAATTTCATTTTATTAATTTTTCAAATTTTTTATAATTTTCCCAGAGATTTACTATATCTGGTCTTTCTTTTTTCACATAAAAAAGATGATTTTTTTCTAAAATATCTTTAAAATCTTTAATATTTTCTTTATCTTCTAAAAAACATTTAAAAAACTCATCTATACTTAATCTTTTTTGTCTTTCCTCTTTCTCTTTTGCCTTTAAAGCTTCTAAAAATTGAACTAAAAATAGGCGTATCTCTTCAAATTCGTTTTCTTTAAGACTTTTAATTTGATTAAAATGTTTTTCTTGTATTAAAATATAAAAAGGTATTTTTGTATTTTTAAAAAATAAACAAGAAATATCTTTTTCCAAAGAATTTAAAGAAGAGGTTCTAAGTGTTATAAAAATATCTTCATTAAAAAATTTTTTTAAATTAATATTGATTGGAAGCAAGATTCTAAAGCTACTCATTGTTTGAGTATAAAATTCCCTATCTTTAGAATTTGGAGTTTTAAAATGAAACTTAAGAGCTAATTTTTTCATCGTTTCAAAAGTTTTATCACCTACAATTTCACTCATATCTAAAAAATAAGTTTTTTTAATATTACTGAGTTTTTTAATCAATAAAGCATCATGAAAACCAAGAAATCCTGTAATATCTATTATATAGTCTTTCAAATCCTTTTTATCTGGAAATTCTTTTGCTTTATAATACCCTACTCTAAATTTTAATACTTGCTCAATATCATCACCAATATTAATTTTATCTAGATAATTTTTTCCAAAATTTCTACAATAAAACATACTAAATAAAGAATCTATAGGATCCCTAACTAAACAAATAGCCTCATTGACCTTAGGTAAAAGTGCATAAAATTTATCTGCTAATTTTGAACTAATATATTCTCTAAGCCAAAAACAAGGATTTTTATCTTTAAAATATAAAATTTGCTTATAGTAAAAAATATAATTTTTTATTCCACTATTACATTGAATAGAAACAATTGGCATAACTTCGCATTTTTTTAAAAACATCTTAAGCCCTGTCGCTCCACATCCATGGCTTCCCCAAATAAATAATTTAACTTGAGGCAAAGCAATATTAAGATCCCAAGCTAATTTTGCATTGATTTTTTCATAATTTATTTTTTTAGGATTTAGTAGCGGGGGATAATGATGATTTTGATATTTTTCTTTAAATTCCAAGGATGAAAGCCAAAAAATTATATTTTCAAATTGACAAATAAAATAATTACGATTAAAAAGATACAAAATAGCAAGGGATTTTTTGCTTTTATTATTTAATTTTTTATAAAATTTTAAAAGTTTAAAATCCGTTTTTAAGATATAAACAAAAACCAAAAATCTTCCCAAAAAACTCAAAAATATAAATTTTTGGGGATTTTTTCTATATTCTGAAGTTATAGCTTTTGCTATACCCCCCCCCGTTTAATGATTTTAAAATAATTAGCATTAAAAAATTTATTTATCTCTCTTTTAATTTTAAATTTTATTTTTGAAAGATTCAGCATTTATTCCCTTTGTTTTGCTTCATCTTCAACTTCTAGCAAAAATCTCTCTACAAGTTTGTCTTCTTTAAGCTTAGCCACTACTTCGCCATGCCTTATGATAAGCCCTTGATTTTTACCAAATGCTATAGCAACATCAGCTCCTTTTGCCTCACCTAAAGCGTTTACAACGCAACCCATTACACTAATGTTTAAAGGTTTGTTAATATGCTTAGTTTTTTCTTCAACTATTTTTATAGCTTTTATAAGATCACTTTGAATTCTTCCACAAGTTGGGCAAGAGATGATATTTACCCCGCTTTTTTGCACACCACTATCTTGTAAAATTGCCCTTGCTACACGAATTTCTTCTTCTAATTCCCCCGTCATAGAAACTCTTATGGTATCACCTATTCCTTTAAGAAGTAAATTTCCTAAAGCTATAGAACTTTTTATCGTGCTATGAAATTTAGTCCCTGCTTCAGTAACTCCTAAATGAAAAGGATAATCACAAAGCGATCTTAATCTTTCATAAGCTTCTATGGTTTTTTGCGCATCTGAAGTTTTCATAGAAATTTTAATATCAAAAAAGTCTAAATCCTCCAAAAGCTTGATATTATAAAGCGCACTCTCAAGCATTGCATCAAGATTATATCCGTATTTATCACTAAATTGTTTTTCAATAGAGCCATGATTTACACCTATGCGTATTGGAATACCTCTTTCTTTACACGCTTTAACCACGTCTTTTATATTTTCTTTAGAACCTATATTACCTGGATTTATCCTAATACCATCGATAAATTCGGCACAAAAAATAGCTAATTTATGATTAAAATGTATATCGACAATTAAAGGTAAAGGGCTTTTTTGCTTGATTTCTTTTAAAGCTCTAGCATCAATCATATCCAAACATGCCAAACGAACTATATCAGCTCCTGCAAAATACAAACGATTGATTTGTTCTAATGAAGACTCAATATCCCTTGTTTTGCTAAATAGCATAGATTGCACAGAAATTGGAGCATTTCCCCCAACAACAACATTACCTACTTTAATTTCTCTTGTTTTAAATCTTTTATATTGCATTTACAACTTCTTTGTAATTTTGCTTAATTTTATATTTTTTTCTTTTAATAAAACTTTATTTTATTATTTTTTGATAAAATTTTATAAAAGACTTAAATTTAGGATTTTTAATGCAAGAAAAAATCGATTTTTCTAAAGGCTCAGTTATTTGGCTAACAGGTCTAGCAGGTAGTGGAAAAAGCTATATTGCTGAGGCTTTATGCGAAAGATTACGTTTTAAATATAAAAATGTTATTTATCTTGATGGAGATGAACTAAGAGACTTGCTTGGAAGCTATGATTATGATAAGCAAGGGCGCATTAATATGGCCTTAAAAAGATCTCAATTTGCTCATTTTCTAAGTTCTCAAGGAATGATGGTTATAGTAAGCACAATTTCAATGTTTAAAGAAATTTATGACTACAATAGAAAAACCCTAAAAAATTATTGCGAAATTTATATCCAATGTGAGCTTGAAGAGCTTATTAGACGTGATAAAAAGAATTTATATACCAAAGCAATTAATAAAGAAATAATTAATGTTGTAGGAATTGATTTAAAATATGACGAACCAAAGCCAAATTTAATCATAGATAATAATCAATTTGGAAATTTAGAACAAAAAGTAGATAATATTTTAAATTTTTTAAAGCTCTAGTTTATCATACATAAAGGAACAATAATGCAAGATAATGCCTCATATAGAATAAAAAATACCCTCTCTTATAAACTTGGACTTGCTTTAATTAATTTTAATAAAAAAATAAATAATAATAGTATTCTGGGGGGGGGGATTGAGTATTTAAAGCTTATAAAAGAGCTTTATATTTTAAAAAGAACCCATCAAAAACAAAAAATACTCTATAAACAAATCACACAAATCTTTCCAGAACTTACTTATACACCCTTAA
>NZ_QPGR01000008.1 GCF_004323845.1 Campylobacter novaezeelandiae | reverse complement strand
ACCATAAAGGAGATTTTATGTCAAACTATCCAAAAGCTATAGGACCTTACTCAGCTTATAGAGAAGCTAATGGATTTTTATTTATTTCAGGACAACTTCCTATCAATCCAGAAAGTGGTGAGATAGAAGCTAAAGATATCAAAGAACAAACTAAACAATCTTTATTAAATATAGAAGCTATTTTAAAAGAAAATAATCTTTGTTTTGATAATGTAATTAAAACAACTTGTTTTTTAGCCAATATTAATGATTTTGTAAATTTTAATGAAATTTATTCAAGCTTTTTCAAAGCTCCTTATCCTGCAAGAAGTGCTTTTGCAGTAAAAGATTTACCAAAAAATGCTTTAGTTGAGATTGAGGTTATAGCGGCTAAAGGGTAATTATGTTGGGACTTATTTTTTCATTTTTTAGTATAGCTTTGCTTGTGTTTATGCTTTATAAAAAAATTAACGCTCATATGGCATTGCTTTTAAGCGGATTGCTTTTGCTTTCTTTGGCTGCTATTTTTGGGCTCTCTCCGCATATTGTTGCTAAAGGTTCTTTAAATTTAGGTTTTTTTGATATATTTGAAGTTTTTAATCAAACTATGTCAAAGACATTAGCAGGACTTGGTCTTACGCTAATGAGTATAGCAGGTTTTTCTGCTTATATGGATCATGTTGGAGCTTCTTATGCGCTTTTTAAAGTTTTTGAAAAACCTTTAAAAGCGGTAAAATCTCCTTATGTTTTACTCATAGTTGCTTATTTTACCGTGCAATTTTTAGTGCTTTTTATCCCTTCTCATGCAGGTTTAGCACTTTTACTTATGGTTACTATGTATCCTATACTTGTGCGTTCTGGTGTTTCAAAGCTTTCTGCATTAAGTGTTATTGCCATTTGTCAATACATTGATCATGGTCCTGGAAGTGGAAATGTTATTATGGCATCAAAGATAGCTGAGATTGATCCTGCGATCTATTTTGTTCATTATCAACTCCCTACAACTTTGCCTATCATTATAGCTGTAGGTATTGCGATATATCTTTGCAATAAATTTTTTGATAAGAAAGATAATTTTATTTTTAATAAACAAGAAATTGAAAAAGAACTTAATGAAAATGAAAGCAAAGAAAAAGAACTTAAAAAACCTCCTAGAATTTATGCTATTTTACCAATCATTCCTTTGATTTTAATTTTAGGATTTAGTTCAGTATTTGATAGTATTTTGGTTTTAATGGGAATTATTAATGCACAAGAGCTAAAAACAGAAACTGCTACAGCAATTAAAATGAATGTTCCAGTAGCAATGATAATTTCAACTTTTGTAGCTATTATTTTTGAAATAATACGTTATAAAAGTATAATAGAAACTCTTAATTCTATTATGATTTTCTTTAAGGGAATGGGTCATTTATTTGTAATTACGGTTTCACTCATCGTTTGTGGTCAAGTATTTGCAAGTGGCCTTTTATCTGTAGGTTTTGTAGATACTTTAATAGAAATTTGTAAAAATGCAGGTTTTGGAGTGCTTGCTATTATTAGTGCTATTTCAATTTTACTTGCAATTTGTGCTTTTTTAATGGGCTCAGGAAATGCAGCATTTTTTAGTTTTGCCCCGCTTATCCCAAATATAGCAAAACATTTTAACATCGAAACTATTATCATGATAGCACCTATTCAAATTATGACAGGTTTTGGAAGGTGTGTTAGTCCTATTGCACCAGCGATCTTAGCTATTTCAGCTATTGCAAAAGTAAGTCCGTTTGCTGTGGTTAAAAGAACAGCTATTCCTATGCTTGTAGCAGCTATTGTAAATATTATTATGACTTATATCTATCTTTAAAGGAGAAAAAATGAATTCAAAAACTAAGCTTATTCATTGTGGTAGAGGCGATCAAAATACTGAAGTAAGATCGGTTAATCCTACTCTTATGCGTGCATCAACCATACTTTTTAAAGATCATGCAACTTGGCAAAAATACAAAGAATTAAGAAAGACAGAACGTGTTTTAAGTTATGGCGCTAGAGGAACAGCGACCAATTTTGAACTTGAAAAGCTTATTTGCACTTTAGAAGGTGGTTATAGAGCTCAACTTTTTCCAACAGGACTTGCAGCACTGGCTATGGTGCTTTTAAACTATGCAAGTAAAGATGCGCATTTTTTAATCACTGATGCTATTTATGGACCTGTTAGAACGATTTGTGAGTTATTTTTGGAAAAAATAGGAGTCAAGATTGATTTTTTAAAAGCTGATGCAAGTGATGTAGAAGAAAAAATCAAACCCAATACTAAGCTTATTTTATGTGAGAGTCCAGGATCTATACTTTATGAGATTATAGATTTGCCAAAACTTTGTAAAGTTGCTCACGCTCATAATATCCCAGTAGCTATTGATAATACTTATTCAAGTGGGTATTTTTTAAATCCTTTAGAGTTTGGTGTAGATATTTCAGTTATTGCTGCTACAAAATATCTTAGTGGGCACTCTGATGTAACTATGGGTATAGTGGTTGTTAATGAAAAAGAGTGGAAAAATTTCGATAAACTTCCAGAAGTTTTAGGTTTTACAACAAGTCCTGATGATGCTTACTTAGTGCTTCGTGGCATGAGAACACTAGATGTAAGAATGAGGGCCCATGAAAAAAATGCAGATGAAATTGTAGAATTTTTACAAACAAGAAAAGAAATTAAAACTATTTTTTATCCAAAACTTAAATCTCATCCAAATCATGAAATTTTTATGCGTGATCATAAAGGGGCTAATGGTATGATTACCATTGAATTTACAGAAGATTTTAGTAAAGATGATGCTATTAAATTTGCAGATAAATTAGAATATTTTTCAATAGGTGCAAGCTGGGGAGGCTATGAAAGTTTAGCAACTGTAACTACTCCACCTAGAACCATAGCAGATCTAAGCAAAAGGGGTCCATTTGTAAGATTTCATATAGGCCTTGAAGATACTAAAGATTTGATTGCTGATTTAACACAAGCTTTTGATAGTATTAAAAAATAAGGAGATAAAATGACAGGAATTAGTGTATTTGATCAAAAATTATTAGCAAACTCTTGGAGTACTGAAAATATGCGTGCGATTTTTTGTGAGCAAAATCGTATACAAAAATGGCTAGACGTTGAAGCAGCATTAGCAAAGGCACAAGCAAAACTTAAAATTATTCCTAAAAAGGCAGCTGATGAGATTGTAAAAAAGGCTCATTATAAATTTATGGATATGGATTTTATATTTGCTGAATTTAAAAAGACTAAACATCCTTTAGTTCCTACGGTTAGAGGTTTGGAAAAAGCTTGTGATAATAATTTAGGCGAATATGTGCATTTTGGAGTAACCACTCAAGATATTATCGATACAGGACTTATTTTACAATTTAAAGAAGCAATGCAGCTTATAAAAAGTGAATTAAAAATTATTGCAAAAGCTTTAGTAAAACTAGCTAAAACACATAAAAATACTGCTATGATGGGAAGAACTTTAACTCTTCAAGCTTTGCCTATCACCTTTGGGCATAAAGTCGCTATTTGGTTAAGTGAACTTGAGCGTCATTTTGAAAGAATACTTGAACTTGAAAAAAGACTTTATGTTGGTAGTATAGTAGGTGCTGTAGGAACTAAGGCAAGTTTAAGCGATAAGTGTAATGAAGTAGAAAGGCTTACTTTAGAAAATTTAGGACTTGAAACTCCTAATATCTCTTGGCAAAGTGCACGTGATCGCTTTATAGAGCTTGGATTTGTCTTAGGTAATATCAATGCAACCTTTAATAAAATTGCCCATGAAATTTTAATTCTTTCTCATAATGAAATTGATGAAGTTGCAGAGCCTTTTGGCAAGGGTCAAGTAGGATCAAGCACTATGCCACATAAGAGAAATCCTGCCATAAGTGAAAATGCTGTTACTGCAAGCAATGCTTTTAAAGCAAATTTAGCAATTTTAAGCGATATAGAAAGACATGAACATGAAAGAGATGGTCAAGTTTGGAAAATGGAGTGGAAGCTTTTGCCTGAAATGTTTTTAATGCTTTCTGTGGTTTTAGCAAATATGAAATTTGCTCTTAGTGATTTGGAAGTAAAAAAAGATAAGATGCTCAAAAATTTAAACACTCTTAATGGTTTTGTTTTAGCAGAGCGCATTATGTTTGCATTAAGCGATCATTATGGAAAACAACATGCTCATGAAATCGTTTATGAAAATGCAATGCTAGGCATTGAAAAACAAAAAACTTTTAAGGAAGTTTTGCTTGCTGATAAAAGAGTATCTAAAGTATTAAAAGAAAAAGAAATTGATGCTTTGCTTGATGCGACAACTTATGTAGGATATGCACCAAAACTTGTAGATGAATTTTTAGCAAAAATCAAAAATAGTGCTATTTTAAAATAGGGAAAATTATGTTTTATAGCGAAATTTTAGCAGATTTTATTTTAAACATTCGATATGAAAATATTCCTGATGTTGTTGTTCAAAGAGCTAAAGAGCTTATGCTTGATAGCTTTGGAACTGCTATAGCAGCAAGTAATGAAGAATGTGTTTTGAATGCTTTTAAAACCTTTAAAAATTTAAGTACAGAAAAAAATACTCCTGTATGGATAAATGAGCAAAAATTAGATCCTATATATGCTGCTATGCTTAATGGTATTGCTTCTCATGCACTAGATTTTGATGATACGCATACAGAAGCTATTTTACATGCAAGTGCGATTTTAGCACCGCTTTGTTTGAGTTATGGTTTTTATATTAACAAAGAGGCTCAAAAAATTATCAAAGCTTTTATTGTTGGCTGGGAAATTGCAGCTAGAGTAGGTATTGCAAGTAAAGGAACTTTTCATAAGCGTGGTTTTCATACTACTGCTATTGCTGGAATTTTTGCAAGCACAAGTGCAAGCGCAATCTTGCTAGATCTAAACAAAGAACAAATCATTAATGCTTTGGGACTTGCTGGAAGTTTTGCAAGTGGGATTAATGAATTTTTATCCAATGGTTCTAATTCTAAGGTTTTGCATATAGCTAATGCTATTAAAAATGGGATTATGATCGCCCATTTTGCTAAGAATAATATGAGCGGACCTTTGAGTGTTTTTGAGGGTAGGGATAATATCTTTAAATGTTTTGGCATAGAACAAGAATGCGATAAAACAGAGCTTGATAAGGCTTTGGGTGAAATTTGGCAAACTATGCAAGTTTCAATAAAACCTTATCCAAGTTGTCATTTTGCTCATGGACTAATTGATTGTGCTATTGCTTTAAAAAATGATGGCTTAAAGGCTGATGAAATTAAAAGTATTTGTTGTTTTGTAGATGAGGTTGCTGTTTCTTTTATTTGTGATCCTTTAGAGGCAAAATATACTCCAAATAGTACTTATGAGGCTAAATTTTCCATGCCTTTTTTAATGGCTTTGGGATTTTTTGATGGCAAAATTACTCTTAAATCTTATGAAAATTTAAAGCGTAAAGAAGTGCTTGATTTTGCTAAAAAAATTACTTATAAAAAAAGAAAATCTCAAGGTTTTCCAAAATATTTTCCAGGTCACTTAGAAGCTATCTTGCAAAATGGAAATATAATTCAAAAAGATGTTTTTATCAATAAAGGTAATTTTGATAATCCTTTAAATTTTGAAGAATTAAAGATAAAATTTTTAAATAATATTTGCATGAGATTAAGCATCAAAGAAGCAAATGATTTATTTGATTTTTTTATGAATTTAGAAAAACAAAATAGTTTTTTATAATTTTTTAATGTTTGATTTTAAAATTATATTTTATGCGGTATTGAAAAATAATTAGAATTTTATTAATAATTGATAAGTTTTATAAATTTAAACTAGAATTTATTTTTCAATTATAAATTTTATAATTGAAAGAAAAATGTTAAATAAAATAAATAATTTATATCTTTAAAATATACATTTTTAGATAAAGAAGTATTGTAAAATTATATACTGGATAAATTTAAAGTTTGCAAAAAGCAAACTTTAAATTTAAATTAAGAAAAATAAGGTTTAATTTGTTCAATCCAAGCATCAATTCTTGATTCTGTTTGATCCTCTTGATTGTCATTATCTAGTGCGAGTCCAACAAATTTACCATTAACTACTGCATCGCTTGATTCAAAAGTATAACCATCGGTTGAAACTTCTCCTACTAAATTTGCACCAGCATTTTTTAAATTTTCAGCTAGTTTTCCCATAGCTCCACAAAATGTATCAGAATAGCTTTCGCTATCTCCCATACCAAAAACAGCTACAGTTTTACCTGAGAGTTTTAAAGCTGAAAAATCAAAACTATCCCAATCATCTTGTAAATCACCGCTTCCCCAAGTTGAAGTTCCAAAAAGAATTTTGTCGTAAGAATTAATTTTATCAGCATCAATATCGCTGATATTAAAAACATCACTTATTCCAAGTTTTGAAGCGATTGTATTTGCAGCGCCTTCTGTGTTTCCCATTGAACTTCCATAGACTATTGCTATTGACATTTTATCTCCTTAAATTTTAATTAATAAGAGATATTTTACCATATTTTATTAAGCTTTTTTTCTAATGTTCAAAATTCTCTAATTCTTTATTTGTTCCAAGTAAAATTATAACATCACCACTATAAGCAATAATTGTTTCAAGATCTGGTAATATTTCCCAATCTCCATTTGATTTTTTATAAGCAATTATTTTCATATTTTGTGCTATATGTTTAAGAGAATTTCCTGCTATTTTATCATCTACAATCATCTTAATAGCACGAATTGTATTAGCAGATAGGTCAAAAATTTCAAAATCTGTTGATCGCAAAAGAAATTCTTTTACAAGTCTTTTTGCGCTTTCTTTTTCAGGATATATGACTTTTGATGCTCCCAATTTTGAAAGAATTTGTCCATGCATAGTAGAAGTTGCTTTTGCAATAATTGTATTTACCCCTATATCTTTAAGAGCCATTAAGGTTAAAATACTTTTTTCAACATTTTCCCCAATACTCACAATGACAGTTTCAGCTTCGTGAAAACCAGCTTCTTTTAAAGCTGTGGTATTGGCAGAATCTAGAATATAAGCATAATTAGTAGAATTTTGAATATTTTTTAAAGCTTCTTCGTCTTTATCAGCAACTATAACAGTATGCCCTTGAGAAATTAATTCTTCAGCTACAACCGATCCAAATTTTCCTAGTCCAATAATCCCATAAGTAATATTTTTCATAAATTTATTCTTCCTTCTGGATATTTAATATACATTGTTTTATCTTTGTTAAATACAGAAAGTAAAAATGCAAAGACACCTATTCTTCCACTTATCATTAAAACAATTAAAATAATTTTACTTGGTTCATTTAATAAAGCACTTAAAGAAAGCGATCCGCCATCTCCTACTGAAACTCCAACCGTAGCAAATGCTGAAGAAGTTTCAAATAATAAAGTAATGAAACGAATATCTGGATTTAATAAAGAAAGTAAAATTACGCATACAATAATATAAACAGCTGAACCAATGGCAATAATAAAAGCTTTATTGATAGTTTCTTGTGGAATTTCATAATTAAAAATTCTTACACGACCATTTTTAATAGACCAATAAGCATAAACTAATAATACAACTATTGTTGTAACTTTCATTCCTCCAGCAGTTCCTCCTGGTGCTCCACCTATCACCATAAATAAAGAACCAAAAAATAAACTGGCATCTCTTAAGCCACCTAAGTCAAGTGTTGAAAACCCTGCTGTCCTATAGTTAATTGCCGTAAAATACGAAGCAAGCAATTTATCAAAAAAAGAAAAATTTCCAATTGTTTTAGTATTAGAATACTCAAAAGTAAATATAATGAAAGTCGAAAATAAAATTAAAAATACCGTTGCAATAATAACAATTTTAGCATGTAAACTAAGATTTTGCAAACGTTTTTTTTGAAAAAAATAAAGTTCGATTAAAACAAAATATCCCAATCCACCGATAATGATTAAGGTTGTAATAATAAAATTTATAGCTAAATCATGTTTATAATCCATAAGTCCTGTTTTGATTATACTAAAACCAGCGTTATTGAATGCACTTATAGAATGAAATAGGCCAAACCACAAAGCTTTTGAAAAATTCATTTCTAAAGCAAAGCGTAGGGTTAGCAAAATAGCACCGCATAATTCTATGGCAAGAATAAATAATAAAACTTTTTTAAAAAATTTAAATAATCCATCCATAGAAGGATAAAGTAAAGTTTCTCTTAATAAATTTTTTCCATCAAAACCTACTTTTTTTCTGATTAAAATATAAACCAAAAGTCCTATTCCTACATAGCCTAAACCACCAATTTGTATAAGAGCTAAAATAATAATTTGTCCGTATACGGTAAAATCTGTAGCGATATTTTTTGTCACAAGCCCCGTCATACTAACAGCTGAGGTGCTTATAAAAAAAGCGTCTAAAAAACTAATAGATTTTGTATGAGCCCAATCGCATAATAAAAGCAAAGCTCCTATTAAAGCAATGATAATATAACCAATTAATAATATTTTAAAAGTGCGTCTATCAAGTCCAAATTGTTTCAAGAAATCCTCGATAAAATTTTTATTTTAAAATTTTATAATTCTAGCTTTTGAAACTTTAATAAAAATAAAAATTAAATTTAAAGTTATATTAAAGATAAAAAGATAGAATTACACTCTATGAAAAATTTTTAAAGTGGTTGGATAGCTCAGTCGGTAGAGCAGCAGACTGAAAATCTGCGTGTCGGCAGTTCGATTCTGCCTCTAACCACCATTATTCTTTTAAATACTAGATTCAAAAATAACTTCTATCATAAATTTTTAAAATAGTTTTCATAATTGAATAAACTGTTTTAATTGTTTTAATATTATATAGCAGATGTTTTATATTAAAATAATTGTTAGATTATAAGTATAAGGATTATAAAATTTCTGTTTATAGAAATTAATAAAATGTGGTGGATTTAGCAGGACTCGAACCTGCGACCAACCGGTTATGAGCCGGTTGCTCTAACCAACTGAGCTATAAATCCGAAACTTATAAATATTTAAAGATTGTAATTATAATTAAATTTTCTTAAAAATATTTTATTTTTTAATTTTTTGTGTCCAAAAAAATCTAAAAGTAATTAAGTGTTGCAAAATTCCAAAAAAAACCATAAAAGTTGTAAAAGAACTTCCGCCGTGACTAAAAAATGGCAAGGGAACTCCAACTACAGGTGCAAAACCTATAGTCATAGAGATATTAACTGCTGCATAAATAAAAATAAAAAGTGCAACAGCGTTAATAGCAACTCTAGCAAAATAATCTTCTTTGAGTTTATAGTTTAAGCTTAAGAGGTGAAGTATAAGTAAAATATAAAGTATGATTAAAGAAAGTCCTCCTAAAAATCCAAATCTTTCTATCATGTATGCAAATATAAAATCACTTGTAGAAATAGGTAAAAATTTAAAATGGGTTTGAGTAGCTTCTTCGTAAGTTTTTCCGGTTAGCCCCCCATTACCTATGGCTATCATTGATTGAATAACTTGATAACTTGGTTTTTCTGATAAAAAATCATGAATTCTTTGTTTTTGATATGGTTTTAAAAAATGGGTATAAATTAAAGGAGAACTTAAAGATAATGCTAAAAAAATACTTAGCCAAATTTTGTAATTTACTCCTATAATAAAAAGCACACCAAATCCAACGATAAGTAATATTGTGGCAGTTCCTAAATCAGGTTCTTTTGTGATAAGTAAAAAAGGTAAAAGTATATAAAAACTTAATTTTAAAAATTGTTTTACATTATAACCATTTCTTGATGGTGGATTTTGATGAATAAGATAAGCAAGCATTAAAATAAAAAAAGGTTTAAATATTTCAGAAGGTTGGATGGTAAAATGTGTAAATGGAATTTCAAGCCATCTTTTAGCTCCAAGCTTTTCAACACCGAAAATATCTACACTTAAAAGTAAGGCTATATTAAGCCAGTAAAATACAGGAATAAGCCATATTAGCTTTCTAAGTGGCAAAAGAAAGAAAAAGCTAAATGCTAAAAATCCCACACAAGTATAAATAAATTGTTTTTCGGCTAGAAAAGTATTTGCTTCAAATACAAGAAAAAATGATATCAGTATAATAGGCAAAATTAAAATAGGTTGAATATAATCAAAATGTGTTAAAATACGTCTATCTAGTTTAAACAAAATTAACCTTATAGTTTTTTATATTGAATTATATGTTAAAATTCTTTAATTTTACAAAGGGTTTGAAAAAATAATGCAGAATTTTTTAGTAGGTAATGATATTCGTTTAGATATTTTTCTAAGTAAAAATTTAGAACAAAGTCGTAATCAAGTAGCTTTACTCATTAAAAATGGTTATGTTTTGGTTAATAAAAAAATTCAAACTAAAAATTCTTTTAAACTAAAAATAGGCGATACGGTTGATATTAAAGAAGTAATTTTGCAAGAAAAAAATCTTAAATACAATGTAGATTTTGATATAGATATTTTATATGAAGATGATGATGTAGTTGTGTTAAATAAACCTCCTCATTTGGTCGTTCATGGTGCAAAAAGTGTTAAAGAGGCCACTTTGGTTGATTGGCTAATGCAAAAAAATTACACCCTTTCAAATTTAGGAGGTGAACTTAGAGCAGGTCTTGTGCATAGATTGGATAAGCAAACAAGTGGGGCAATAGTTATTGCAAAAAATAATTATTCTCATAAAATTTTAAGCGAACAATTAAAAGATAAATCAATGGGGAGAATTTATCTTGCATTAATCAACTTACCCTTAAAACAAGATAAAATAATAATACAAAAATTTTTAATGAGATCTCCTAGTAATCCGATAAAAAAAATAGCTATAAATGAGGAATTAACGTGTGCAAAAAGTGCAAAAAGTGCTTTTGTAAATTTAATGATAAATGATGAATTTTGCTTAATTGGGGCAAAGTTATTTACAGGAAGAACTCATCAAATAAGAGCGCATTTAGCAAGTTTAAATCGTTATATTTTAGGAGATTATTTATATGGATATAAAGGTAGAAATGATTTAAGGGTTATGCTTCATGCTTACATTTTATATTTTATCCATCCTAGAACAAAGGAAATGCTATTAATTAATGCTCCTTTGATGGATGATTTTAAAAAAGTTTTATTTAAAAAATATACTTTAGGAGAATTAGATGAAAAAATTTCAGTTCAAGTTTTATTTTCTTTGTTTAATTCTTTTGTTTAATACTGTAGAAGCAAAAGAAATTTTAGTTAATGAGTCTTTGCCAAAAATAGAAAATTTAAAAAGTATAAGTGAAATGAGTAGCATAGGCTTTGAATGGGATCCTTTGTATGATCAAAATATAGCCGGATTTTATTTATATCGTGCTAGCGATAGTGAGCCAAATTTTAAAATTATTGCTACGATTAAAGATAAATTTCAAACTCATTTTGTTGATACAAAATTAAATCCCGGGACTAAGTATTTTTATAGTTTAAGAAGTTTTAATGATCAAGGTCATATTTCTGAAGAAGGCAAAGTGATAGAAGTTTACACTATGCCACGTCTTGAAAAAATTCCTTTTGTTGAAGCTATTACAAATTTGCCTAATCGTATTAAGCTTATTTGGCGTCCTCATCCTGATTTGCGAGTAAGTTCTTATATCATTGAGAGAAAGAAAGATGGAGAGGGAGAATTTAAAAAAATAGCAGAAGTTAAAAATCGTTTAAACGCAGAATATATAGATGATAATTTAAAACCAAATGAAAATTTCTCTTATAGAATTTTTGCACTTAGTTTTGATGGTGTGATGAGTGAGCCAAGTGATATTTTAAGTTCAAATTCAAAAGCTTTACCACCTGAAATTACTTCTTTAAGCGCTAGTTTTGATCAGGTAAATAGAATTTTTTTAAATTGGGATAAAAGTGATTATAAAGATTTTTCTTATTATAAGATCTATTCTACAAGTTCAAGTTTTTTGCCTTATACTTTGCTAGCAAAAACTCAAGAAAACAACTATGAAGATATTGTAAATGGAAAAAATAAAAGTAAATATTATAAAGTGACTATAGTTGATAAAGATGGACTTGAAAGCCCTATGCCAAAAAATGGTATAGAAGGAAAGACTTTAGGAGATCCATTGGCACCAAGTATCATACTTGCACAAATTAAAGATGGAGCAATCGAGGTTGAGTGGATAGATAATGATAATAGGGCTGTTGAATATATGGTAAAAAGATATGGTGGAGGCAGTACTGCTATTTTTAAAGGTCTTAAAGAAAAAAAACTTAGAGATATTAAAGCTTTGCCTGGAGTAGAATATACTTATGAGGTTATTTCTATTGATAATCAAGGTTTAGAGTCTGAACCTTCTAAAAAAGTAAAAGCAGCACAGTAATGCCAAATTTTAAAGCTAAATCCATCAAAGAATTAACTTTGCCTTTTTGTAGCAATGGAGTAGAGTTTTTATGGAAAGCATATAATGAAAATGTTATCTTGATTTTTACAAAAGTAGAAGAAGAAAGTTTTTTTTTACAAGTTAAGCAAGATAATCAATTTTTTATTATTAAGGCTGATAAGCATTCTAAACCATCTAAAATAACATATTTGCAAAAAGCTTTATTGTGTTTTAAAGAAAATTTTTGCAACGAGATTGTAAGTGAGTCTTTTGCTTTTAAGAAAAATGCTTTAGATAAAAAAATTCCCTTAATAGCATATGATTTTAATGAGGTTTTAGAAAAAATACAAAATTATAAAAAAATTTATATAGAAATAGGTTTTGGTTCAGGAAGACATTTGCTTTATCAGGCTAAAACTAATCAAGATATTTTGATTTTAGGTATAGAAATATATACTCCTGCTATAGAACAGGTTGCTAAGCTTGCTTTAAATCAAGAAATAAATAATATTTTATTGATACAAAGTGATGCAAGGTTGTTATTGAGCGTTTTGCAAAAACAAAGTATTGATAAGATTTTTTTGCATTTTCCTGTTCCATGGGATAAGAAACCACATCGTAGGGTAATGAGTGAAGCTTTTTCAAAAGAATGTGCTAGAGTGCTTAAAAGTAATGGAAAATTTGAACTTAGAACAGATAGTTATGAATATTTTAATTATAGTTTAGGAATTTTTTTAGAATTTGAAAATCCAAAATTTGATATAAAAAAGAATGAAGATTTGGAGATTTCGAGTAAATACGAGGATAGATGGAAAAAACAAAATAAAAATATTTATGATTTAATTGTTTATAATCTTAATTCTTTTGATCAAGAAAGAAGTATTATAGATTTTAATTTACAATCTATTCATTTTTCTAAAGAGCAGTTAAAGCTTTTGCGTAATTTTAAAAATCAAACATTTAAATATAAAGATTTTTTTCTTCATATTGAAAATTTTTATATAACTTCAGATTCTTTAGTTGTAAAAATAGCTTTTGGAGCTTTTAATAAACCTGAACATGCCTATATTTTTTTAGGAGATAAATGTTATTTTGTATTTAAAGCTCCTTTTAAAACTTTAGAGAATTTAAAAGCTATAGAAGAATTTAAAAAAATAATTTACTATGAAAATAGATTATTTTCTTGAATTTTAAGTGAAAATAAAGCAAAATAATATATTTTAATTTTTTATTTTTAAGGAAAATTAATGTCTAACCTTATAAAAGCACAAAAATTATCTTTAGGTTATGATGAGCTAGTTATTAAAGAGGCGAGTTTTGCTTTTAAAGACGATGACTTTGTTTTCATTACTGGAAAAAGTGGAAGTGGCAAAAGTACACTTTTAAAATCATTTTATGGAGACTTAGAATTGCTTTCAGGTCAACTTGAAATTTGTGGAAGCAGTATGAAAAAAATAGGAAATTTAGAACTTCTTAAATTGAGACAAAAAATAGGTATTATTTTTCAAGATTATCGCTTAATCAAAGAATTTAGTGTTGAAAAAAATGTTATGCTTCCTCTCATGATAAAAGGTTATAGTAAAAAAATATGTCAAGAACAAGCAACTAAGCTTTTAAAACATGTCAATTTAACCTTTAAGGCAGATAAAAAACCAGATCAGCTTTCAGGAGGAGAACAACAAAGAGTTGCTATGGCAAGAGCATTGGCTCACAATCCAAAGCTTTTGCTTTGTGATGAACCAACTGGAAATCTTGATGAGTATTCATCTGATATTATTTGGACTCTTTTAAAATCAGCTAGGGAGCTTTTGGGAACTTGTGTTGTAGTTGTTACACATAGAATTCCAAGCAATTTAAGACTTAATTATAGAAGATTTAATATAGAAAATGGAAAAATGAATGAAATTTTTTAAAACCCACTTATCTTTAATATTACCTTTGCTTTTTATGATGTTTGCTTTTGAATTTATTTTGTTAACTAACGCTACTTTAAAGCATTATGAACAAGTTTTAAACAAAGAATATAATATTATAGTAACTAGTTCTAATGAATTAAGTCAAAATTTAATTAAAACTAAAATACCATCAGTTGTATCAGTAGAAATTTTAGATCCTAAAAAACTTATTGAAAGACTTAAAAATGATATTTCTGATAAAAATTTAAAAATTTTAAGAGCTTCTTTGCCAAAGTTTTATACCCTTAAGCTTGATTATCTCCCAACTCAAGAGGAGTTGATGCAAATTAGAACAACTCTTTTAACAATACCTGGAATTAATAAGGTTGAAACTTTTTCAAAAACTCATGATAAAATATATTCCTTACTTGTTCTTATTAAAGTGGTATTTTGGTTTTTTATGTGTATTATTATTTTACTTTCATTTGTGTTATTTTTAAAACAGATGAGAATATGGCTTTATGAGCATACGCAAAGAGTTGAAATTATGTGCTTATTTGGTGCGCCATTTTGGTTTAGATCTTTTATGCTTTATAAAATCGTTTTAATTGATTGTTTGATCGCATTTTTAATTTTGCTTATATTTTTTACACAAATTTATAATTTTTCATTTATACAAGAAAGTTTAAAGTCTATAGATCTTATTTTACCTAAAATCAATTTTATTTTACATTTAGGTGGAATTTTTATTTTTACTTTATTGATTTGTCTAATTTGTGTTAATTCTGTTATGTTTAGAGTTAAAAAATGAGAAAAATCTTTTTTATCTTTTTTTGTTTTTTGGGTTTATTTGCCAATGAAATTTCAGAAAAAACTAAAAATTTGGAAAGCAATAAAAGAATTCAAGAACAACTTAATAAAAAACTCGAAGATTTGGCAAATGATATTTTAAGTGGAGAAAAAAAATTAAAAGAATTAAGTGATCAAATTCAAGTTTTAAATTTACAAACAAATAAGTTAGAGGCTAATGCAAAAGCACAAAATAAAGAGCTTCAAACTTTAAGCTCTCAAAATAAAGAATTACTCAAAAGCAAGGCTTTAATGGAAAATAAACTTATAGTCTTAATGGCCAAAGATTTTGCCTATGATTTGCCTATCCCTCAAGGTTATATAGAGAGTAAAGAAAGTTTTATGGCCTTTGAGGTTCTAGAAGGTCTTGATAGGGTTTTAAGCGAAGAGATTTTTAAGCTTTCTAAAGATTATGAGGATATAACACGTCTTATTGATAACAAACAAGCTCAAATTCAAAAGATTAATCTTAATCTTAAAGATTATAATGATCAAATAGCTAAGTTGCAACTTTTAAAACAAAATCAACTTAATGAAATTAATAAACAAAAAACCGATAGAAGTATTTATGCTAAAAAATTAGAGAATTTGCAAGCCCAGCAAGAAGAATTAAGAAAAACTTTAAATCAATTAAAAATCATTCAAAACAAAAAGCAAGAAGAGACAAAGGATAATAAATCAAAGCCTTCAAATAATAAACAAACTATTAGACAGCTTGGTTCAAGTTATCAAAGTGGTAATATTAAAAAATATACTGGAAAAAAAACTATAGCACCTTTAGATTCTTTTACTGTAAAGCAAAAGTTTGGCAATTATTTAGATCCCATATACAATATAAAAATTTTCAATGAAAATGTAATATTAAGAAGTACAAAAAGTGATGCAACAGTTAGAAGTGTTTTAGATGGAAAAGTTGTTTTTGCTAAAGACACTTCTATGCTTCAAAGGGTGGTTATCATAGAACATAATAATGGCATTCATACCATCTATGCACATTTAGATAAAATAGCACCAACGATTAAAGTTGGAAAAAATGTTAAAAAAGGATCTGTGGTTGGAAGGATTAAGAATGATTTAACTTTTGAGGTTACTCAAGAGAATTTTCATATTAATCCGCTAGAGCTTATTAGTTTAAATTAGCTAATTTTAATAGAAGTTAAAATATAATTTTATAAGTTTAAGGAGGAGAAATGCATCAAGATAAAAAAAGGGTTTTGGTAAAATTTTCAGGAGAAGCTTTAGCTGGAGAAAATGGCTTTGGAATTGAAAATTCTATTCTAAAATTCATCGCCGCAGAAATTAAAACTTTAATTCAAAATCAAATTGAAGTTGGTATTGTTATAGGAGGCGGTAATATAATAAGAGGCGTTTCTGCGTCTAAGGGTGGTCTTATTAAAAGGACAAGTGCTGATCATATGGGAATGCTTGCAACGGTTATAAACGCTATAGCAATTCAAGAAGCCTTAGAAAGTTGTGGACTTGATGTTAGAGTTCAAAGTGCTATACAAATGGAAGCTTTTTGTGAAACTTATATTATGAGAAGAGCTCAAAGACATTTAGAAAAAGGTCGTGTTGTGATTTTTGCTGCAGGAACTGGAAACCCTTATTTTACAACCGATACAACAGCCATTTTAAGAGCTGTTGAAATTGATGCTCATATGGTTATTAAGGCAACAAAAGTTGATGGGATTTATGATAAAGATCCTAATAAATTTGAAGATGCTAGGTTTTTAAATACTTTAAGTTATGATGAAGCAATGCAAGATAATATAAAAGTAATGGATGATACTGCGATTGCCTTAGCAAAAGATAATGCTTTACCTATTGTAGTATGTAATATGTTTAAAGAAGGAAATTTATTAAAAATAATACAAGGCGATATCAGTCTTTGTTCTATAGTTAAAAATTAAAGGATAAAAATGTTGAGAATTGAAGAAATTACTGCCAAAGCTTTAAAGAAAATGAATAATGATCGCTATAAATTATCTTTAGTTGTTGCAAAGAGAGCAGAACAATTAGCTAATGGTGCTACTTGTTTAGTTGAACTTGATAAAAATAAAGTAAAATTAACAGATATTGCTTTATATGAAATTGCAAATGATAAAATTACCTTAGAGGGTTTAGTTGAAATTAGTTGATGAAGAATTATTGCTTGAAAGATTAATAGAACAAGTTAAAAATTGTAAAAATCTTGAGGAGGCAAAAGAACTTCTTTATAGTGTTTTTAAACCTGATTCTATGCTAGAAAAAGCGGTAAATTGTTGTATAACTTATCATGAAGGACAAACAAGAAAAAGTGGGGAACCTTATGCTGTTCATCCTATTTTAGTGGCAACTTTAGTAGCATTTTTAAGTGGTAATAAATCTTGTATAATCGCTGCTTTACTTCATGATGTAATCGAGGATACTTACTGCACAGAAGAAGAATTGGGAAAAAAATTTGGTTCAGAAGTTTTAAAACTTGTTTTAGGCCTTACTAAAATTATTGAAATCAGAGAAGATAATCTGATTAGCTCAAAGTCTAAACAAAATTTAACTAAGTCAGCTTTAACATTTAGAAATATGCTTTTAGCAAGTATAGAAGATGTTGGAGTTTTGGTTGTAAAACTTTGTGATAGACTTCATAATATGCTTACTTTAGATGTCCTAAGAAGTGAAAAACAAAAAAGAATTAGCGAAGAAACATTAGTTGTTTATGCTCCTATTGCTCATAGACTTGGAATTTCAAGTATTAAGAACCATCTTGAAGACTTAAGTTTTAAATATTTAATGCCAGATGAATATAATCAAATTAGTCGTTATATTAATTCAAATAATCAACACATGCAACTTGGTCTTAATGAATTTATTTCCAAAATAGAGCTTTTGTTTTTAAATAATGGTTTTAGACAAGGGAGCTTTGAAATACAAAAACGTATTAAACATAGTTATTCTATATATCTTAAAATGCAAAGAAAAGGTATAGGAATTGAAGAGGTTTTAGATTTGTTGGGTGTTAGAATTTTAGTTGAAAAAGTAAGTGATTGCTATCTTGCTTTGGGAATTTTGCATACGCATTTTAATCCTTTAATTTCTCGTTTTAAGGACTATATAGCTTTACCAAAACAAAATGGATATCAAACAATACATACAACTTTATTTGATACAAAAAATATTATTGAGGCTCAAATTAGAACTTTTGATATGCATAAGATTGCAGAATATGGAATAGCAGCGCATTGGAGATATAAAGAAGGAAATGTTGCTGTACCTAAGCTTGATTGGATTAATGATCTTTCTTCAAATGAGGTATTAAATTCGCAAGATTATAGCGCAATAGAGCTTTATGAATATGCTAAAGATAGTTTATATGTTGAAGATATAGCTGTTTATTCTCCTAAAGGAGAAATTTTTACTTTGCCACGTGGAGCAACAGCTCTTGATTTTGCTTATGAAATTCATACTAAAATAGGACTTCATGCAAAAAGTGCTTATGTAAATCGTATCAAGGTTCCGCTTTTAACAGAACTTAAAAACGGTGATATTGTACATATTATAACAAGTGATGAAAAATTTTATCGTTGCTCTTGGATTGATAGCGTTAAAACTGGGAAAGCAAAAGCTAGCATAAGAGAATTTTGTAAACAAAAATCTAGAGAAATTAATCTTATTAATGTGATTAATATTTTATGTTTTATTTTTGGAACTTCTAAAAATCAAATCGAAAACTGGATTGAAAAAGAAAATTTAAAACGAAGAATAAGACAAGCTTCTAATGATAAGGTATATTTACAAGATATTGTCAATGGACTTAAAAAATACGCAAAAAAATCTTATTGGTTTGATAAATATGAGATTAAAGAGCAAAAGATAGGAAATTTTATTCTTTATTCAAATCATAAGATTTCAAATATAGAGTTTGATTATTGTTGCCATCCAAAATATGGTGATTCTATTATGGCTTTTGTTCATTCTGGAAATGCTATGGTTCATCATAAATTTTGTGAAAGAGCTGATAAAATGCTTGAAGAAAACAAAGATATGGTTTTTATAAAATGGGATGCTAAGATTCCAAAAAGTTATAAGCTCCTTTTTTCTTTGGAAAATAAAAAAGGAGCTTTAGCTGAATTTTTAGCTTTACTTGCTAAAATGCAAGTAAATTTATTAAAAATTAATTTATTTAATGAAAAAAATTCTATTGTCGATTATTTTGAAATTATAATAGAATTTTTAGATAATATTGATCCTGAGCTTATCAAAGATAGGTTAAAAACTCATTGTAAAATTTTAGATTTTGTATCTTTGAATGATGCATATAAAGAAAGCTGGGGTATAAAATAAAGGAAAAATTATGAATATGGAAAATATTTTAGCCGAAGTTAAAAGAGGGTGTGCTGAGATTATTGATGAAGAAAAATTAGAAATTTTAATTAAAAACTATTATGAAAAGGGTGAAAATTTTTTCATTAAAGCAGGTTTTGATCCAACTGCTCCAGATTTGCATTTAGGTCATAGCGTAGTTTTAAATAAAATGGCCTTTTTACAAAAACACGGGGCTATAGTTCAATTTTTAATTGGTGATTTTACTGGACAAATTGGAGATCCAAGCGGTAAAAATGCAACAAGAAAAAAACTAGATAAAGAGCAAGTTTTAAAAAATGCTAAAACTTATGAAGAGCAAGTTTTTAAGATTTTAGATAAGGATAAAACTCAGATTAAATTTAATTCTACTTGGTTAAATGAATTAGGAGCAAGCGGATTGGTTGAACTTACTTCAACTTTCAGTGTAGCTAGAATGCTAGAAAGAGATGATTTTACCAAACGTTTTAAGGAACAAAGTCCTATTAGTATTTGTGAATTTTTATATCCTTTGCTTCAAGGCTATGATAGTGTTGTACTTAAAAATGATATAGAAATGGGTGGAACAGATCAAAAATTTAATCTTTTAATGGGAAGAACTCTACAAAGAATTTACAATACAAATAAAGAACAAGTTGTTATAATGATGCCTCTTTTAGAAGGTCTAGATGGCATTAATAAAATGAGCAAAAGTTTAAATAACTATATAGGAGTTACAGAAAAAGCTAATGATATGTATGCTAAAATTTTAAGCATTAGCGATGAACTTATGTTTAGATATTATGAGCTTTTAAGTCAGAAAAGTTTAATTGAGCTTGAATCAATAAAAGAAGATATTAAAAATAATAAACTTCATCCTAAAATAGCTAAAGAAAATTTAGCTTTAGAAATAGTAGAACGTTTTCACTCTAAAGAACAAGCAAATAATGCAAAAATAGAATTTGATAAAATTCATAGCTTTAATGCTTTGCCAAGTGAAATTGAAGAGTTTGAATTTAAAGGAGAAAGTATTTGGCTTGCTAAGGCTTTGGTATTTTGTGGTTTAGAGAATTCAACCTCTTCAGCAAGAAGGAGCATATTGGCTAATTCAGTAAGTATTAATGGAAATAAAACCAAAGAAGAGCAAATGCAACTTTACAAAGGCGAGTACGTTATACAAATTGGTAAGAGAAAATTTGCAAAATTAAAGGTAGTTCAATGAGTTTTAAACCTTTGAAAATAGGAAAACATACTATAAAATATCCCATTTTTCAAGGTGGAATGGGACTTGGTATAAGTTGGGATAAATTGGCTTCAGCTGTATCTTTAAATGGGGGACTTGGAATTATTTCATCTGTTGGAACGGGATATTATGGAAATTTACAATATGTAAGCAAAGAATTTAATTCAAGACCTTATGGAAGTGAAAATTTTTATTCACGTAAAGGATTGCAGGCTTTAATTGATAATGCTAGAAAAATTTGTAAAGATGCACCTTTAGGGTGCAATATACTTTGTGCTAGTAATGATTATTCTAGGATTGTGCGTGATGCTTGTGAAGTTGGGTTTAATGTTATTGTTTCAGGAGCAGGTCTTCCTACAAATTTGCCAGAATTTACTATAGATTTTCCAGATGTAGCACTTGTTCCTATTGTTTCATCTGCTAAAGCTCTAAAAATTATCTGCAAAAGATGGCTTGGGCGTTATAATCGTTTGCCTGATGCTGTTATCTTAGAGGGACCAAAAAGTGGAGGACATCAAGGTTTTACTTATGAACAATGTTTAAATCCTGCATATAAGCTTGAAAATCTAATTGCTCCTGTATTAGAGGAAGTAAAAAATTGGGGTTCTTTTCCTGTCATAGTTGCTGGTGGAATTTGGGATAAAAATGATATTGAGAAAATGCTTTCTCTTGGTGCAAGTGGAGTTCAAATGGGAACAAGATTTATTGGAACTTTTGAATGTGATGCAAGTGATGAATTTAAAAATGTTTTGCTTGAGTGTAAAGAAGATGATATTAAACTTATAAAATCACCTGTAGGTTATCCAGCAAGGGGTATACAAACTAATTTGCTTAATTTGGTTGAAAAAAGAATGGGTCCAAAAATTAATTGTGTTAGCAATTGTGTTTCTCCTTGCGAAAGAGGAAAAGAAGCTACAAAGGTAGGATATTGTATAGCTGATAGACTTTTTGATGCTTATTATGGAAGAAAAGAAACAGGATTGTTTTTTACTGGTGCTAATGGTTATCGTTTAGAAAAATTAATAAGCGTTAAAGAGCTTATAGATAAACTTGTTAATGGAGAATAATGACTAAAATTTTAGTATTATTTTTTATTTTTGTTAATTTTTGTTTTGGTGCTTTTGAAAATGAATTATCAAATTTTGATAAAAATTTTATTAATTCTAATAATCAAGAACAAATTAAATTTCATCATCAACTCAAAAGTCTTTATATACAAAGCGTAATAAAAGATGATGAAAAATCTAAAATAGAAGTTTTAAAACGTTTGATTATTAGCTCAAATGCTTTAAGCTTAGATGATAAATCCTATGCTAGCGAATTAGAAGAAAGTGGAGTTAAACAAAGTGTTATTAATGCTTTAAGAGAAATTGTTATAAAACTTAAAGATGAAAAATCTAAAGCATCATCAAAAACAAATTTAAACAATGATGCTCAAATTACTCAAACATCAAATTCTCTAAATAAAGAAAATCAAATTAAACAAGTTCAGGTAAAAGAACAAAATAAAAAGCAAGATAAAACAATAGACAAGAATATAACAAAAAATACTAGCAAAAACACTCAAGAAATTAATTCTAAAAGCAATATCAAAACAGATAAAATTTATATTTTATCTTCAAAAAAAAATGAACAGGATGTAGAATTAATTCTTAATTCAAATTTAAAAAAGGAAGATATTAAGAACTTTGTTTTAGATGAAAAGAATAATTTTCGTTACATTATTGATTTTGAGGCTATTTTAGAAGGTGGAAGAAAAAAGTATGATTTTAATAACTATAATGTCGTAATTTCTCAGTATAATCCTAAAACGACGCGTATTGTTGTTTATGCTAAAGAAAAACTTCCTATTAGTTTTAAATTAGACGGAAGTAAATTAAGCATTTTAATTTCGCAAAAAGAAAAAGAAATCAAAAAAAATTCAGTTCAAGAAAAAATTAAACAAGAAGTTTCTATAGAAAAAAAAATAAATAAGCAAGAAATAAAATCTCAGGCCTTAGAAAAAAAACAAAATCAAAAACCAATTGATAAAAAAAATCAAAAAGAAGAAACACTTTATGTTTTAGATGTAGATAAAGTTTTAAATGGGGTAGTTTTAAATTTAAGTGGAGATATTGATGAAAAAGAGATAAATTCTTTTGTCTCAAAGGAACAAAATGTTTTTAGACAAATTATAAGTTTTAAAGGAGTTTTAGAAGGATCACGTAAAAGTTTTAGTTTTAAGCAAAATACTATCACAGTAGCACAGTATAATCCTAAAACTATCCGTATAGTTTTGAGTGGACCAAAAGAATTTCAATTTACTCAAGATTTAAGTGATAAAACTTTGATGATAGCTTTTCAAACTGCAAAAAATACTACAAAAACTAATTCAAATAAGAGTGCTTTGAATTCAAATTTTAGATCTAAAAAACTGATAGTGATTGATGCAGGACATGGAGGAAAAGATAGTGGTGCTTTAAGTGATAAAAAGGGCACTTTAAAAGAGAAGAATATAGTATTAAGCACAGCTTTGAAACTTGGTAATGAACTTAAGAAAAAAGGCTATAAAGTTCTTTATACTAGAAGTACAGATAAATTTATCAATTTAAGAGATAGGACTAAATTTGCCAATGATAAAAAAGCTGATTTATTTATATCAATTCACGCAAATGCAGCCCCTAATGCAAAAAAAGCTAAAAGTGCAGAAGGGGTTGAAACTTTCTTTTTGAGTCCAGCAAGAAGCGAAAGAAGCAAAAAAGCCGCTGAAAAAGAAAATCAGGGAGATTTTGAAGAAATTAATTATTTCTCAAAACAAAGTATTTTAAATTTTTTAAATCGTGAAAAAATTATTGCTTCAAATAAATTTGCTATAGATGTTCAAAAAAATATTCTTTCTCAAGTAAGAAAAAAATACAAAGTTGTTGATGGAGGGGTAAGAGAAGCTCCTTTTTGGGTTTTAGTTGGAGCACAAATGCCAGCGATTTTGATTGAGATAGGCTATATTACCCATCCAAGCGAAGGTAAAAGAATAGCAAATAAGAGTTTTCAGGATACTTTAGCCAAGGGTATAGTGGATGGAGTGGAGAGTTATTTTTATAACAATCGCTAAAGAAAATGAAAAAAGCTAAAATTATTTTTAAAGATAATACTCCTTTTTCTTTAGATTTTGATGATTTTTATTTTAATTCTAAAGATGGCTTAAATGAGAGTAAATATATTTACAGTGAATCTTTTGAATTTACACAAAATGATAGTTTTGTGATTGCTGAATTAGGTTTTGGTATAGGTTTAAATTTTTTTCTTACTTTGAAAAGATTCTTAAAGGCCACAAAAAGACCTAAAAAACTTTTTTATATAAGCATAGAAGGTTTTTATATAGAAAAAGATTTTTTAAGGGAAATTTATAAAAAATTAGGATTTTATGATGAATTTAAAGAATATTTGGAAGAATTTTTAAAGTTTTATCCAAAATGTAAAGAGGGATATTATCGTTTTTATTTTAAGGATTGTTTTTTAGATCTTGTTTTTGGCAATGCTAATATTTTAAGCGATCTTGAATTTAAGGCAGATGTTTGGTACTTAGATGGTTTTTCACCTAGTAAAAATAAAGAAATGTTTGATGAAAAACTTGTCTTTAATATGTCAAGATTATCCAATTTTAAAGCCCAAGTTTGCACTTTTTCTGCTTCGAGTTTTTTAAGAAAAAATCTTGAAAATTTTGGTTTTGAAACAAAGAAAATTTCAGGCTTTAGAAAAAGAGAAATGCTTAGAGCTTTTTTTAAAGGTTATTTAATCAAAGATAAAGAAGCTTATTTCTTAAAAGTTGATCAAAAAGTAAAAAATAAAAAAGTTGCAATTGTAGGTGCAGGTATTTGTGCTGCATTGCTTGCATATGAACTTAGTTTAAGAGGGTTTGATATAAGTATTTTTGAGAAAAAATCTTCTTTAGGATTGGGTGCAAGTGGCAATGAAAGCGGGATTTTAAGTTCTTTAATTTTAAAGCCTAATGTTTCTTTGGGAGAATTCTCTCAAGAATCTTTTATTGAAGCAAGTCGTTTTTATAGGCAAATTCTTAATCTGTCTTTTAATGGAGTAGTTGAATTTGCTCATAATGATTTGATGAAACAAAGATTTATAAGTCAAAAAGATAATCCTTTATTTGCTATAAAAGATAATCAAGCTTTTTTAGAAGATGGTGGCGTTATAGATCCTAAAAAAATTGTAAAAGAACTTTTTATAAAAAGCAATGCTAAGATTTATTTTAATCATGAATTTTTAAATTATGAATTTGATAATGAACTTTTTTCACTTAGTTTTAAAGATGCTGAAAAAAAAGATGGCTTTGGGATTTTAATCTATGCATTAGGATCAGATACCAAAGATTTTATAAATTATGATGGGATGAATTTAAGCAAGGTTAGAGGTCAAGTTACTCATCTAAAACCTATTTTAGATATCAAATATCCTTTGTCTTCAAAGGGTTATATTTGCCCTATAAAAAATGATATACAAGTAATTGGAGCAAGTTATGATCGTTTAGATGAAAGTTTATCTTCTAAAAATGTAGATGATAAAGAAAATATAGAAAAAGTGAGCGAATTTCTAAAAGATGCTAAAAAGGCTGTAGTTGTAGGTTCAAAAGTTGGTTTTAGATCTTATTCAAGTGATAGATTTTGCATAGTAGGTCCAGCTTATGATGAGCAGTTTTATAAAGCAAATTATAAAAATTTATTATGGACTAAAAATAAAGAACAAAAAACTGGAAAAAATATTCCCAATCTTTATTTGAATTTCGCACACGGTTCAAGAGCTTTTAGTACGAGTATTTTAGCTGCTAGATATATTTGTTTTCTGATAAATGAAGAGCCTTTAGGATTTTTTAAAAGATTTATTTCTGACATACATCCTGCGAGATTTTTGATTAGAAAATTAAAAAAGGGTTTATAAATAAAATTAGTATTTTAATTTAAAAAATATTATAAATAATAAATCAAAATTTAATTTAAATTTAAATTTCTTTATTTTATTATATATTTATAATTAAATAAATTTACTATGCAAGGAATAAGGATGATTGATTATAAAGAAATTGATTTCCGTTTAAAAATGCTTGAAAAACTTCCTTCTTTAAAATCCAATAATTCTATTGTAAAAGCTTTGGAAAACTCAGGTTTTACTAGAAGAGATTTTATGAAATGGGCAGCAGCTATGACAGCTTTTTTGGCTCTTCCAGCAAGTTTTACTCCTATGGTAGCTCGTGCTGCTGAGTTAGCTGATAGACTTCCTGTTATATGGCTTCATATGGCAGAATGCACAGGTTGTTCAGAGAGTTTATTGAGAACAGATACACCAACTATTGATAGTTTAATTTTTGATTATATTTCTTTAGAATATCATGAAACCGTTATGGCAGCAGCAGGTTGGCAAGCTGAAGAGAATTTAGAAAATGCTATCATTAAGCATAAAAATAAATATATTTTAATGGTAGAAGGAGGGATTCCTTCCGGAGATACAGAATATTTTTTAACTATAGGTCCAAAAGGTAAAAGTGGATTTGAAATAGCAAAAGAGGCAAGTGAAAATGCTCTTGCTATTTTTGCTATAGGAACATGTTCATCTTTTGGGGGAATTCAGGCAGCAAGACCAAATCCAAGTAATGCTAAAGCCTTATCTAAAGTAACAAATAAAACTGTTATTAATATTCCAGGTTGTCCTCCTAGCGAGAAAAATATTGTAGGTAATGTTTTACATTATTTACTTTTTGGCGAACTCCCATCTTTAGATGTCTATAATAGACCAAAATGGGCTTATGGTTTAAGAATTCATGATCTTTGTGAAAGAAGGGGACATTTTGATGCAGGAGAATTTGTCCATTCTTTTGGAGATGAAGGTGCAAAAAATGGATATTGCCTTTATAGAGTAGGTTGTAAAGGTCCTTATACTTTTAATAATTGTTCAAGAGAAAGATTTAATCAGCACACTTCTTGGCCTATTCAAGCAGGGCATGGTTGTATAGGTTGCTCAGAGCCTGATTTTTGGGATACTATGGGTCCTTTTGAAGAGCCTATGGCAAGTCGAAAATTTGATACAGTTTTTGGTTTAGGTGCTGATAGTATTTCTGATAAAATTGGCATAGGAGTTCTTACTCTTACTGGTGTTGCGATTGCAGCACATGCTATAATATCTTCTACACAAAAAGACAAGGAATAATAATGAATCAAAAAATTATCGTAGATCCGATTACAAGAATTGAAGGCCATTTAAGGGTTGAAGTCGTTGTTGATGAAAATAATATAGTTAAAGAAGCTTATGCAGGTTCTACTTTATGGCGTGGTATAGAAGTTATTGTTAAGGGGCGTGATCCAAGAGATGCTGGCTTTATGACTCAAAGAATTTGTGGAGTTTGTACTTTTTCTCATTATAAAGCAGGTATTGTTGCTGTTGAAAATGCTTTGGGAATTACTCCCCCACTTAATGCTTTACTTACTAGAACTTTAATGAATGCTGCTTTATTTTTACATGATCATATAGTGCATTTTTATCAACTTCATGGGCTTGATTGGGCAGATGTTGTAAGTGCTTTAAGTGCCGATGTAAAAAAGGCTAGTGATATTGCATTTAATTATACATCTAATCCTTATGCAACAGGTGCAGATAAACTTTTAGAGGTGCAACAAAGACTTAAAACTTTTGTAGATAAAGGAAATTTAGGACCTTTTGCTAATGCTTATTATGGTCATCCAACCTATCGTTTAAGCCCTGAGGAAAATCTTATAGTTCTTTCTCATTATCTTGAATGCTTAAGAATTCAAAGGATAATTGCTCAGTGTATGGCAATTTTTGGTGCAAAAAATCCACATCCTCAAAGTTTAACTGTAGGAGGGGTAACTTGTGTTATGGATTTATTATCTCCTTCTAGAATGGGTGAATATATGAGCAAATTCCAAGAGGTTGCGGATTTTGTTAATCGTGCTTATTATCCTGATCTTGTTATGGCAGCTAAAGCTTATGCAAACGAAGCAAGCGTTTTAAATGATATAGGTGTTTCCAATCTTTATACTTTTAAGGAATTTCAACTTGGAAGAGATGAATGGCTTTTTGAAAGCGGTATTATTAAAAATGGTGATTTGAGTAAAGTTTACGAAGTTGATGAAGATAAAATTACAGAAGAGGCAACGCATTCTTGGTATGCAGATAATGAAGCTTTACATCCTTATGATGGTAAAACAAATCCAAATTATACAGGACTTATAGATGGAGAAAGTATAGATCATCATGGAAATAAAGTAACCTCTAAAGTATTTGATACTAAAGGTAAATATAGTTGGATTAAAGCGCCAAGATATGATGGGGAGCCAATGCAAGTAGGACCTTTAGCAAACATTGTGGTTAATTATGCTAAGGGTAATAAAAATGTTGTCCCTGTTGTAGATGAGTTTTTAAAAGAAACAGGACTTCCTTTAAATGCTATATTTAGTACGCTTGGAAGAACAGCGGCACGCTGTATAGAAGCAAAAATTGTGGCAAACAATACTTTAAGAGCTTTTGATAATTTGGTAGAAAATTTAAAGGTAGATCAAAGTACTTGTGCTCCATATGTAATTGATAATTCTAAAGAGTATAAAGGCCGTTATATGGGTCATGTGCCTCGTGGAACATTAAGTCATTGGTGTCGTATTAAAAATGGTGTAATTGAAAATTGGCAAGCAGTAGTACCATCAACTTGGAATGCAAGTCCAAAAGATGCTAAAGGAGTAGGTGGAAGCTATGAGCAATGTTTAATAGGTTTAAAAATTGCTGATGTAAAACAACCTCTTGAAATTATTAGAAAAATTCACTCTTACGATCCTTGTATTGCTTGCGCTGTTCATGTTATGGATACAAAAGGTAATAATTTAAGTGAATATAAAGTGAATGTCAATTTATAAGGAGGCTTTCATGCAAAACAAGGAAGAAAGATTGCAAAGAAAAGCTGAATACGAATTTAGCATAGGTTTGCGTTTAACGCACTGGGTAAGAGCTATTGCGATAGTAATACTTATTGGCACGGGATATTATCTTTCTTATGTATTTCAAACTCCAATTAGCAATGGTGAGCCTGTTAATTTTATGCAGGCAAAATACCGTTTAGTTCATCAAGCAGTGGGTTTTGTTTTGATTGCTTGTATTATTTTTAAGATATATTTATTTTTTTGTGACAAGGTAAGCGCAAAAGAACGTAGAAGTGTGTGGGATATTTTTAATGTCAAATTATGGATAGAACAAATAAAATTTTATATTTTTTTAGGAAAACACCCTCATTTAAAAGGAGTTTATAATCCTTTACAGTTTGTGACCTATTTTTTCTTTTATCTTGTGATGTTAGGTATTATTTTAACTGGACTTATTCTTTATACCCATACTTATCATGAGGGTTTAGGGGGATTGCTATATAATATTTTAAGACCTCTTGAAGCTGCAATGGGTGGTTTAGCTGATGTAAGAACTTATCATAGAATTTTGATGTGGGTGATTATAATATTTGTACCAGTTCATATTTACATGGCGATTTTTAATGCAATTAAAGGCAAAGATGGTGCTATAGATGCTATCATTAGTGGATATAAGTTTGTAAAAGAAGAGAAACATTGAAATTCTTAATTCTTGGGATAGGCAATATTATGTTTGCAGATGAAGGTTTAGGCGTTCATCTTTGTAAATTGCTTGAAAAAAATTATAAATTTTCTCATCCAAATGGATATATTTTAGATTTTGTTGATGGAGGAACTTTGGCTTTGCAATTAAGTTATATTATCGCCAAATATGATAAGGTAATTATACTTGATTGCATTTCAGCTGATGATTCAAATATCGGAGAAGTATTTTTTTTCCCTTATTGTGCTATGCCCAATAAAATTAAGTGGAGTGGAAGTGCTCATGAAGTTGAAATGCTTCAAACTCTACAGTATATGGAAATTTTAGGAGATCTTCCAGAAACTAGAATTTTGGCTTGTATTCCAAAAAGAATTGAGCAGATGAGTTTTGCAATTTCTGATGAAATTATTAAGAGCACTCAAATTATGGAAAAAATTTTATTAAATTTTTTAAAAGAAGAGGGATTTTCTTATATTAAAATAGCAGATTATTCTTTACAAGAATTAGCCAATATATCTTATAAAAATTAATCTTGATTTTTAATCAAGATAATGAGCTATTTGTTCTTTTTTAAGTATACGGATAAGATTACTTGATCCTTCTACTCCAGTTGGAAAACCTGCGGTTAGTATGTAGCATTTATTTTTATCTATAAAACCTTTTTGAACGCTTGAGCGTATAGAATCTTTAAGCAAAGCATTAAGATTTTCACTTTTGTTAACCAAAATAGCAGGGTTAACCCCCCAAACAATACTTAAAAAATTTAAAGTTTTTTCAGAATGAGCTATGGCAATAATTGGCATATTTGGTCTATATCTTGCTATCTTAATAGCTGATTTTCCGCTACTTGTTAATGCAAATATAGCATCTACTTTTAAATCTTTTGCTAAATGAGTGCTTGATTGCATAATTTTATCTGTGTCATCAATATAATCAAAAGTATTAAATTTATTATAAGGGTAAGTTTTTTCTATTTCTATAATAGTTTTACTCATTATATCAACAGCATTTACAGGATCTATTCCAATAGCGCTTTCTTCGCTTAACATTACTGCATCAGTTCCATCTAAAACTGCATTAGCAACATCTGAAATTTCAGCTCTTGTAGCTGTTTTGCTTTTAGCAAGAGAAAAAAGCATTTGCGTTGCAGTGATAACTGGTTTACTAGCATTGTTAGCTTTTTGAATAATTCTTTTTTGTATATTTGGAACTTTATAATAAGGAACTTCTATTCCAAGATCGCCTCTAGCTACCATAATACCATCGCTTGAATCTATAATTTCATCTATATTTTCTACAGCATCAAATTTTTCTATTTTTGCAAAAATAGCTATTTTTGAATTATTATCTTTTAATATTTTTTTTACCTCTTTGATGTCATGAGCATTTTGAACGAAGGATATAGCTAAGAAATCCACTTCGTTTTTTATACCCCAAAATAAATCTTCCTTATCTTTGCGAGTGATAACATCAATATTAATTTTTGTATTTGGAAAATTAATCCCTTTATTAGAATTTAAAAAACCATCATTTTCAACTATTGTTTGTATGTAGTCTTTTTCAATGCGAGATACTTTAACACGAATGCTACCATCATAAAGATAAATATAATCATCGATTTTTAGCATATCAAGAATTTCTGGATGATTTATGCTAATTTTATAATGCTTATCACTGATTTTTTCTCCAAGAATTTCTTCTTTATAAAAATCAAGTCTATCATCTTTTTTGAGTTCAAAAGCTTCTTTTAATTCTTTGGTTCTAATTTTAGGTCCGCTAATATCTTGAAGAATTCCTACTCTTATATTAAGCTCTTGGCTAACTTTTCTAATTGTCATTAAATTTTTTTTATGATATTCATGACTTCCATGAGAAAAATTAAGTCTAAAAACATTAACACCATTGATTATCATTTGACGTAATATATTTTCATCTTCGCTTGCTGGACCTATTGTTGCAACGATTTTTGTTTTTTTTGTCATAGATTTTCCTTTTAATTTAATAATTCTGAATTTAATTGATCTTCATTAATACTTGTTCCTAAATACTCGCATATTATTTTTGTATCTTTTTGAGCATTATATAAGCAACTTGTTGCACCTGGGCTTGGGGTCATATTAAAAATTATACCTGGTATATCATTGATACTTGATTCTCCTAGCATAAGTTCTTCTTTGGTTTTATCAACAACTTGTGGTCGAATTCCTCCAAAACCTTTAGCATAGTAAATATCATCTACTCTAAGAGAAGGAATAATCTTTCTTATATCTTTAACAAATATTTTTTTATTAATAAAAGGAATCTCAAAAAGATAGTTATAAAATATATAATTGCGAATTGTTGGATCCTTTAGCATTTTTATACATACTTTTAAAACAGTTTTATCAAATTTTAATGCTTCAAAAAATTCAGGTACAGATTTTAAGCCTTTATAACGTTCTAATTTTGGTATAACAAGAGCAGTTGGACCAAAACGTGTATTCATATCCGCCATCAAATCAGGATCTCCATGAAGTGCTGCAAAAGGAAGTTTGGGGTTTTGAACAGTATAGACTTTTCCATTTAAAAGTCTTTTTTTTGTAAGATAAAAACTTCCAGCAACTGGCCAACAAGACTTGTCAAGACCTAAATTCATTTTATGTGCTAGATACAAAGAATGTGCTCCAGCGTTTACAACTACAAATTTAGCTCTATATTCTTTAAAGTCAGAACTTTTTACAACAAAAATATCATCTTTTTTTTCTATATGAACAATTTCTTGATTGTAAATTACAGAAGTATTTTTGTTTTGTTTTTGAGCTTGCTCAATAAGGCTATAGCTCATTTTTTCGAAATCAACTGTAGTAAAAATTTCATTTTTTTCAACTCCAATGGCTAAAATATTTTCTTTTCTTGTATTTATTCCATCTGAGTCTAGGGCGACTTTTGGTTCAATATTTTTTATTTTATCTTTATCAAATAACTTGATATAAGGGTAAAGTTCTTTAAATTCTTCATAGCGATTTTTTATAAAATCACACTCAATATCTCCTACACCTAAAACCATTTTTTGATGAGAAAACATAAATTTATTTTGAGCGTTTTGTAAAAGCCCATATTTTATAATCATATCAGCACTAACTTTTACTTTTTTTGCTTTTTCAAGAGTATAATTTGTTTCGATATCGCCACAATGTATAGTTTGAGAGTTGCTTGTGCTTTTGCTATTTAAGCTAGCTGGCGCATTATATTTTTCTATTAAAGCAATATTTTTAATGTTTGTATATTTTGAAAGTTGATGAAATAATGCTGCACCAGAGATTCCAGCTCCAATAATTAATACGTCAAATTCCTGCTTCACTTTTTTCCTTATTGTTTGGATAAGTTTTAATAAAAGTTTAGTTTAATTTATTTTATAAATAAATTAAATAAAATAATAACATTGCTATAAGAGTATTTTTGTAACATTAATTAGTAATAAGTTGAGGATTTTCTTGAAGAACTTTTTTCATTCCTCTAAAAATTAAAAGTTTATCATAAATCGAAAGTTCAAAAAAATTAGCAAGAAATTTTCCATCTCCACCGGTAAAATAGATTTTTTTATTTTTGGCAACATCTTTAATAAGAAGATAAATTCCTTTAAAAACGCCATAACTTAAAGCATCCATAGTTTTTTGCGGAAAAGCATCAAAGCTTACTTGGGTATTTAACTCGCATTTTAATCTTGGAGAAATAAATGAAAAAATTTTACGAAAATTACTAATCCCTGGTAGTATAAAACCACCTAGATGGATGGAATTTGAAACGATATCAACACTTATTGCACTTCCTGCATCAACTACTACCCCATCGCTTATTGTATAACAAGCAGAGATTCTATCAATTCCTAAACCTTGATATATAGTATCAAAAGAAAAATAGGGCTCAAGATCTATAAAATAAGGCAATGATTTGAGATGATCTTTTATTTGCTCGTTAACATTAATATAAAAAACTTTATGTTCTGTTTTAAAATCTAAAAATTGCTTAATATTAAGAGAAAAGTATTTATTATTATCTAAAAAATTTGCATTAGAGTTGCCAATATCACATAAAATCATAAGTTCTATATTCCTTTATAAAATCTAGTTGCAAATTCTAGAAATTTTTAAGTTAAAAAACTATTTAAATTTTAAAATTTTATCATTATAATAAAATGCCCTATTGTCTATAAATGACATTTTATCAACAGCATTATTTAATTCATAAATTTCCATTTTATCTAAGTTTAAGTCACTTTTTATTAAATATCCAGTTTTTTCGAATATATATAAATAATCATTGTAAATATTTGCTTTTGTAAATATTGCAAATTCAAGTTTTTTTTCTGTTATTTTTTTTAGATTTAAATCTGTCTTAATAATATTTCCGTCTTTATCAAATATAAAAATATTATTATGATTTACAGCTATATCTTTAATATCTGCATATAAATAAAAAGTTTGATTTTGGGTTACAACTATAACTTTTTTTGCACTTGCGGCAATGAGTTTATCATCTGCAACATTTAAATAAATGATATTATTAAAAAAATCTTCAGCAGAAATGACTACATCTTTTAAAATTCTATAATCATTTTTTGAAATAACAATAATTCTTCCATCTAAAGTCGGATATACTATGATATTGTCTAAAAAAATAGGAGCAGCAATTCTATTATCTTGGGCTATAGATGGACTCAGTGTTTGAGAGAATTTAATTCCTAGCGTTCTATTTAAAAGAACAATGGTATTATTAGCTAATACTAAAGCCATATCGTCCCCATTTGATGCTATGCTTACAACACTTGCATCAAATTTGTAAGAATAAACTTCTTGGTTTTGGAGATTGTAAATTTTTAAATTTCCATCATTATCAGCAACGAAGAACTCGTTATCTTCCATATTGAGCAACATATAATTTTTTTCAAGTTTAAAATTTTTAATAACACCCTGATTTTTAAAGATCGCTTGATTATTTTTAAGCTTGGCTGCAAAGATATTCCAATCAATAATGGTTGAGTTTAAGCTTTCGCTTTTATCAAGATCTTTATTGATATGATCTGGCTTAAAATATTGTCTTTTTGTACTACAAGCGCTAAATAAAAAAATACATAAAAATATTAAGATTAAATGTTTCATTTTTAGTTGTTACCTTGATAATGTTTTAAGTTGTCTGCAATTTGTTTAAATTCAGAGTTATTTTTAATTTGATTTAATAAAACTTTAGCTTCTTCAATTTTATTTTGTTCTAAAAAGCTATAAGCTTCTAAAATCTTAGAATAGTCTTTTAAAAATAAAGATTTTTGATGAAGTTCAAGATCTATAATATTTTTTATTAAAAAATTTATTTTGGAAGTTTGGCTTATTTGTTTTAATTGATCAATGATTTTTGAGTCTGTGTTATTTTTATTTAATTGACTGATTAAAAATAAAGCATAAAGATTTATATTTTTTTCTTTTAAATTAGAGGCGATTTTATCATCATTTGGATTTTGTATTAAAGTTAAATATATCTGATTATTCTCTTTAATATTTTTCTCTTCGATTTTTTTATTGATAATAGAAACAATGAACCAAGCTAATAAACATATAATAACTATTAAAATATAAAATTTATATTTTTTAAAAAATCTTTCACTATGAATAAATGTTTTAAAAAAATTTTCCTGAATACTAGAATTTTCTGTTTTGAGATTGTTTTGAAATTTCAACTGTTTATCCTTAATTAATTTATTAAAACAATTTTTTAGCATTCTATCATTAGTTAGATTAAATATTCTTAAACTATTTAAGAATATTTGTGATATAATTCAAAAATTTAACTGCTTTTTTTAAAGGATTAAATTATGCAAATTGATGAAAATTTATTGGAAAAGCTTGAAAGATTGAGTGCATTGAAAATTGCAGATGAAAAAAGAAAAGAACTTCTTTCTGAGCTAAGTGAAATTGTTAATTTTGTTGAAAAATTAAATGAGATAGACCTAGATTCTTTAGAAACCTCTGTTAGTCCTATTAAAAACAATATTATTTTTAGAAATGATGAGGTTAAAAATAGCAATATAATTAATGAAGTTTTTAAGCATTCTCCAAGTTGTCAAGATCATTTTTTTATTGTGCCAAAAATTATTGATTAAATATTTATTTTTTTATTATAGAATTTTTATTAAAAAATAATTTTTTAGATTTTTTAGAATAGGATTTTTATGAATTTTTATTGGTTTGATATATTTATTTTAGGATTTACTTTACTTTTAGGTCTTAAGGGTATATTAAATGGCTTGTTTAAAGAAGTCTTTGGACTTGTTGGAATAGTTGGAGGTATTTTTATAGCTTCTAAATATTCTGCTGAAGCCACTAAGCTAATTCAAAATACTTTTTATAAAATAGAAAATGAATCTTTAGCTTCATTTGCCGGTTTTATGGTTATTCTTGTTTTATTTTGGGTTTTTTGTTTAATTTTGGGAAGTTTTCTTTCAAAACTTATTAAATGGAGTGGTTTGGGTTTTGTTGATCGTATAGGGGGATTCTTATTTGGCGCAGCAAAGATATTTTTAATTTTTTCTATTTTTGTCTTTTGTATTTCTAAAATAAGTTTTTTAAATGATAAATTAAATAATTTTGCTCAAAATAGCTATACTTTAGATTTATTAAAAAATGTAGGTTCTTATATTATGAATCAACCTTTAACGGAAGCATCTATTGATAAAATGAATAAAAATTTAGAGGAATTTGATTCAAATAATGCTTTAAAGGAAAAATTTAATGCTAGTTGAAAATATAGAATATGATGTTTTATTAGAGAGTTTTAAAAAAATTTTACGCCAAGGTGGTTTAAAATACACAAAACAAAGAGAAATTCTTTTAAAAACTTTATATAATAGTGATACACATTATACTCCAGAAAGCCTATATATGGAAATTAAACAAATTGAGCCAAATTTAAATATAGGAATAGCTACTGTATATAGAACTTTAAATTTGCTTGAAGATGCTCAAATGGTAACTTCTATATCATTTGGATCTGCTGGAAAGAAATATGAATTAGCGAATAAGCCACACCATGATCATATGATATGTAAAAATTGTGGAAAAATTATAGAGTTTGAAAATTCTATAATAGAAGAGCAGCAATCTATAATTGCACAACAATACAATTTTAAACTTACTGGCCACTTAATGCAACTTTATGGAATTTGTAGCGAATGTAATTTAAAGCCAAAAACAAGGATATAAATGTTTGATAATATTTTAGAACAACAAAGAATTGAAAAAGCAAATGAATTTAGAAAGATAAATATTAATCCTTATCCTCATTTTTTAAAAAAAGAAATGAGTATTAAAGAATTTAAAAATCATTTTTTTTATGTAGTAGATAGTGAAAGTAAAAGAGATGAAAATTCTTTTTCTACTATAGCTGGGCGTTTAAAGCTTTTGAGAATTGCTGGAAAGTCAGTTTTTGCAAATATTGAAGATGATGAATCTAATTTGCAAATTTATTTTAGTAAAGATAGTATTGGTGAAGATTATTTTAATTTTTTAAAAAAGAATCTTGAAGTAGGGGATATTGTTTTAGTAAAAGGTTTTCCTTTTGTGACTAAAACGGGTGAATTTAGTATACATGTTCAAGAGTTAACATTAGCTTCAAAAGCTATAGTTCCTTTACCAGAAAAGTATCACGGTTTAACAGATATTGAGCAAAGATACCGTAAACGTTACGTTGATATGATAATGAATCATGAAGTAAGAAGAGATTTTTATTTAAGATCTAAAATTGTAAGTTTAATTCGTGTTTTCTTTGAAAAAAAAGGTTTTTTGGAAGTAGAGACTCCTATGATGCATCCTATTGCCGGAGGAGCTAATGCTAAACCGTTTAAAACTTTTCATAATGCTTTAGGTGTTGAGAGATTTTTAAGAATAGCTCCAGAATTATATCTTAAAAGATTGATAGTAGGAGGATTTGAAGCTGTTTTTGAAATTAATCGTTGTTTTAGAAATGAAGGAATGGATTTAACACATAATCCAGAATTTACTACTATAGAATTTTATTGGGCTTATCATAATTATAAAGATTTAATGGATTTAACAGAAGAGTTATTTGCTATGCTTTTAAAAGAGTTAAATTTAGAGCTTAAAATAGAATTTGATGGTCATATGATCGATTTTTCAAAGCCTTTTGAAAGAATTTCTTATAAAGAAGCTTTAAAAAAATATGGTAATTTACAAGAAGACCTTATAGAAAATAAAGAAAAAATTTTATCAAAATTAAAACAAGACGGTTTTGAAGCAAATGAAAAATTAGATTTGGGTCATTTGCAAGCAGAACTTTTTGATCATTATGTGGAAGATAAGCTAATTAATCCTACTTTTGTTACAGAATTTCCAATTTCTATAAGTCCTTTATCAAGAAGAAGTGATAGTAATAAAGACATAGCTGAGAGATTTGAACTTTTTATTTGCGGTAGAGAACTAGCTAATGGTTTTAATGAGCTTAATGATCCAATTGATCAATATGAAAGGTTTTTAAAACAAGTTGAAGCAAAAAATAACGGCAATGAAGAAGCTTGTGAGATGGATGAAGATTTTATAAATGCTTTAGGATATGGTATGCCTCCAACTGCAGGAGAGGGCATAGGAATCGATAGATTGGTAATGCTTTTAACCAATAAAAAATCAATTCGCGACGTTATTTTGTTTCCAGCAATGCGTCCAATTAATCCCAATACAAAGGATAAGACATGAGTTTAGAATGTTTTGATAAAGAAATTTATGAGTTGACTAATAAAGAATTAGCAAGACAATGCGAAGGGCTTGAAATGATAGCCAGTGAAAATTTTACCTTGCCAGAAGTTATGGAAGTTATGGGCAGTATTTTGACCAATAAATATGCCGAAGGCTATCCTCAAAAAAGATACTATAGTGGTTGTGAAATTGTTGATCAGATTGAAACTCTAGCAATAGAACGTTGTAAAAAACTTTTTAATTGTAATTTTGCAAATGTTCAACCTCATTCTGGTTCTCAAGCTAATCAAGGTGTATACGCAGCTCTTTTAAATCCAGGAGATAAGATTTTAGGTATGGATTTAAGTCATGGAGGTCATTTAACACATGGAGCAAAAGTAAGTTCATCAGGTCAATTTTATGAAAGTTTTTTTTATGGGGTTGAGCTTGATGGAAGAATAGATTATGAAAAAGTAAGACATATTGCAAACATTGTTAAACCAAAGCTTATTGTTTGCGGTGCTAGTGCATATCCAAGAATAATTGACTTTAAAAAATTTAGAGAAATTGCAGATGAAGTAGGTGCATATTTGTTTGCTGATATAGCACATATTGCAGGTTTGGTTGTAGCTAATGAACATCCAAATCCTTTTCCTTATGCTCATGTAGTAAGTTCAACAACACATAAAACCTTAAGAGGACCAAGGGGCGGCATTATTATGTGCAATGATGAAGAAATTGCTAAAAAAATAAATTCGGCAATTTTTCCTGGAATTCAAGGAGGTCCTTTAATGAATATTATAGCCGCAAAAGCTGTGGGATTTAAATTTAATTTAAGCGATGAATGGAAAATTTATGCCAAAAATATTATAAAAAATACTCAAGTTTTAGCTAAAGTTTTAATAGAAAGAGGATATAAGCTTGTTAGCGATGGAACAGATAATCATCTAGTATTAATTAGTTTTTTAGATCGTGAATTTAGTGGTAAAGATGCAGATTTGGCCTTGGCAAATGCTGGAATTACAGCAAATAAAAATACGGTTCCAGGAGAAAAACGTAGTCCATTTATTACAAGCGGTCTAAGACTAGGCACTCCAGCTTTAACAGCAAGAGGTTTTAAAGAAGAAGATATCCAAATAGTTGCTAATTGTATAGCTGATATTTTAGATGATATAAATAATATAGATTTACAATTAAACATAAAAGCAAAACTTAAAGAACTTGCAAGCAAATTTACAATTTATACAAAGGCTATGTTTTGATTTCAATGATGGATTTATCGCTTATTAAAATTATAAGTAGTCATTATTATATTAAAAGAGATAAGATTGTTAATAAATATGAACATCGTGGCAGATATTTTTTTGATAAATTTGAAAAAGTTAATGCCCCTTTAACTAGTAATCTTATTAGAGAGCATTGTGAGAAAAAAATTACTATTGCACATGATCTTATATCAAAAACTAATAAAGTTGAAAATATAGTATTTGATTATAATGGATTTAATGCTGAGAGATTTTGGCATAGAGCGCAGCTTATTTTACGTGAACAAGGTTTTATTAATTTTACAGCATATAAAACTAAAACCCCAGGACATTTGCACTTATATATCCATAAAGGACATACTGATTTGATAGAGGGGTATTCTTTAGCATCTAGGCTTTCTGCACTATTTGCAACTAAAATGCCAATTGAGTGGAGAGTTTTTCCAACTATTGATTTGCCTAGAGATTTTAATATTTTAATTATGCCTTATGAAGTCTATAAAAAAGAACGTGGGACTTCTTGGTCAAAACATATGTAAGAAAGGAAAAAAATGGAAAACAATAAAAAAAATGAATTTGATGATATTATTTTAGACAAAAGCAATAAAAGTGAGAAAATTAAGAAAATTTTATTAAGAGTTATTGCTTTAGTTATTTTATTTTTAGTAATTATGATAGCAATGAAACTTATCAACGGAAATGATAACAGCGAAAAAAATATATTGCCTTCAGAGCCGATAAGCATTAATACCGATGAAAATATGGATAATCAAAATTCTTTTGAAAACATACCTATTACTCAAGAAGATTCAGCTGAAGATCAGTTTGAAATTTTAAAAAAACAAATTCAAGGTGAAGACGCAATAAATGAAAATAATACAAGCGATCAGTTAATATCAAGCATTCCACAAGAGCCTGTGCAATCACAAACAATACAGCCACAACCACAAGAACAGGAAAAAACTGTTGTTAACTCTCAACCAAAAGATAATGACATAGAAAAAAATAAACCTAGTTCTAAAAACAATACAGCGAACAATACTGTTACTAAAGCTAAAGAAGAATCAAAACCTAAAACTCAAGATCCAAAAGAGCTTTTTCAAAAAGTTGATCCAAAAGTAGAATCTTCAAGTGATTTAACTCCTGGAATATATGTTCAGATTTTTTCAGTTTCTAATGTTGATAAAAAATCAAAAGAGCTTATGGCGGTAAAACAAAAAGGTTATAATTATAAACTTTATAAAACTACAATTAACGGTAAAGAAATTACAAAAGTTCTTATTGGTCCTTTTAGTAAAGATACTATTGCTAATGAACTTGCAAAAATTCGTAAAGATATAGGAAAAGATGCTTTCTCTTTCACTTTAAAATGAAACTTTTTGGCGTTATAGGTAATCCTATTATGCATTCTAAATCCCCTAGAATGCATAATAATGCAATTAAAAATTTTGGATTTGATGCGCTTTATACGCGCTATAATTTAGAAGATAAAAATAAACTTAAAGAAGTATTGATTGATTTAAAATTTAGTGGCACAAATATTACTTTGCCTTTTAAAGAAGAAGCCTTTGCTATAGCAGATGTTAAGGATAATAGTATTTTAGATATCAAGGTTGCTAATACTTTAATTATAAAAAAATCTAAAATTTATGCTTATAATACAGATATTTTAGGATTTTTAAAGGCTATTGAAGATTTTAAAAATTTAAATAAAGTATTAATTTTAGGGGCAGGTGGAACTGCAAAAGCTATTGCTTATGCTTTAAGATATAACAATATAAAAGAAATTCATATTGCAAATCGAAATTTAACAAGATTTGATTCATTTAAAGATTTTACCACTATGCTTTATGAGGATATCAGTGATTTTAACTATGATATGGTGATTAATACTACCTCTGCTGGTCTTTGTGATGATAGTTTAGCTTGCGATAAAAAAATATTGGAAAAAGTTTTTGGTCATTGTAAGTATGCTTTTGAAGTAATTTACAATAAAGAAACTTCTTTTATAAAGCTTAGCAAAAAATATAATTTAATATATAAAAACGGTTTAGAAATGCTTTTATGGCAAGGAGTTTTTGCTTTTGAGCTTTTTTTTGAAATCAAAAATCAACAAAATAGTATTAAAAATTTTATGCTAGAAGCTTTAAATTTAGAGTAATAATTTATTCAAAAATTATTACTCCATCATCATTTTTCTGAGGATATTTTTCTTCATCATTATCGGTATTTGGATCGATTTTATCAGCATTTTGCTCTTCAAAATCTTGTGTATTAAATTCATTAAATTCTTGTGTATCTTTTATAGAAGGTTTTCCAAGATCTAGTGCCTTTGGAAGATTAGAGTATAAGGTATTTAGAAAATGTTTATAAAAAGCTAAAAAGCTTTTATCAATTTCAAAAGCTGGACGTTCTAAACCTTTATTAAGTTGTGTTGGAACACTACTAATTGATGTTTTAAACATGCCTATTCCATCATCACTTTTAATAGGATAGGTTAGGTTGATTAAAGAGTCAAGTTTAGTGTTGCTTGACATATCTGTTTTATTTTTAGGATCATAAACATTAATAAATTCAGAATTAGCTTTAAATGCTATTCCTAGTTTAGAATCAATAAAATCTCCCCCAAGAAGTTCATTAGCTTGTTGTATTTCTTTTTCTTCGATATAGATATTTACAGTTGTTTTAAGTTTATAATCTGGTTGCTTATCATCTATTTCATAGCCGGCTAAAAGCGCTATAGTTTTTATTTGTTCTTCTAAATTTTCTTTTAAAAGATCAATTTCTTTTTCGATTCTAAGTTTTAGAACAGAATTTTCAAAATAGTCAGAATAGTTATTATTTTGTTCAATATTAATTGGTTCTAGGCTAATTTTAACATTTGACTGTATAGGTTCAATTTTTGTAGGCACTTGAGGCTTGAAATTTGGCAAAGAAACATTAACAAAATTAGAACTCGTGCTAGAACAGGCACTTAAAAGTATAGCAAAAATAGTTATAAGTATATATTTTTTCATAGCAACTCACCTTTAATCTTATTTAGCTGAAATTATAGCAAGATTAAATTTTTTTTGGTATATTCTTTTAAAATTATAATTTTTATTTGGATTTATAAATTATGGAAAAATGGCAAAATATTTATTCAAATTTTGATGTGGTGGCTTTTGAATTATTTGGCTTAAAAGTTCATTGGTATGGAATAATGTATATTTTATCTTTATTGATAGCTTTGTTTTTGGCAAAACTTTTTGTTAAAAAATTTAAAATTGATATAAGCTCAAAAATGTTAGATAATTATTTTATATGGGTTGAAATAGGAGTTATCTTAGGAGCTCGTTTAGGATATATTTTAATTTATGATTCTAATACTTTATGGTATTTAACTCATCCTTGGCAGATTTTTAATCCTTATTATAACGGAGAATTCGTAGGAATTCGAGGTATGAGCTATCATGGTGCAATCATTGGCTTTTTAGTGGCTACATTTTTATTTTGTAAAAAATATAAACAAAATATGTGGATTTATTTAGATCTTGTTGCTTTAAGTGTTCCGCTAGCTTATATATTTGGTAGAATTGGAAATTTTTTAAATCAAGAGCTTTTTGGACGCGTAACAGATGTTCCTTGGGGAATTTATGTTAATGGAGTATTACGTCATCCTTCCCAACTTTATGAAGCATTTTTTGAAGGTTTTGTTGTTTTTTTAATTGTTTATTATATGAATTTAAGAAAAATTTTTAATGGAGAATTGATTATTGTTTATGCTAGTGCTTATTCTTTGGCAAGATTTTTTTGTGAATTTTATAGAGAACCGGATTTTGGCTTGGGTTATATTGTTTTTGGTTTAAGTATGGGTCAAATTTTAAGCTTATTAATGTGTATGTTATCTTTGTTATTTTATATTTATCTTAGAAAATGTAAAATAAATATTTAATTTTTATTAAAGATTTGTTACAATATAATTTGATATTTTTTTAATTCTTTAAAACTACCAAGGAGTAAAAATGGGTTGGCTTATCGAAGGATATCTAGGTAGAAGTATTGAGGGTAAAAAAAGTAAAATTCCTGCAAAATTGGATTTTATCCAAAGTGCTTCTGGGCTTTTTTTAGGATTATTTATGTGGATGCATATGCTTTTTGTATCTACGATTTTAGTGAGTGAAGATTTTTTTAACTCTGTTGTTCATTTTTTGGAATTAAAATTTGTTTATGATAATCCAATAATGAGTTATATCACTTCTTTTCTTGCGGCTTGTGTTTTAATTGTTTTTATTATTCATGCTGGTTTGGCAATGAGAAAATTTCCAATCAATTTTCGTCAATATCAGCTTTTAAAAACTCATATTAAAACCATAAAACATCAAGATACAACTTTATGGTGGACTCAAGCATTTACTGGTTTTGTAATGTTTTTTTTGGGTTCTGCACATCTTATTTTTGTAATCACAAATGCAGATAAAATTAGTGGAGAATTATCAGGAGATAGGGTTATTAGTCATTTTATGTGGCTTTTTTATATAGTGTTGTTAATTTGTGTTGAACTTCATGGTAGCATAGGTCTTTACAGACTTTGTGTTAAATGGGGATGGTTTGAAGGAAAAAATGCTAAAGAAAGTCGTAAAAAGCTTAAAACTGCTAAATGGGTTATAAGTATTTTCTTTTTAGTTTTAGGATTTTTAAGTCTTGCAGCTTTCGCAAAAATCGGTTATAAAAATTATCAAGAACAACAAATACAAAGTGTAATGATAAAAAATTATGATGGAGTAAAATATGAATATACAATATAGTGATGCTTTAATCGTTGGTGGAGGTTTAGCTGGACTTAGAGCAGCAATTGAAGTAGCTAAAAGTGGACAAAGTGTTACGCTTTTAAGTATCTGTCCTGTAAAAAGATCGCACTCTGCAGCAGTTCAAGGTGGAATGCAAGCAAGTTTAGCAAATGGTGCTAAGGGTGAAGGAGATAATGAAGATTTGCATTTTGCAGATACTGTTAAAGGGAGCGATTGGGGTTGCGATCAAGAAGTAGCAAGAATGTTTGCTCAAACTGCTCCAAAAGCAGTTAGAGAACTTGCTGCGTGGGGTGTTCCTTGGACCAGAATTAAAAAAGGACCAAGATCTGTAGTTATTAATGCACAAAAAACAACTATAGAAGAAAAAAGTGAAGCTCACGGACTTATTAATGCAAGAGATTTTGGTGGAACAAAAAAGTGGAGAACTTGTTATATTGCTGATGCTACTGGCCATTGTATGCTTTATGGTGTAGCAAATGAGGCTATTAAATATCAAGTAAAAATTATAGATAGAATGGAAGCTGTGCGTATTATACATGATGGTAAAAAATGTTTAGGCGTTATAGCAAGAGATCTTACAAATGGTCAACTTATTGCTTATGTAGCAAGAGGAACTATGATAGCAACAGGTGGTTATGGAAGAATTTATAAACAAACTACTAATGCTGTTATTTGCGAAGGAACTGGAGCTGCTATTGCTCTTGAAACAGGACTTTGCAGACTTTCAAATATGGAAGCAGTGCAATTTCACCCAACTCCTATTGTTCCAAGTGGAATTTTGCTTACTGAGGGTTGTCGTGGAGATGGTGGCATTTTACGCGATGTTGATGGATATCGTTTTATGCCAGATTATGAACCAGAGAAAAAAGAACTTGCAAGTCGTGATGTTGTAAGCCGTCGTATGATGGAGCATATACGCAAAGGAAAAGGGGTTAAAAGCCCATATGGAGATCATTTATGGCTTGATATTTCTATCCTTGGTCGTGCTCATATTGAAAAGAATTTAAGAGATGTTCAAGATATTTGTAAAACTTTCAATGGTATAGATCCAGCTGATGAGGGACCAAAAGGATGGGCTCCTGTATTGCCTATGCAACATTACTCAATGGGTGGAATTAGAACCAAGCCAACAGGTGAAAGTCAGTGGCTTGAAGGACTTTTTGCTTGTGGAGAAGCAGCTTGCTGGGATATGCACGGTTTTAATCGTTTAGGTGGAAATTCATGTGCTGAAACTGTTGTTGCAGGTATGATAGTGGGTGATTATTTTGCTGATTATTGTAAAAATAATGGTGAAGTTATTGATACAAATATCGTTAAAGATTTTCTAAGCAAAGAATATCAATATTTAAAATCCTTGGTTGACAAAGAGGGTAAATTTGATGTTTTTGAAATTAAGAATAAAATGAAAGATATTATGTGGGAAAAAGTTGCTATTTTTAGAACAGGAGAAGGTTTAAAAGAAGCTGTAGATGAACTTGAAAAATTATATCAAGAATCTTTAGATCTTAAACTACATAATAAAGAATTAGACTGTGCAAATCCAGAATTAGAAGAAGCTTATAGAGTTCCTAGAATGCTTAAAATCGCTTTATGTGTTGCTTATGGAGCACTTTTAAGAACAGAAAGTAGAGGGGCACATTTTAGAGAAGATTATCCAAAAAGAGATGATTTAAATTGGATGAAAAGAACAAATACTTATTGGGTTGAAGGTGAAACTTTGCCACGCGTAGAGTATGAAGATCTTGACATTATGAAAATGGAAATACCTCCAGCATTTAGAGGTTACGGGGCAAAAGGAAATATTATAGAAAATCCTTTAAGTCAAAAACGTCAAGAAGAGGTTGATGCAATCCGTTCTAAAATGGAAGCTGAAGGCAAAGGACGCTATGAAATTCAAGAAGCTTTAATGCCTTATGAATTACAAGAAAAATATAAAAAACCAAACCAAAGAATAGGAGTTGATTATGAGTAGAAAATTAACAATTAAAGCTTTTAAGTATAATCCTTTGAGTAAGATTTCAAAACCTCATTTTGTTACTTATGAACTCGAAGAGACTCCTTTTATGACGGTTTTTGTTTGTCTTACTTTAATCCGTGAAAAAATGGATGCGGATTTAAGTTTTGATTTTGTTTGTCGTGCTGGAATTTGTGGATCTTGTGCGATGATGATCAATGGAGTTCCAAAGCTTGCGTGTAGAACTCTTACTAAAGATTATCCTGATGGAGTTATAGAGCTTATGCCACTTCCAGCTTTTAGGCATATTAAAGATTTAAGTGTTAATACTGGCGAATGGTTTGAAGATATGTGTAAAAAAGTTGAGAGTTGGGTACATCATGATAAAGAAGTTGACATTTCAAAACTTGAAGAAAGAATAGAACCTGAAGTAGCTGATGAAACTTTTGAATTAGATCGTTGTATAGAGTGTGGAATTTGTGTTGCTTCTTGTGCAACGAAATTAATGAGACCAGATTTTATAGCAGCAACTGGGCTTTTAAGAACAGCAAGATATTTACAAGATCCTCATGATGATAGAACTATAGAGGACTTTTATGAACTTGTAGGCGATGATGATGGAGTCTTTGGTTGTATGTCATTGCTTGCTTGTGAGGATAATTGTCCAAAAGAATTACCTCTTCAGAGTAAAATTGCTTATATGAGAAGACAATTAGTTGCTCAAAAAAATAAATAATCCCAAAAAAGGGATTATTTATAATATTGTTTGTTAAATTGTGTTATAAATTAGATTTTATAATGCTTTTTAAGGAAAATAATGAAAAAGATCTTTTTAATTTTAATTTTCTTCAATATTCTTTTCTCTAATGATCTTGATAATGCTTTGAAATTTTATGACAATAAGAACTATAAAAAAGCTTATGAAATTTTCAATGAGCTTTGTGAAAAATCAAATTCAAGAGCTTGTTTTTCTTTGGCTTACATGTATGAGAATGCCCAAGGAGTTTTAAAAGATTTGCAAAAAGCTTATAAATTTTATGATAAGTCTTGTTCATTAGGTTTAAAACAGGCTTGTTCTAATTTAGCTCTTTTGATGCAAGATCAAGGTTTTTTTAATGAAGCTATTTTAGTCTTTAACAAGGCATGTAAATTAAATGATACTCAAAGTTGTAATACTGTAGGTCTTTTTTATGAAAAAGAAAAAGATGGAAAATTAGCTTTAAGTTTTTATAAAAAATCTTGTGCTTTAAAAGATCCTAGAGCATGTTATAAAATAGGTTTTTTATATGAAAAAGGTGAGCTTATCAAGCAAAATTTAAATCAAGCTTTGTATTTTTATAAACAGTCTTGTTCCTTTGGCTTTGGAGAGGCTTGCTATCTTTTGGGACGTTATAATCAATTTGAAAAAAATGATATAAAAACAGCAAAAAGGTATTTTGGAATAGCTTGTGATCAAAAACATTTACAAGCTTGTGAAGCCTATAAAGATTTAAACAATAAAGATATAAAGATTTATTAAATTTAATAATTTAAATATTAAGATTTTGTAAATTAAAATATATTTTTAATTTTCTTATATTAATAAGTCTTTTCGTTATAAAAAATTCATAAATATTTTATGGTTAAATATAAACTAAATTAAAAATATTATATTGCGATTTGTTATTTTAAGTGCAGTTTTATAATATTTTAATTTTTTATTTTCACAAAAAATATAAATTATATTTTAATATAAAGTGTTAAAATAGAAACTTTAAAATCATAATCAAGATAAAAACAAATTCATTTGGTAAAAGAAGTTGATAATTGCAAAAGTCAATACACCTATCCATCGTAGATAAAAATACATATAAATAAATTAATAATCAAAAAGATTTGATAATATTAAAATAATTTTAGATTTGTAAGTATAAAATAGCCTATCAAAGATAGGCTAAAAGTTTTTAGAATTTGTAAAGAGCTTGAAGTCTTACAGTATTGTGATCTGCGCTACCAGCATTTTTTCTATCAACGTTTAGGTATGAGTAGAATGCTGAGAAGTCAAGTTTTGGAGAGTATTTGTAGTTTACTCTTGCAACTGCTTCCATTTTATCTCCACCAAATCCAACAAGATCAGTTTTAGTTCCACCATAGATGAAGTCTCCACCTACACGCACAGTTTCGTTAAAAGTATAACCTGCTGTTACATAACCAAAAGTGTTTTGACCATAGTCTCCACTTAGTCTAGAGCCATCAGTATAGAAAATTTCTTCACCAGCAAGTAAAGAGCCTAAATTTCCTTGATCTTCAAGAACAGTTATAGTAACACCATCTTTTTTACCGTAGTATAAACCACCAAGTGTAGCGTCCCAACCGCCAAATTCAACAGTTCCTCTTAAGGCAAAGAAATTATTATTTTTTCCATCCCAACTTACTGGTTTGCTGTTAACAGGGTTATTATTTGTTCCTTTTACGCTATTATCTACAGAATTTCCGAGATAAGCACCTTCTAGAGTCCATTTTACTCCATCAAATACAGTTGTGCTATAAGCTACATCAAGAGCATATAAGAATGCAGTATCAGACATATAAGCTAACCATAATTGAGAGTTGATATCTCCACCAAAAACATTATAGCTTGCAAGTGCAGCACCACCATAAATATTTTTTTCCCAATTTAAAAGTTGTAGAGTATCAGTTTCTTGTTCTGTTCTTGCGTTTGTACTATCTACAGCAAAAGCAGCTAAAGTGATACCATCGATGCTGTTATTTACTACTTTGATACCTGTTCCAACTAAACCATCGATACCATTGTCAGTCCAGATAGTATTTAGTTGTTGTTTACCTGCGATCACGCTTGTAGCAAAGTCATCATTTGTGTAAGTTAAGTATAATTGACGAACGCTAAGTCCTTTACTTGTATTACTTACATTAGGGTTGTATTGAGGTGAGTTTGGATCTGGTTGATAAGCACCATAACCACCATCGTTAGCACTATAGTCAAGTTGCATAAAAGCTTTGAAATTATCAGCTATAGCACCGCTAAAGTTGATTTGCGCTCTGTATTTATGTTGTTGTTTACTACCGTTAAGTTGATCATTTTTGATTGGTTCAAATTTTTTATCAAATGTTCCAGTGTCATATCTGTATCTTAAAACTCCAGATACATCGATATCTTTAAGTACTTCTTCTAAAGGAGCAGCATTTGCTACTGAAAAAGCGCCTGCAGCCATAGCTGCTACTAAACTAAGTTTAACTAGTTTCATAAAATTTCTCCTTATTTAAATATCTACGCCGGCAATTGTATCATAAAAAAGTATTATATTTTCTTAATGTATACTTAAATAGTAATTAAATTTATGATAAATGCTTGATAACAAATTAAAACGCTCAAAAATTTTGAGCGTTTTTCAAAGGAGTTAAGATTATGAAGTTTTTATGTTAGTTTAATGCTAAGAAGTATAAAATTCAAAAGTTAATGATGTGTAATAATTAACTATTTTTTAAAATGTCGATATTGGATTAATCATATTAAAAGGAGTTAATATGCAAATAAACGCGTATTCTAATGTAGCTATGCAGATTAATAACAACAAACTTAGTTCTCAAACAAGAGAGACAAACACTCAAAGTGCAAATTCTAGTAAAAATATAGATAAAAAAGTTCTTGATCAACTTAGTGCTATAGGTGGCAAGGGAATGAGCGCTATATATTTGGCTGAATTTGAACAAAAGGCTTTTAATGCTGTAAGTGGCAGCATGAGTGCTCAAAATGGAGTTTTTAATCTTTTTTATCAAGATGATCTTAGTAAAGCACAAGGAATTCTTTCAGGGATAGATTTTGCATCTATAGGATATTTTGGAAAAAATCCAATGAATATGAACTCAAACGAGTTAGAAGATTTACTTGGTGAAAATGGTTTTTTTGGTGTGCAAAATACTGCAGATCGTATAGCTGATTTTGTTATACAAGGCGCAGGAAATGATGCAGAAAAGCTAAAAAAAGGTATAGAAGGAATGAAAAGAGGCTTTGAAGAAGCTTCAAAAATGTGGGGTGGGAAATTGCCTCAAATTAGCCAAGATACTATGGATAAGGCCTTAGAAAAAGTTAATCAACGTTTAGATGAGCTTGGTGGAAAAACTTTAGATATCCAAATTTAATTCTTATTTTAACAACCTTAGCCAATGTTGAGGTTGTTGAATCCAAACTCCTTATAAACTAAATTCTTTATTTCAAATATTTATTTGTCTAAAATCTTTTTTGTATCTTCTTAGTGAAAATTTTAAAATTTATATAATGTTTTGATTTATTGATATTTTTTAAATTTTCGTATTAGAGTTTATACTTTTTATTTGAAAATAAAATACAAAATTATTTATAATAATTTAAGGTATAAATTGATTTAAGCTTTATTTGCTTTGCAATGTATAATAGTATTATATTTTGCAATAAAGGAGTGATTTATGGAATTTAAAATTTTAGATAATGGACGCATACAAAGCAAAGGTTATGCAATGTTAGATAAAAATGCTAAATTTAGTCCTTTTGAGTTTAGTCGTCATGCTATAGGAGAATATGATATTTTAGTAAAAATTCTTTATGCTGGAATTTGTCATAGTGATATTCATACTGCAAGGAGCGAGTGGGGTGAAGCTATATATCCTTGCGTTCCAGGTCATGAGATAGCAGGAGAAGTCGTAGCTGTTGGTTCAAAAGTGAGTAAATTTAAAGTTGGTGATTATGCTGGAATTGGATGTATGGTAAATTCTTGCGGAGAGTGTGAGTCTTGTAAAAATTCACAAGAGCAATTTTGTGAGCAAGGAAAAACAGTTTTTACTTACAATAGTAAAGATTGCTTTCATGATAATGAAAATACTTATGGCGGGTATTCTAATAATATAGTTGTAAGTGAAAAATTTGCCGTATGTGTTCCAAAAGATGCTCCACTTGAAAAAGTTGCTCCTTTACTTTGTGCAGGAATTACTACTTACTCTCCTTTAAAATTTTCTAATATCAAAGAGGGTTCAAAAGTGGCTATAGCAGGTTTTGGTGGTCTTGGTATGATGGGGGTTAAATACGCTGTTAAAATGGGTGCTAAAGTAAGTGTTTTTGCTAGAAATGAGAACAAAAAGCAAGATGCTTTAAATATGGGTGTAAGTAGTTTTTATACAAGCACTGATAAAAATATCGTAAAAGAAAGATTTGATTTTATTATTTCAACTATACCAACTGCTTATGATCCTGTTGCATATTTAGAATTGCTTAAATTCGGTGGTGAAATGGCTATTGTTGGACTTCCACCTTTAGAAAATGAAATAAATATTAATATAAAAGAACTTATATTTAAAGCTGGAAAAAAAGTTTATGGTTCTTTAATAGGCGGAATTGCTGAGACTCAAGAAATGCTTGATTTTTCACTAAAGCATCAAATTTATCCAGAGATTGAACTTATAAAGCCAAATGAAATCGATAAGGCTTATGAAAATCTTACTTCAGGTAAAGCAAAATTTCGTTATGTGATTGATATGAGATAGTTTTACTCCGGTTTTATGATTTTTTTTGGTATTATTAGAGTTTTATTTAAGGAGTTAAAATGAATACTATACTTTTACTTAATGGTGCAAAAAAATTTGGTAGTTCTAATGGTGAACTTAATCTTACTTTACATAATCTTGCCATTGAAACCCTTAAAGAATTAGATTATAATATCAATGAAACTCATATTGATCGTGGTTATGATGCAGAGAATGAAGTTCAAAAAATTTTAAATTCTGATGTGATAATTTATCAAATGCCAGGTTGGTGGATGGGTGAGCCTTGGATAGTTAAAAAATATATAGATGAGGTTTTTACCGCCGGATATACGCGTTTGTTTGCAAATGATGGACGTAGTCATACAGATCCAACTAAAAATTATGGTAAAGGCGGACTTTTACAAGGAAAAAAATATATGTTTTCTCTTACTTGGAATGCTCCAGCTGAAGCTTTTAATGAGAAAGATGAATTTTTTGAAGGTGTTGGAGTTGATGGAGTTTATTTGCATTTGCATAAAGCAAATCAGTTTTTGGGAATGAGTGCTTTACCGACTTTTATTTGCTATGATGTAGTTAAAAATCCTCAGATTGAAAAATATTTAAGCGAATACAAAAATCATTTAAAAAATATTTTTGCAATTTAAGTTTATTTTAAATTGCAAGATAAATTATTCTTAAAGCAAGGATTTAATAAGCTAAAATAAATTAAATTTTTCTAAGTTTAAAAAATTTTATCCATGATTTTAAATCAAATTTATCTTTTATAAATACCTAAAAAACTTCTTTGATGATTTTTGTATACAATAGATTATTTTAAATATTTAGATTTTGATGATTTTTATCTAAATTTTTGATTGCATCTTGATAAATACTTAAAGAAAAAGTTATATAATCTTTTAAAATTTAAGGATTGATGATGAAGAAGTTAATATTATTTTTTATTTTTTTAAGTTTTTGTTTTAGTCAAGATATTAGATTGTTTGGCTATACAAAGGGTGCAAAAGTTATAGAGGTAAAATTAAAGGATATAAGAATTAATTCAATAGAAAATATTGTTTATTCTCAGGTATCAACAAATGGTAGCATTAGAGGTTTGCATATGTCTTTGTTAATTCCTCAAACTGATGTTTTAAAACCTGCTATTCTTTATTTTCCTGGGGGTGGTTTTATGTCTGCTAATTATTTTAAATATTCTCAGATGAGAATGGCTCTAGCAAAAGCGGGATTTGTTGTAGCTTCTGTGGAATACCGCGTAATTCCTGATAAATTTCCAGCCCTTGTAGTTGATGCAAAATCAGCCATAAGATATTTAAGAGCTCATGCTAAAGAATATGGTATTGATCCGATGAAAATTGGTGTTTTAGGAGATTCAGCAGGAGGGTATTTGGCTCAGATGGCGGGAGTGACAGATGATAAAATCTTTGAGCAAGGAGAATATTTAGATAAAGATTCTAAAGTTCAAGCTGTGGCTACAATTTATGGAATTTCTAATCTTTTAAATATCGGTGAGGGATTTTCAAAAGAAGTGCAAGAAGTTCATCACTCTTTAGCCGTAACAGAGGCTTTATTGGTAAATGGGGTAGCTTTTAGAGATTTTGCAGGATTAAGTATCCAAGCAGATCCTAAAAAAGCACTTTTTGCTAGTCCTTTAGGTCATATTAAAGGTAAAAAGCCACCTTTTTTAATAATGCACGGTAGTGCAGATACATTGGTATCTCCAATACAAAGCAAGCAACTTTACGAGGCTTTAAAGAAAGAAGGTAATGAAGCAGAATATATCCTTATAAAGGGAGCAAATCACGGGGATATTTATTGGTATCAAGATGAAGTTATTAATCTAGTAGTTAAGTGGTTTAAGAAAAATCTAGCCTCAAAAGATAAAAAAGGAATGCAAAATTTACAAAATCTAAATAACAATCTTTAAGAAAAGGGTTAAAATATAGATTTTTTAAAATAATTTAAATCTTTTATGTAAATGTTTTAATTAGAATACATAAAAGATTTTACTAAATAAGAAGAGTTTTAACTAGGAATTAGAATTTATTGTATTTAGATAAAAAATTCTTTGATTTGATCTTTATCTTTCAAAGGCTTGCATTCATAAATTTTATCTTTAAAGCCTAGTTTGTATTTTTTTCCCTCTTCACATTTTGTATAAGTTAGGGCGATTTTTAAAGCTAAATTTAAATCTTCTTCATTAATATTAGTATCCACTAAAGAGTAAGCCCCAATGAGATCAAAAAGTTTAATTTCTTCATATTTAGAAGTTTTTAAATTTCTTAAAAGTTCATTTTCTAATTCATTGCGACCAATGATCATTTTAGAATTATTAGGTAGTCTTAAATGTCTTCCGTATTTTAGAAGTTGGGCGTCATTTACTTCCATATTTTTATCAAATGATATAAAATCTTTAATTTTTTTAGAAAAGCTTTCAATAGTTAGCAAACAACCTCCACCTGGGCTTTCAAAATCTTCAAGATTAAATTTTTTTGCAAGTTCAAGTTGTCTTTTGCGACTTCTGCCACTAATGCCTTCTAATTTTTCTCTATCAACCCAACCTTCTCTTTCTGGTTTTGTTGGGGTTAAATTTTTAGCACACATAGGACGTAAAATAAGATCTTCTTCATCTTGGGCTAAGGTTTTTACTTTTGTCATAGCGTCTAATCTCTGACTCATAGGACGTTGTCCTAAAACTTCACCTGTAATGATAAAATTTGCATTTTCATCTTTTAACATAGAAAGGGCTGTTTTAAACATAAAAGCGTGACAATCAATACAAGGGTTAAAATGTTTTCCATAGCCATATTTTGGACTAAAAAGAACTTTTTGAAGATATTCATTTCTTACATCTATCATCTCAAATGAAGCTCCCACCATAGCCGCACGTTTTGCCATAATTTCGCTTTTATCACTTGTACTTCCAAAGCCTATATTAATATTTAAAGCTTTAACTTCTATTCCTTGAGAGGTGATAAGCTTCATAGCAAGCATGCTATCAAGACCTCCGCTAAAAAGTGCTAATGCTTTCATCATTTCCTTTCTAAAATTTAATAAAAGCGTAATTTTATCTTAAAAAATTATACAATGGCTTAAAAAGGATGTTCATTTTCTTTTAAATTTAATTCTATAAAAGTAAAGTAGTTTTTTGAAAATATTTTATAAAGATGTTTAAAAAGTGATTCTAAATTTTCTTCATTTTTTTCTTGTTTTAAGGTCGTTAAACAATCTTTTAAAAAAATAAAAAGTTCATTTTGATTAAGATTTTTTTTGAGTTTTTCGCTATTTTTTTCAAGTAAAGAAAAAATTTGTTTTTTTAATGCGAGATTTGTTTTTTTAATGCTGATTTGATTTAAAAAAGCAAGATTGATTTTGCAAATTCCTAGTAAAAATTCATTTTCATTTTCTAATTTTCTAAAATTTCTTAAATAGAGTTCTCTTATATCAGAATCTTCTAAATTTATATTTTGGAAGATTTTTTCTAAAATATTTCGATGTTTAAAGCATGCTTTATCACTGATTAAATGAAAAAGTTCTCTAGCCTTTTTCTCTCTTAATAAATAATCTAAAATTTCAAATTCACTTAGATAAATTTTTTGCGAGATATTATAGGTATTAACTAAGTTTTTATTTTGAGAGGATTTTTTGCTAAGATGAATAAAATTTTCTTCAACTCCTAAAAGTTTTGAGACTAAAGTTTTATATGAATTAGCTATCAATGGTTCAAGTAAAAAGGTATATTTTTGTATATTTTCTAAAGCCTTTTGTTTATCAAGTATAGTTTTTAAAGGAAGATTATCAAGCATAGTTTTAATATAAAATTCTCCAAGTTCTATTCCTTGTTCTAGTAAGTTAAATAAAACTTTATTTTGATTGTTTGCTACAAGTTCAGCAGGATCTTTTCCCCCTTCAAGTAAAATTACTTTACCATCTATTTTGTTGGTGCTTAGTAAAAATGCTGATTTAAAAGCAGCTTGCAAACCTGCATTATCATTATCAAAGCATAAAACCGCTTTAGCATCATAACGTTTAATCAAAGGAAGATGATTTTTGGTTAGAGCTGTTCCTAAAACAGCTACAGCGTTATTTAATCCTGCTTTATGAAAAGCAATAGCATCCATATAACCTTCACAAATAATTATTTCTTTTTTTTGAGCTATATAATCTTTTGCAAGGTTAAAAGCATAAAAAATTCTGGATTTATCAAAAAGTTTATTTTGGGGTGAATTAACGTATTTGGCCAAATTTGAAGAATTTAGTGTGCGTCCTCCAAAACCTACTAATATATTTTTGTGATCATATATAGGAAAAGTTATTCTTTGAATAAAGCTAGCGTAAAATTCTTTATCTTGATTTTTGATAGCTCCAACTTCTAATGCATCTTGAAAATTAATATTTTCATTTGTTAAAAGTCTTAAGGTTTCTTCTGATTTGGGTGCAAAACCTAGTTCGAATTTTTTAATATCTTGATCATCTAATTTCCTTGAATAAAGATAAGTCAAAATTTCTTTATGTTTTGGTAAGTTTTCTTTATAAAAAGCATTAAGCAAAGGTAAGATATATTTTAGATCTTTTTGATTTTCTTTTTTTTCTTTGGTGTAAGTTAAAGTAAAATTACTTAAATTGGCTATTTTTTCAACGGCCTCTTTAAAACTTATTTTTTCATAATCCATAACAAATTTAAAAACATCTCCACCTGCTTTACAAGAAAAGCAATGATAAAAACCTTTTTGAGAGTTGATGTGCATAGAGGGATTTTTATCATTATGAAAAGGGCAAACACAAATATAGCTTGAGCCTTGTTTTTTTACTTCAATAAAATGAGAAATAATATCAACAATGTCTATTCTTTGACTTAAATTTTCTATACTTGCTTTATCAATCATTTTTTAAACCTTGATAAAATTATACAAAGATTTGGCTATAATAGATATAAAAATTAAAGTTTTAATATGGATTTATTTTTTTTAGATTATAGGGATCCTTTAGTAGGATTAATTTTCATTACTATCTTGATCTTTGTAGTGGCACTGATTAATTATTTTTGGAGATTTTTTATCTATAAAGATGAAGAGGAAAAATTAGAAAAATTTATTAAAAAATTTGAACTTAATAATATACATAAAGATTTATTAAGGGATCCAAATTTAAGTTTGGATAATCTTATTTTTTTAGCATCAATTTTTACAAGAAGTGGAGAATTTGAAAAAGCTATACAAATTTATTTAATTGCCTTAGAAAAAGTAAAAGATAAAAAAGAACAAGAAGGTATTTTTATATCTTTGGCTGAGGCATATTTTAAAGCGGGATTTTTAGAAAGATCAAAAGAGGTGTTGCTTAATGCCTTAAAAATAAGACCAAGAAATGAAAGAGCTTTAAAACTTTTAAAAATTGTTTATTTAAGGTTAAGATCTTATAAAGAAGTTTTAAATACTTTAGAATGTCTTTTGGAGCTTGATGAAGAGGTAAAAGAAGAAAAAGAATTTATAAAAGCTCTTATCATAAAAGATCAAGATATGGAACAAAAAAATAAATTAGAACTTATTTTAAATCTTGACATTAAAGATAACGCAATGCTTCAAAGATTTATTTTTGAAAATTATCAAATCATAAAAGAGCAAAATCTTTTTGATATTATAGATTTGCTTTATAAAGATCAAAAATTAATAAAGATTGATAAACAAGAGTATAAAGAATTTTTCTATGCTTTGAATTTATTACCAAAAGAAGAAAAAATTTTTATAAAAAATCAAAATTTTAGAATGTTTAAAATTTTAAAAAACAATGAATTTAAAGTAAAAATGGTATTTTCTTATATGTGTTTAGATTGTAAAAACATTATGCCATTATTTTTTTATCATTGTCCAATTTGTTATAGTTTTAATAAATGTAAAATTCTTTATGAGGTTAAACTTGATGAAACAAATTAAGATCTATACAGATGGGTCTTGTCTTAATAATCCGGGTTTTGGAGGCTGGGCTTATATTTTACGCTATAAAGAACATGAAAAAATAGGTTTTGGCGCGAAAGAAAATACAACCAATAATCAAATGGAGCTTTTAGCCATCATTGAAGCTTTAAAAATTTTGAAAGAACCTTGCGAAATAGAGCTTTATACGGATTCTAATTTAATGGTAAGGAGTATTAATGAATGGCTTGAAACCTGGGTTAAAAAGGATTTTAAAAATAAAAAAAATGTAGATTTATGGAAAGAATATTTAAAATTTTCAAAGGATCATAAAATTAGGGCTTTTTGGGTTAAAGCGCATAATGGACATATAGAAAATGAAAAGTGTGATAAATTAGCAAGAGAGGCTGCTTTGAATTTACAAAAGGAAAAAAATGGAAAAGATTAAGGTGCTTGAACAAAGATTAAAATATACATTTAAAAATCAAAAATTACTTATTGAAGCTTTAACTCATAAAAGTTTTAAAAAACCTTTTAGTAATGAGAGATTAGAATTTTTAGGAGACGCTGTTCTTGATTTGGTTGTTGGTGAGTTTTTGTTTCATAAATTTAAAAATGATGCAGAAGGGGATTTATCTAAATTAAGAGCGGCTTTAGTAAATGAAAAATCTTTTGCAAAAATTGCTAAAAGTCTTGATCTTGGTAATTTTATTTTTATGTCAATTGCTGAAGAAAATAATAACGGTAGAGCTAAGCCATCTATACTTTCAGATGCTTTAGAAGCAATCATTGGAGCAATACATCTAGAATCAGGATTTTTAGAAGCAAAAAAAGTGGCTTTAGCTTTGATTGAAGAAAATTATCCTCATATAGATGCAAAGAATCTTATTAGAGATTATAAGACAAAATTACAAGAAGTTACTCAGGCAAAATTAGGTCAAACGCCAGATTATGAAACCTTAAGAGCTTTTGGGCCTGATCATCAAAAACAATTTGAAATTGTTTTAAAACTGGAGGGAATTGAGTATGCAAGATCTATTGCAAGTAGCAAAAAAGAAGCTCAGCAACTTGCAGCTAAAATTGCTCTTGAGAAATTAGGAATTTTATGAATACTTTTGGTACAAGATTAAAATTTACAAGCTTTGGGGAATCACATGGTAAAGCTTTGGGTTGTGTTATAGATGGAATACCTGCGGGAATAAAATTTGATGAGAATTTTTTACAAAATGAACTCGAGCTTAGAAAACCCGGTAAGAATAAATTTCTAAGTCCTAGAAAAGAAAATGATGAGGTGGAAATTTTAAGCGGGGTTTTTCAAGGCTATACAACGGGAACTCCTATATCTGCAGTTGTTTTTAATAAAGATGCAAGATCAAAAGACTATGAAGAGTTAAAAGACGTTTTTAGATTATCTCATGCTGATTTTACTTATTTTTATAAATATGGTATCCATGATTATAGAGGTGGTGGAAGATCAAGTGCTAGAGAGAGTATAAATAAAGTTATAGCAGGAGCAATTGCTGCGATGCTCTTAAAAGAGTTTGATATAGAAGTTTTTAGTGGAATTTGTAGCATAGGCACTAAAAATATAGATTTTAAAAATATAGACTTTGAATTTTGTAAAACGAGTGAGATTTTTTGTTTAGATCCAAATTATGAAGAAGAATTTAAAAAAGAACTTTTAAATGTAAAAAAAGCTAAAGACAGCATAGGTGCTAGTGTTTATACTTGCGTTAAAAATGTGCCTATTGGGTTAGGAGAGGTTTTATATGATAAGCTTGATTCTAAGCTAGCTCATGCTTTAATGGGTATTAATGGGGTTAAGGCTGTAGAAATAGGCTCTGGAGTAAAAGCAAGCCATATGCGTGGTTCAAGCTATAATGATATTTTAAAAGATAAAAAGTTTTTAAGTAATAATTCAGGTGGAATTTTAGGCGGTATCTCTAATGGATCTTTAATTGAAATTAAAACTCATTTTAAGCCTACTCCTTCAATTTTTATCCCTCAAGAAAGTATGGATAAAAAGGGTAATAATGTGAGATATATTTTAAAAGGAAGGCATGATCCTTGTATAGCAATTCGTGGAAGTGTTGTTGTAAATGCTATGGTGAGATTTATTCTTGCAGATTTACTTCTTTTAAATGCAAGTTCAAGACTTGATTATCTTAAAAAAATTTATACTTTTTAATTTGTTATAATTTTAAAAATAAATAAGGAATATAAATGATTTTTATTGATGCTTGTTTTAAAAAAAATGTGCCTTATACTCCTGTTTGGATGATGAGACAGGCTGGAAGGTACTTAAAAGAGTATATGAAAGTAAGAGAAGAAGCAGGGGATTTTCTTTCTTTATGTAAGGATTATAAAAGAGCAAGCGAAGTAAGCTTACAACCTGTTGATATTCTTGATGTAGATGCGGCGATTATTTTTTCAGATATTTTAGTTGTCCCTTTAGAAATGGGTATGGATTTAAAATTTGAAAAAGGAGATGGTCCAGTATTTAGCGAGCCTTTAAAATCTTTAGAGGATATAGATAAATTAGATCCTAATGCTTATAAAAAATTATCTTATGTATATGATGCCATTTCACTTACGAGAGAAAAATTATCTCCTAATAAAGCTTTGATAGGATTTTGTGGTAGTCCTTGGACTTTAGCAACTTATATGATAGAAGCAAAAGGAAGTAAAACTTATGCAAAATGTAAAAAATTAATTTATACTAATCCTTCATTAATGCACACTTTACTTAAAAAATTAAGTGAAATTTTAAAATTGTATTTAGAAGAGCAAATTAAAGCTGGAGCAAATGCGGTGCAAATTTTTGATAGTTGGGCAAGCGCATTAGAAAAAGATATATTTTTTGAATTTTCTTTTAAGTATATGATAGAAATTTCTAATTACATTAAAGAAAAGTATCCTCACATACCTGTAATTTTATTTCCAAAAGGAATTAGCGGATATTTAGATGGAATTTATGGAAATTTTGATGTTTTTGGAGTAGATTGGAGCACTCCTTTAAAAACGGCAAAAGAATTCTTAAGTCCTACTTATACTTTGCAAGGTAATATGGAGCCTTGTAGGCTTTATGATAAACAAGCCATAAAAGAAAGTGTTTGTGATATTTTAGAAATTATGAAAAATAAGGCACATATTTTTAATTTAGGACATGGGATTTTACCTGATATTCCTGTTGAAAATGCTAAATATTTTATAAATCTTGTAAAAGAATTATCAAGTAAATGAGTATAGTTTTTGGCCCTATTAATTCAAGGCGTTTTGGTTTTTCTTTAGGCATTGATTTAAGTCCTATTGTAAAGCAATGTAATTTTGATTGTGTTTATTGTGAACTTAAACAAGCCAAACCTATTGCTAAAATGGATTCTATAGCTTATGTTGAAGAGATTGTTAAAGAATTAAATTCTTTTTTAGCTAAAAAAATATCTTTTGATGTGCTCACTTTAACGGCCAATGGAGAGCCTAGCTTGTATCCAAATTTAAAAGAATTAATCATTGCTTTAAGAAAATTGCAATTAGATAAAAAAATTCTTATTTTGAGTAATGGTACTGCTGTTTTAAATGAAAAACAATTTAATGCTTTACTTGATTTGGATATAGTTAAATTTAGTCTTGATAGTGTAATTGAGAAAAGTTTTTTTCGTATTAACAAGCCTTTAAAAGAAATCAGTCTTTGTTTAATGATAGAGAAAATGATAGCTTTTTCAAAGCTTTTTAAAGGCGAGCTTATCATTGAAATTTTAGTTGTTAAAGGTATCAATGACAATGAAAAAGAATTTCAGGCTTTAAATGAAATTTTACAAAAAATAAATCCTATAAGAGTAGATATAAGCACTATAGATAGACCCCCTTCGTATCCTGTTAAAGGTGTGAGCGAAGAGAAGCTTTTTGATTTGAGTTCTTTTATAAAAAATATTCCTGTATTTATTGCAAGAAGAAATGATAAAAAACAAAATATGGAATTTAGTGAAGATGAGCTTTTGAAAATGTTGCAATTAAGAGCACAAAGTGAATTTGATGTTAAGGCTCTTTTAAGTTTAAATAGTCAAGCGATATTGGATAATTTAATAAAAAAAGATTTGGTTAAAATTTATAATTTAGGCGGAGTTAAATTTTATAAGGTATAGATTTGTAAAAAATTCGAATTTTTTACTTTAAATGGTAGTTAATATCGATAATTTTTATAAAAACTTTTATTAAAGCTATTTACAATTTTATTGTAAGTTGTATAAATAAATTTCTGATTTATTGCTATATTTGTTTTTACAAAGCTAAAACTACTTTTTTATCTTTTAAAGGTTTTGTTTGTGTTGTTGCTGATTGTTTATTGCAAAAAAAACTGAAAATAATATAAATAATTTTTTAAATTTTGCAAGAAAATTGTATTTGCTTATAAATAATATTTATACCCTAGTTTGCTCCAAAAGATTATTGAGTCTATCCATTATAGAATTTACAAAAGAGTCTATACTTTCACTACTTGCCTTCCAGCCATTATGTTTAGCATTATTAAATTCTCTATCAAACCAAGCTCCACCACTGCCTATGTATATATTCTGCCATTTAACTCCTTTTTCCATTGCATATATACTTGCATCAAGCCATCCATCTTGAGCATAACCTTTTAATAAACTTGCAAAATCAACTTTACCTGTCATGATGTCATCTAAGGAAATACTAAAAGAAGGATTTGCTTTCATTTCTTGATCAAGTTTTGCTTCACGAACTTTTGCTTCAGGGCTCAAAACAACTTGATTTGGAGATGGAACAGGCGAATAAGACTTTAAAAAGCTCATAAATAAAGCTTCTTTAGTATAAGTTCCGTCTTCATTTTGTGGATAAACTGACATATTAGGATTAAAGCCATCTTCTAGTGAAGGACCTTGCTCCATGCTTTGTGGAGAAAAGTCAAGTTTTACCCAATTAATTCCTAGACCTGCAATACAATCAAGCTCTTGTGCTTCTTTCAGTTGTTTTGCATTAAATATATTTGTTACAATTTTTTCTTTATTTTCATTACAATTATAATTTAATCCTTTTGGTAATTGTTCCAAATCTGCTTTGCTAAAACTTGTTTTATCATTTGGAAATGCACTTATTACTTGATTAAAGCTATTATAATAGGATTTAACAATAGAAGCCATATCAAAACTATTATAATAGTTTCCATTAGTTTCATCAGCCATACGATGTTGATTAAACCTCTCTATCTCATCTAAAGTAGATTTATGTATCTTAAAATCTTTTGGTAATCCTGCAGCTTTATTAAAGTCTTCTCCCATATAACCATCTTTATCTACACTATAACCATAAGCTAAAGATGCAATATTACTTGTATTAACTAAAGGATCAGCTTGTTTATATTTTAGAGTATAAATAGAGTTTTTAAATTCACTAGCTATATCATAATTAAAAGAATTTGTTTTAGTATTTACACTAACATTAGTGTTATTACTATTTGATATATTAGCAGAATTTAACTCATCATCTAATACTTCACTTCTTATTAAAGTTTGTGAATTTTTATTTTGAATTTCATTTAATTTAGTGACATTTTGTTTTAAAAAAGTATTTGCAAAACTTATTTTAGAATTTTCTTTACTTTCTTTATTAGCTTTACTTTGTGAAAGTATAGAAGTATAACCTGAATTATCATTGATGCTAAAGATATTCATATTAACTCCTTGATTTAGATTCTGCCTTCAATCTAAATATAAATTAATATAAGCAAAATTTATTCCATTTTAGAATAAAATGGAATAAATTTAGAAATTACATTGTTACAAGTATAAATTTAATGGATATAAAGTTCTAAATTTTAAAATTTTGGTTTAATTTGCTTGACTTTATTTATTTTTTTTAATATAATTACATTTTTATTAACTCATTCCGGATTAGCTCAGCGGTAGAGTAGGCGGCTGTTAACCGCTTGGTCGTAGGTTCGAATCCTGCATCCGGAGCCACTTCTTTATAAAATCATCTTTTAATTTCAAAAGTAAAAAACTCGCTTTTAAAATTATCCGGTAAGTCTTTGTATTGTAATAAAGCAGGCTCGTAATTTTGTACTTGTTGATATAAAAGCCCTAAAGCAGCTTTACTTTCTTTATTATTATTGTCTTTAAGTTTTGCAAGTTGCAAAAGAGCAATGGCGGAATTTGGATTATTAGAACCTATAGCAGCAACAGAAGCTAAAAAAAGCGTATGAGAATCATTAACTTTATAATTATCAATTAGTGTATTATATAAAGCATACGCTTCTTCAAAATGGAGTGAAAATATATCAATATAAGCTAGAGCTTGAATTAATCCTTCATCTCTTGTGTTGGAAATATTAAGCAAATCTTTAAATTTTTGACGTTCTAAATTTAAAAGTCCAGCAATTTGCATTAAAGAAGTATATTTTTCTCTTGCTATGATTGCTCCTCCAAATATACTTTTATAGTCTAATTTTGCATTTTGAAAATATATTTGAGCATTTTGTGCATAATCTTTAATATTCTGCTTGGTATTTAAAGAATTAAAATATAAAATATTACTCAAGACATCATTGGGAAGTTCGGATTTAAGCTGTGCTATTTTTATATCCGCTTGATTATCAAGATTATTATTTTTAAAAGCAATAGCTTCAAAGATAAGATTTAAAGGATGATTATCTTCTTTAACTTCATCTAGATAGGGTAAGATCGAAGTATAATCTTCATTAGCTAAAAAAAACATATTTTGATACAAGGATGAGGGGGTCAAATTTTTATCATTGGAAATATTATCTTGAATTTCATTATAAAATTTTGTTGTATCTATGCCACTAATTTTGGCACAAAACATTGCAAATACACCGGCTAAATAATTTTTTGGATTTAGATGATAAGAACTTGAAAAATGTTTATAGGCTAAGTTGTAATTTTTAAGTTGAGCATAAGTTAATGCAAGATTATAGTGCAAAATACTATGTTCTGGATATTCTTTAATTAAATCTTGAAAACCTTTATTTGCTTGTTTTAATTTTTGATTTAAAGCAAGATTTACTATGTTTGCTATTCTAACATTTGTTGAGGAAAGGGCTTTGCCTGTTTTAAGATAAAAACTAGCATCAACACTATCATCAACAAAATAAGCAATGTTTGCTTTTTTAATATAAAGAGAAGATTGTTTGCTATCAAAAACCTGATAAGGCGCATAATAAAAAAGTAAATCAAATTGTTCTTTTGGTTGTTTGAAGAAATTTCTAGAAAAATTTTCTTGTGCAATTTGAATATTAAAAAGATCTTTATTTAAATTCACTTTAATTTTATAAGTATCTAAAATACGATATTTATCTTCTTTATTTTTATAGGCATTATTAAGACGTGTTAACATTTCTTGATACTGTCCTATTTTTAAATCTATTAAAGTAATAGCAGCCAAACTTTGATTAAAATCTCTTTCTATTTTTAGAGCAGTATTTAAAGCATTTTTAGCTTTTTGATATTCTCCAATGCGAGCATATAAAAGCCCTAAAGATAAGCTTGATTCAAGGCTATTTTGCTCCTTAAGATAAGTTATGGCTTTTGAATTTAAATCCATTTTGCTGTAGATTTTAGCTGAAAGATATTTTGCTGAATCAGAGTAAGGCTCAGTAGATGTTTTTTGAAACATTTGCAAAGCTTCTGGATAATATCCTTTATAAAAATTAATAAGAGCTAAATAATAATCATAAAGTTTTGAATTTCCTTCTTTTGGTAAATAAACTTGAGCTAAATCAATATAGTATTTAAACCTCTCCTTATCATTTAGTTTTAAGGCGCAAACAGCAGCATTGATAGCTGATACTGTTTGATTTTCGCCATTATTTATAGCTTTTTTAAAATTTTGCAAAGCTTCTTCAAATTTGTTTTCATTCATTTGAGAAACTCCCAAATTGTAGCTAGAAAGCGACTCATTATAAATTGCAATTTGCTCATAAGCTTTTAAAGCTTGTTCAATTTCACCCTTTAGATATAAAGCATTAGCTTTTTTTATCATAGTATCAATTTTTGCGATATTATATTGATATGATTCATCTGGAGCTTCGTTTTTGACTGTTTCTTGTTGTTTCGTTGCGATAATATCAGCTTTAATATTATCGCCGTTAAAAGTTAAATAAAATAGTGTAAAAATTAAAGAACAAACTATAATTATTGAGCCTGCCACTAAGGATAAAAATTTCTTATCTTGATACCAAGCTATTTCTTTAGCTTCGTTTTTCTCTAATGGTTTTTCTTCTTCTTTAGGGGCTGATTCTCTTTTGAAAGAAAAACTTTCTTCTTTATTTGAAAGTTCTTCTGGTAGGGTGGTTAACTCTTCATCTTGCGGAGCTTCACCTTCTTGTCCTTTAAATTCTTCTAAGCCTTCATCAAGTCTTTCTTTAGAACTATTTTCTTGATCAAAATTTTCTTCTGCCATTTATCACTCTTAAAAATATTTTCTAAGAACATCAGGAATATGAATGTTGCCTTTGTCATCTTGGTAATTCTCCATAATAGCAACAAGTGTTCTACCAACAGCCAAAGAAGAACCATTTAAAGTATGAACAAATTCATTTTTTCCTTTATCATTTTTGTAGCGAATTTTAGCCCTTCTTGCCTGAAAATCTTGGCAATTTGAAACAGAGCTTATTTCTCTATACTTATTTTGTCCTGGAAGCCATACTTCTAAATCTACTGTTTTAGCCGCACTAAAACCAAGATCTCCTGTGCAAAGCATTAAGTGACGATGAGCAAGTCCAAGCGAGCTTAACAAATCACTTGCACAATTTAGCATCTCTTCAAATACACTATTACTTTGCTCAGGTTTTGTGATACTTACAAGCTCGACTTTTTCAAATTGATGTTGACGAATAATCCCTCTTGTATCTCGTCCGGCACTTCCTGCTTCTTTTCTAAAACAAGCACTATAACAAGTCATTTTAATGGGTAAATTTTCGCTACTTAAAATCTCATCAGAATAAAAATTGGTTACAGGGATTTCTGAAGTAGATATAAGATATAAATCTTCATCTTCTACTTTATACATATCATCTTTAAATTTTGGAAGTTGTCCTGTGCCAAACATTGTTTTTGAATTAACCAAAAAAGGAACATTGATAAGATTAAAACCACGTTTCATATTAAAATCTATCATATAATTAATTAAGGCACGATTTAGTAATGCACCTTCATTTTTAAGGATACAAAAACGACTTTGAGAAATTTTTACTCCTCTTACAAAATCAAGCCAATTAAGTTTTTCTCCGAGTTCAAAATGTTCTTTAGGAGTAAAATCAAAAGAAGGTGGAGTTAGAACTTTTTTGAGTTCGACATTATCATTTTCATCTTCGCCGACTGGGACACATTTATCAGGAATATTTGGGATAGAATGCGCTATTTCTTCTAAATTTGCAAGTATTTCATCAACTTTTTTATTTTGGATTGAAATTTTTTCTTTATTTTCGCTAAGTTGTTTTTTAAGATTTTCTTTATCTTGAGCGGTGCTTAATTCTTTGCTAAATTTATTTTGAAAAGCTTGCAATTCTTCTAAATTTGCTTTTTCTTTTTTTAAATTTAAAAAAAGATCACTTAGTTTTTTTAACAAAGATTCATCAACTTTTTTATTTTTTAAACTTTTTGCTACTTCTTCAAAATTATTTTGTAAATATTTTAAATCCAACATAATGTATCCTTAAATTCCTATTTTTTCATAAATTCTTTGCATTTTTTGCAAAGCTATATTTTTGGCTTTTTTTGCACCTATTTGAAGACATTCTTTAATTTCTTCTGGATGAGATAAGAAATCATGATATCTTTGTCTTGCTTCTTTAAAATAATTAAGAATCAAATCATAAAGATACATTTTAAAATGCCCATAACCTTCTCCACCTTGCTCGTATTTTATTTTTAAATCTTCTTGCCCTTTTTTATCTAAAAATAATTTTGCAATATTAAATACATTACATTTTCTCCAGTCCTTAGGATCTTTTAAATCCGTGCTATCTGTAATGATAGATGAAATTTGCTTTTTTAAAACTTTTTCATCACCAAAAATGTCTATAGTGTTTTGATAGGATTTGCTCATTTTTGATCCATCTGTTCCAATTATAACAGAAATTTCATCATCAATTTTTGCTTTAGGCAAAGTAAAAATTTCTCCCCATTCGTTATTAATCTTTAAAGCAATATCTCTAGCAATTTCAATATGCTGAATTTGATCCTTTCCAACGGGAATAATTTGTGCATCAAAAAGTAAAATATCAGCTGCCATTAAAACAGGATAAGAAAAAAGCCCATGTGATGCGTTGATCCCTTTAGCAATTTTATCTTTATAGCTATGAGCTCTTTCTAAAAGCCCCATAGGAGTAAATTGAGATAAAATCCAATAAAGCTCTAATACTTCTTTAACATCACTTTGAAGCCAAAAAATGCTTTTGTTAGGATCTATGCCAAGACTTAAAAATGCAGCCGCAGCCTTTAGTATATTTTGCTCTAAAATCTCACCTTTTTGATTTGAGGTCATTGCATGATAATTTGCTATAAATATAAGCATCTCATTGTCATTTTGCGCCTCAATCATTTGTTTGATAGCTCCAAAATAATTACCGATATGTAAATCTCCACTTGGCTGAATTCCGCTTAAAATTCTCATTAAATCCTCTTTATTATTTCTTCTAATAATTCTTTAATATTTTTATTTTCTATATCTATAATCAAATCCGCTTTTTTTTCATAGTCTTTAATGCGTTTATTATATAATTTTTTTGCTTTAATTTCATCACAAAATAAGGGTCTTTTATTTTTTTCTTCTAAGCTTAAATGTTTGCTTAAAAAATCAAATTCAGCTCTTAAATAAATACAAAATCCTAAGCTTTTAAAATTTGGCACATGGATAAATCCACCACCTGTGGCTATTACAGTATTATCAATCATACTAAATAAATAAGCTAATTTTTGTTCTTCTTTTCTAAAAAATTCTTCGCCAAAAATTTTAAAAATTTCACTAATACTCTTTTGAAATTTCATTTCGATCAAAGAATCACTATCAAGATAAACTTTATCCATTTTTTGCGATAAAGCTCTAGCAAGAGAGCTTTTTCCACTTCCCATAAAACCTATAAAAACAATGTTTTCATTCTTCATTGTTTTCTTTAGTTCCTTTTTTACGGGAGGCAATGATTAAAGGCACTCCTTCAAAATCAAATTCTTGCCTAATTTTATTTTGCAAATATCGTTTGTAGCTAAAATGCAAAGCTTTTGGTCGATTCATGATTAAAGCGATTTTAGGGGGTGCTAAATCGTATTGCACTGCATAATAAATTTTAACAAGCTTACCATAATCATGAGGTAAAGGATGAGCTTTTGTGGCATTTTCTATTAAAGCATTAAGCTTTGAAGTTGGAATTTTTTGTATAAAATGTTCAAATACTTCTAAAATTTTATCTAACAACACATGAACTCTTTTTCCGCTTAAAGCTGAAACACTAACAATAGGAGCGTGCGCTAAAAATTTAAAACGATCAAGGCGTAGTTCTTTGACTGTTTTATCAAATTCAAGTTCACTTTTATCCCATTTGTTTAATACAATAATCACGCCCAAATAATGCTTTGAAATAAGCCCTGCGATTCTTTCATCAAGTTCATTAAAACCCTCGCTAGCATCTAAAACTAAAAGAGCAATTTGTGAGTTTTGTAAAATTTTTTCCGTGCGATTTAAAGCAAAGCGTTCAAGTCCTTGAATTTTTCCACGCTTTCTAATGCCTGCTGTATCGACAAATTCTATAGTTTTATCTTTATGAAATATACTTTCATTTACAGGGTCGATAGTTGTTCCTGCTATAGTGCTTACTACGCTACGTTCTTGTTTGACTAAAGCATTTAAAAGACTTGATTTTCCGACATTTACACGCCCTACAATACCTACTTTTATATGATTTGTATCAATTTCTTTAAATTCAGGCTCTTTACTTGTATCATAGTGTTCTAAAAAATCTTCTAAATTTTCTTCTTGATCTTCTATTAAAAAATTTTTATTTTCTAAATGTTTCTCAAGCCAATCATAAAGTTCATCTAAGCCTATATTATGTGTTACTGAGAGATTAAAAATTTCTTTTATTCCAAAATTAATAAATTCCCAAGATCTTTCTTCATCTTTTTTATTATCGATTTTATTGATAATTAAAGCTATAGGTTTGTTTAATTTTTTTAAAGAGTAAAAAAAATGTCTATCCTCATCATCTGGAGTTAATTTTCCATCTACCATATAAAGGATAATATCGCTTTCTTTGGCAGTTTTTAAGGTATTTTTTTGGACATTTTTAAAAAGCTCATTACTCTCATCAAGTCCTCCACTATCAATAAGCAATGCCTTTTTAGAATTGATTTGAACTTCTGTTTTATTTGTATCTCTTGTTGTGCCAGATATTTCACTTGTGATGGCTATTCTTTGCCTTGCCATTCTATTAAAAAGACTTGATTTTCCAACATTTGGCTTACCTACAAGTATAATACTTTGCATTTTTTTCCTATATTTTTTGTTTTATTTTTAAAATTATAAAATTATATAAACTTTGCCTTAAAATTTAAGCAAAAAAAGATTAAAATACATATTCATTCAAAAATTAAGGAATCTTTGTGTTAAAAATTGTCAAGCATAATCTAGGTATTTATTTTATGATGTTAGCTTGTCTTGATTTTGCTTTGATGGGCGCATGTGCCAAAATTTTAAGCAACGAACTTTCTTCTATAGAAATTATGTTTTTTAGAAATATTATAGGGACTTTTTTTATTATTTATATGCTTAAAAAAACAAAAATTCACAAAGAAGGTGGAAAATTAGGACTTTTAATTTTTAGGGGAGTTATAGGAACTTTAGCCCTTTATATGTTTTTTTATAATGTTTCACATATTACCTTAGGTGGTGCATTTGCTTTTCAAAAAACAGCCCCTATTTTTGTAACTTTAATCGCTTTTTTTCTTTTTAAGGAAAATATAGGTGTAAAAGGTTGGTTTGGTATTTTGATTGCTTTTTTAGGCGTTCTTTGTATTATGCAGCCTTGGGCAGATTTTTCAAATCATTCAGGTTTTGACTTAAAAAATTGTATTATAGGAATTTTAAGTGGATTGTTAGCAGCCATAGCTTTAACAAGTGTGCGAGAATTAAGAAAATATTATTTAACCGAGCAAATTGCTGCTTCATTTATATTTCTTGGTTCTTTATTGCCTTTAATTTCTATGAGTATTGGTTCTTTTTATTTTACAAAAGAGCTTGATTTTCTTATAGCGCCTTTTATAATGCCTAGTCTTAAAGCTTGGGTTATTATACTTATTATGGGGAGCTTAGGAACTTTATATCAAATTCATATTACAAAAGCTTATGGAGTGGCAAAAAAAGCAGGTATAGTTGCTGGAGTAAGCTATATGGATGTAGTTTTTACTTTAATTTTGGGTGTTATGTTAGGAGATGATTTTCCTAGTGTTATGGTATTTATCGGAATACTAGGTATCATTTTAGGTGGTATTATTTTAGTTCGAGGAAAAGGAAAAAATGAAAAATAAAACAGATTTAATTTATGAACTTGAAGATAAACCTCCTTTTTTAAAAGCTTGTTTTGCTGCTTTGGTGCATTTAATGGCTATGTTTGTGGCTGTGATTACACCGGCTTTGCTTATTTGTAAGGGTTTGGGTATAGATGAGGAAAATACAGCAAGAATTATATGTATGTCTTTATTTGCTTCTGGCATTGCGTCTTTGCTTCAGATTAAAACTTGGGGGCCTATTGGAAGTGGGCTTTTATCAATACAAGGAACAAGTTTTAATTTCGTTTCGCCTATCATTTTAGGAGGACTTACTCTAAAAAATAACGGACTATCACAAGAAGCAATGCTTGGAGCTATTTTTGGAACCTTGATGCTTTGTTCTACAACAGAGATGATTATTTCTAGATTTTTACCTTTTATAAGAAAAATTATTTCACCTTTGGTTTCTGGAATTGTTGTGATGATTATAGGGCTTAGTTTAATCAATGTTGGGCTTGTAAGCGCAGGAGGAGGCTTTAGTGCTAAAGCAAATGGAGAATTTGGATCTTTTGAAAATTTATTATTAGCTGGAGTTGTGATTTTAAGTATTATTATATTAAATCGTTTAAATAATTCATTTATTAGGATTTCGTCCTTATTTATTGCTATTATTATAGGGCTTTTGATTGCTATGGGTTTTGAAAATTTTCATTTTAATTTTAACGATAATTTGCCCATTTTATTTTTTCCAAATCCTATGCATTATGGCTTAAGTATTGATTCTAATTTAATTTTACCTTTGATCTTAGTTTTTATAGTAACCTCACTTGAAACTATAGGAGATATTAGTGCTACAAGTGAAGTTTCAAATCAGCCTATAAAAGGTGAGCTTTATACCAAAAGATTAAAAGGCGGAGTGTTAGCTAATGGATTTAACTCTTTTGTTTCGGCATTTTTTAATACTTTTCCAAATTCTTGCTTTGGACAAAATAATGGAGTGATTGTTTTAACTGGAGTTGCTAGTCGTTATGTGGGATTTATAGTCGCTTTTATGTTAATTATTTTAGGGCTTTTTCCTATAGTGGCAAATATTACCTTACAAATTCCAGAACCTATTTTAGGCGGTGCCACTTTAATCATGTTTGGAACAATTGCAGCCACTGGAGTAAGAATTATTTCAAAAGAAAATTTAAACAGAAGATCCATTATGATTATAGCTATTTCTTTAGGAATAGGGCTTGGTGTAGCTAACAATCCTGATATTTTGCAATTTACCCCTACTTGGTTTAAAACTTTGTTTTCTTCAGGTATAGCAGCAGGAGGAATTAGTGCCATTGTTTTAAATATTATTTTTCCATTTGAAGAAAAACAAAGAAAAATAAAGTAAAATTACAAAAATTTATAAGGTTAAAATAATGAAAAAAATGATTTTAATTGCAGGTCCTTGCGTAATAGAAAGTAAAGATTTGGTTTTTAAAGTAGCAAAGCAATTACAAGAATTTTCAAATGATGATAGATTTGAGTTTTATTTCAAATCAAGCTTTGATAAAGCAAATCGCACAAGTATCAATTCTTTTCGTGGCCCAGGACTTGATGAGGGACTTAAAATTTTACAAAGTGTTAAAAATGAATTTGGTATGAAAATATTAACTGATATCCATGAAAGTTATCAGGCAAAAATTGTTAGCGAAGTAGCTGATGTTTTGCAAATTCCAGCTTTTTTATGCCGTCAAACCGATCTACTCGTAGAAGCAGCTAAAACAAAAGCTAAAATAAACATTAAAAAGGGGCAATTTTTAAATCCAAGTGATATTAAATATAGTGTGAAAAAAATTCTTCAAACACGTGGCATAGAAGAAGAGGGCTATGATATAGCAGGTAAAAACGGCGTTTTTGTAGCCGAAAGAGGTTCTAGTTTTGGCTATGGCAATTTAGTTGTTGATATGAGATCTTTAGTGATTATGCGTGAATTTGCCCCTGTCATTTTTGATGCAACCCATAGCGTGCAAATGCCAGGAGCTGCAGGAGGAAGTAGTGGTGGCAAAAGTGAATTTGTAGAACCTTTAGCAAGGGCTGCGGCTGCTGTTGGAGTAGATGGCTTTTTCTTTGAAACGCATATTAATCCTTGCGAAGCACTTTGTGATGGACCTAATATGCTTAATATAAATCGTTTTAAAGAATGTATTAAAACACTTATAAAAATTCAAAATATTATTGAGTAAAGGAAAAAAATGAAGATTATTGAAGGAAAATTACAATTAACAGGTGATGAAAAAATTGCTATTATCAATGCAAGATTTAATCATATCATAACAGATCGTTTAGTAGAGGGCGCAAAAGATGCTTTTTTAAGACACGGAGGAAAAGAAGAAAATTTAGATCTTATTTTAGTCCCAGGTGCTTTTGAACTTCCTTTTATTTTGAAAAAAGCTATACAAAGCAATAAATTTGACGCTATTTGTTGTTTAGGTGCAGTTATTCGCGGTTCTACTCCGCATTTTGATTATGTTTCGGCTGAAACTACAAAAGGGATTGCAAACGTAAGTTTAAATCATAATATCCCTGTAAGCTTTGGGGTTTTAACTACAGATACTATAGAACAAGCTATCGAAAGAGCAGGAAGCAAGGTTGGTAATAAAGGCTTTGAAGCTATGCTTACTTTAATCGAAATGTTAAATTTAAGCAAACAATTTTAAGGCTTAAAATGGCAACAAGACATCAAGTAAGACAAAGCGTTATTTCTTTGCTTTATGCTTTAGAGTTAAATGACAAAAATGAAAATTTTATTGATGAATTTTTAAATGAAAAAAAAATCCGCAATGAGCAAAAGAATTTTACTCTAAGCCTTTATAATGGAATTTGTGAAAATTTAACCAAACTAGATGAAGCGCTTAATGTTCATTTAAAAGAAAATGCAATCAATAAACTCGGCCATATAGAAAGAGCCATTTTAAGACTTGGAGCTTATGAGTTGCTTTTTACAGAAACAACAGATGCTATAATTATCAACGAAGCCATAGAATTAGCCAAAGAATTAGCCAATGATAATTCCCCTAAATTTATCAATGGGGTTTTAGACTCTTTAATCAAGGCTAAAAAATGAAATTATGTGTTGCACTTGATTTGGCCACAAAAGAAGATTGCCTTAAACTTGCCAAAGAATTAAAAGGTTTAGATCTTTGGTTAAAAGTAGGATTAAGAGCATATTTAAGAGATGGTTTTAAATTTATAGAAGATCTTAAAAAAATTGATAATTTTAAAATTTTTTTAGATCTTAAAATTTATGATATACCAAATACCATGGCAGATGCGTGCGAAGAAATTTCAAAATTGGGTGTAAATATGATAAATTTACACGCAAGTGCCGGTAAAATAGCAATGCTTGAAGTTAGAAAACGTTTAGAAAAATTAAAAAATCGCCCTTTGATTTTAGCTGTTTCTGCTCTTACTAGTTTTGATGAGGAAAATTTTTTTAGTATTTATAAGCAAAAAATCAATGAAGCCGTAATTAATTTTTCAAAGCTTTCTTATGAAGCAGGGCTTGATGGTATGGTTTGTTCTGTTTTTGAAAGTAAAATCATCAAAGAAAATACTTCATCAAGTTTTTTAACTTTGACACCAGGTATACGCCCTTTTAATGAATCAAACAACGATCAAAAAAGAGTAGCAGATCTTAAAATGGCTAAAGAGTATAAAAGTGATTTTGTAGTAATAGGACGCCCTATATATGAGTCATCTAATCCAAGATCAATATGCGAAAAAATACTTTTAGAAATTATAAAATAAATAAAACAAGAGTTGCTAAAATTATGATTTTATAAACTATTATTTAAATATATGTATATATTTAAATAAGATTTATTTTCTCTTGTTATTATTGTAAAAATTATCAACAAGGAAAATTTATGTTTATAACACCAGAAGAACTTTATAAAAAAAGAAGACAATTCTTAAAGCTTGGCGTTGGAGCTATGTTAAGTTCAAGTTTGATTAATTCTAAACTTTTAGCCCTTGAATTTAGTAGTGATAAAAATCCACAGAAATTAACCCTTACAGATGAAGAACTTGCGACTAATTATGTAAATTTTTATGAATTTTCTACCAATAAAAAAAAGGCAGTAGAATATGCTAAGAATTTTGATGTAAAAAATTGGGAGATTTCTTTAAGTGGAGAATTAGAAAAACCTATAAAATTAACAATGGAGGATATTTTAAAATTCCCACTAGAAGAAAGAATTTATCGTTTTCGTTGCGTAGAAACTTGGTCTATGGTTGTTCCTTGGATAGGCTTTGAGTTGCGTCATTTAATCGAAAAAGCAAAGCCTACAAGCAAAGCAAAATATGTAAAATTTACAACTCTTTTTGACAAAGAAAAATTCCCTGATCAAAATGCTTTATTTCCTACTATCAAATACCCTTATACAGAAGCTTTAAGGATGGATGAAGCTATGCATCCACTTACTATTTTAGCAGTAGGGATGTATAAAAAACCATTACTAGGACAAAATGGAGCCCCTTTGCGTCTTGTAGTTCCTTGGAAATATGGTTTTAAAAGCATTAAATCCATAGTAAAAATTGAATTTGTCGAAAACGAACCAAAAACAACGTGGCAAGAGTATGCCCCTAATGAATACGGTTTTTACGCTAATGTCAATCCAAATGTTTCTCATCCAAGATGGTCACAAGCCAATGAAAGAGCTTTGGGAGAATTTTTTACCAAGCCAACTTTAATGTTTAATGGTTATGAAAAAGAAGTGGCAAGCCTTTATGCCAATATGGATTTAAAAAAGAATTTTTAATGCTAGTTTATAATTTTGTAGTTTATATACTTTTTTCTATAAGTATAATTTATGGCTTTTATAATATTTTAAATTCTTTTGATTTTGTCAAAGAGGCTTATTTTTATACAGGTATTTTTTCTTTAATCTTTTTAAATTTAAGCCTTTTATTTTCTTTGGTTAAATTAAAAAATACCAAAGATTATCCCAAATTATTTGGATTTTTTTCCGTTTTTTGGGCAATTTTACATTTTTTAAATTATTTTATTTTCGATAGAAATATGCAGATTTCAAGACTTTTTGGTGATATTTCAAAACGTTTATTAGAATCAAGCGGTTTTATAGCTTTTATCTTGCTTATTTTGATGCTATTAAGTTCTTTTAGGTTTTTTAAAAAGATAGAAAAAATAAGAAAATTAAGTTATTTATGCTTTCTCTTAGCAAGCTATCATTACTTTTTAAGTCCTAAAGTTCCTATGTTTTGGGAATGGAGTGCTTTGATTGTTGCTTTGATTTATTTTATTTTAGCTTATAAAAGATTGATTATAAAAAATAAATAAATATAAATTAATAAATCATTGTTCAAAAAGCACTAAAAGTATTAAATGCTTGAAGTATTTTTTAAATTTATAAATTGAGCTAAACCCACAAAATAAACTGTTTTTTTAAATTTTTGGCATTAAATTACACAAAATAAAAAAATTAAATTTATATTAATACAAAATATCTTATCATTAAGCCTATGATTTTTATTGCTTTTTTATTTACCTTTTAAAATAAAATCAAAACAAATACAAGGAGTGATAATGACTCAGCAAAAATTCAGTTTAGGTAAAAGATACTTAGCAAACCAAAGGATTGAAAAAAATCATTCTTATACACCTTTGAAAAAGCTAGTTCTTTTCTTAGTTGCAATTTCTTTTTTAAGCCCTTATTCTTATGCCGTAGAAAAATATAATTACACAACATTTGATGAAGTGATTTTTGTTGCAGGTGGTGGCGTAGATGAGGATAAATTAGATATTACAGATAATAAAAACAATGAAAACGCTGATCAAATTACCACAAAACTCCCTACAGATTTTGATTTTAAAAAATCTATTTCCCAAACAATGCTTGAAAGTTTGATTTCTATGGCTATAAGAAGATCAACTTTCATTGATAGCGTTATGGATAGCTCTATGCAAAATTTTTTAAATACTTCAATTAGGGATTTTAATCAAACCAATAAAGAACACTCCTTATTTATCCTTCCTTATGCTTCTTCACAGAATGTTGAACTTTCTTTAAATGAAGAAAGTAAAGGACACACTAAAGGAACTATCATAGGTTATTCTACCTTAAAAGATAGTGGTATATATGGTGTGTATGCAGGTT
>NZ_QPGR01000007.1 GCF_004323845.1 Campylobacter novaezeelandiae | reverse complement strand
AGCAAAGTATTTGTTCATAATAGCGATTTTTTCTTTATCGTTTTTAGCTTTTTATAGTTATAAATATGTATAATAAGTGTTTAACTAAGCATATAAAATAATAAAATAGATATAAATATAATACTAATTTTACTAATTTTGTAAAAAAATGTATTGATTATAATTTAAATTTGTGATTAAAGTTTGAAAGAAAAATACAATTTTATTTTGCGAAAGATAAAAAATTTAAGAATCCAAAATAAATAGATTTGATTTAAGATGATTTAAAAAATATCATAAATAAAAAATTATTTATGATAAATCAATTCTAAACTAAAGCGTATTTTAAAACTTCATCAAAGCTATCAACAGCAACAATTTGCATATTGTCAAGAACTTCTTTAGGTATATCTTTTAAATCTCTTTCATAATTTTTCTTAGGAATTAAGGCTGTTTTAATTTCTGCTTTATAAGCAGCTATTAATTTTTCTTTAAGCCCTCCTATAGGCAAAACTTTTCCGCTAAGATCAATTTCTCCAGTCATAGCAACATCGCATCTAACTTTTTTATCGCTAAATATAGATGCAATCGCTGTGCTAATTGTAATACCAGCACTTGGTCCATCTTTTGGGGTGGCACCATCTGGAACGTGAATATGTAAATTGTATTGATTGTAAATGCTTTCTTTTGTATTGTGAAACATTTTTTGAGGAACTTTTAATTTTTTCTCATCAATTAAAACTTTTATTACGCTAAATGCTATTTTAGCGGATTCTTTCATCACATCTCCTAAGCTTCCTGTTAGGATAAGATCCCCTTTGCCTTTGATTTTAATTATCTCAACCTTTAAAACATCTCCACCTATTGGAGTCCAAGCAAGTCCGTTAACTTGTCCGATCTGATCTTTTTGATCTCGTTTTTGAATTTCATATACCTTTTTATCAAGAAATTCATTGAGATTTTTTTGATTGATATTTATTTTTTTAATATCTTCTAATAAAAGTTTTTTAGCACTTTTTCGGCAAAGCTCTGCTATTTTGCGTCTTAAATTTCTCACACCTGATTCTCTGGTGTATTCGTTAATGATAAGTTCTATTGTAGCATCGTTGATATTTAATTCGCTATTTTTAAGCCCGTGTTTTTTGATTTCACTAGGTATAAGGTATTTTTTAGCAATTTGGAATTTTTCATTAGGCGTGTATGAGCTTAATTCTATAAATTCCATTCTATCTCTTAATGGGCCTGGAATATTGCCAATGTCATTAGCGGTTGCAATAAAAATAATTTTACTTAAATCTATATTGAAATTAAGATAATAATCTCTAAATTTAGTATTTTGCTCAGGATCTAAAATTTCAAGCAAAACAGCACTTGGATCGCCTCTAAAGCTTCTGTTTAGTTTATCGATTTCATCTAAAACAACCACAGGATTTATTTGTTTAGCTTCTATAAGTCCTTGTGTAATACGCCCAGGCATTGCTCCTATATAAGTTCTTCTATGACCTCTTAACTCATTGACATCTTCTAATCCCCCTAGTGCAATACGCACCAATTCTCTTTTTAAAGCCTTGGCGATAGAATTAGCTAAAGAAGTTTTTCCAACTCCTGGAGGGCCATAAAGACAAAGTATGACTTTGGCTCCATCTTTATCGGATATTTTGCGTTTTTCTAAAAGTTCTCTTACGGCAAAATATTCTTCGATTCTCTCTTTGGGTTTGTTAAGAGCATAATGATCTAGATTTAATTGCTTAGAAACTTCTTTGATATCGAGTTTTCTTTTTGATATTTTTTCAAAAGGTATGTCAAGAGCTGTTTCTATGTAGGTTTGTATCATAGAGGCTTCTGAATTATCTTGATGAATTCTTTCAAATTTTTCTATTTGTTTTTTGATCTCTTTATAACTATCTTCATAAATGTATTTCTTTTTAAGTTCTAATTTTTTGTAGTATTCTTTTATTTCATCTTCTTTTTGTGTATCGCTTCCAAGCTCTCTTTGGATTTGTCTTAATTGCTCTTTTAAAAAATACTCTTTATTAACCTTATCAATACGTGAATGAACTTTGTTTTTGATTTCTTTTTGAATTTTGTTTGCTTCGATTTCTTGAGCTATAAGATCGATTAGTTGTAAAATTTTTTTTTCAAGATCGGTTTGGATAAAAAATTCATACGCTTTTTGCTTTTTGATACGTATGGTATTTAAGATCAAATCACAAATTCTTGATGCGTCCGTTCCTTCTTCTATCGTTCTTAAAAGATCAGGTGAAAAATAATGACTTATATTAGTCAATATTTTAATTTTTTCTTTTAAAACATTTAATAAAGCTTCTTGTTTTGCTTCTTCTAAAAAACTCTCTCGAATAAGATCTATTTTAGCTTCTAAAGGCTTGTTTGAAATTCTTTCTATTATTTTTCCTTTTGCATAGCCTTGAAATAGAATTTTAACACGCCCATCAGGTAGGGGAACTTTTCTCATAATCGTTCCAATTACCCCGCAATCAAAAATTTCATCAAAATTTCTTCCATTATCAAATTTAGATGGAGCAACAAAAAGCATTGTTTCATTTTTTATAGCCAATTCTAAAGCTTTCATATTTTGAGAATCATTGATAAAAATAGGTGTAATCATAAAAGGATATAAAAATAATTCATCTTCAACTAAAATAGGAAGTGTAGCTGGATAATTTTGAATTTCTTCAATTTGCATTTTTTTTCCTTAAAAACTTTCAAATATACTTCTATACCAAGGGAGTTCTGGTTTTATTATACTTTTATTAAAAAATTCAGAATGTTCAATGCGATCTTTGTAAATTTCATAACTTTGTTTTTTATCTAGACGTTTATAGAGATCTTTTATTGTATCATCTAAATAAAAAACGGCAAGATTGAATTTTGTAAGCATAGTTTGCACTAAAGGTTTGAATTCTGTATAAGGATATTTTTTAAGAAAATTATCTATTTCTTTTTGGCTTTCTAACATTAAAGCTTGATTTCTGTTTGGTTGTGAGAAAGCATCAAATTTCGCTTTAATTTTTAAATAGTGAATATAATCGATATTTTGAGAAGTTCCGAATTTTTTATTATATTCATCAAGATAAAAATTCGCTAATTGGTATTCTTCTTCGTCAATATGAGCTTGTGCAAGAATAATAAGCACAGTTTCTAATAAAGGATCTGAGATGTGCTCACTTGCCATACCATTATAATGAGTATCGGCTTTTTCTAAATCTTTATCTTTTAAATCTTTAATAATTTGATCATACCATTCTTTAGCATTTAAATTATAAAGATCGTTGGAATTTTTCACGCTACAAGCACTAAAGAAAAAACCTAAAGTGCAAATTAATAATAAAATATTTTTTTTCATCATCTATAAAATTCGTATCCTAACTAAATTTTTGATATAATTTTAATCATTTTATAATTATTTTTTTATTAATTATAGTAAAATTAGATAAATAATTTCAATTTTTTTGGAATTATTATTGCTTATTTATGTTAGAATATCCGAAGTTAAACTTGAGGAGAAAAAATGACCTTAGCTGTTAAATGTCCTATATTAGGTTTTGAAGAAACTAAAAATATGGAATTTTCAACTATTGATGAAGTTTTTGTAAGATTAAAAAGTCTTGATGGAAAAGAGTTTTCCTTTGTTCTTATTAATCCTTATTTAATTCGTCCTGATTATGAATTTGATATCCCAACTTATTATCAAGAACTACTTTCATTAAGTCCCCAATCAAATATGAAAGTTTATAATATAGTGGCAATAAGTGATACTATAGAAGATTCGACTGTTAATTTTTTAGCACCAGTTGTTATGAATTTAGATAATAATAGTATGGTTCAAGTTATTTTAGATTCTACAAACTATCCTAGTTTTTTTCAAGCAGAAAAAATTTCTGATTATATTAAAAAAAATAATACCAATTAATAAAGAATGACAGATATTTATATTCTTGGAAATGGAGCTATGGCAAGTGCATTAGCTTGCGGTTTACAAGAAAAATACCAAGTTTATATTATAGGAAGAGACGAAAAAAAACTTACAGATTTAGAAAAACAAGGTTTTAAAACTTTACTTTATAAAGATTTCAGTTTAGAAAATAAAAACGTTATTTTAGCTTTTAAACCTTATGCTTTAAAGGATATGGCAAATATTTTAAATGCTCAAGCAAGAATTCTTATTTCTGTTTTAGCTAATGTTTCTTTTGATACTTTAAAATGTATTAAAGCACAAAATTATGTCAGAATTATGCCAAATATTGCGGCAAAATATAAAGCTTCTGCTACTCCATATCTAATTCAAAATTCGTATTTTAAGGATGAAATTATTCAGATTTTGCAAACTTTTGGCAATATCTATGAACTAAAAGAAGAAAAACAAATGAATGCTGCAATGGCTATTAGCGGTTGTGCTCCAGCATTTTTAGCTTTGATAGCTGAAAGTATTGCCGATGGTGGAGTTAATGAAGGATTGGACAGAGATTTAAGTATTGAACTTACTCAGGGTCTATTTGAAAGTTTTGCTCAATTGTTGTCGCATAAACATCCAGCTTTAATTAAAGAAAAAATTTGCTCTCCTGCTGGTGTTACTATCAAAGGTGTAAGAACTTTAGAAAAATATGCCATTAGATCTGCTTTTATAGAAGCGTTAAATTCTAGCTCATCTTAGATGAAAAAAGCATTTTCTTTTATTGAGCTTATATTTTGTATAGTAATTTTATCTTTTGTTTTTTCTACTTTGCATTTAATTTATATGCAAATTTATAAAAATTATAATTTTTTAGGTTTTTTTCAAAGACTTTATGACTTGGAAGAAAGCTTATATAATAATCCAAAATTCAAAGATATAGTAATTAATACTTCAAATTTAGGTTCTTTAGAGTTATTAGAAGAGTATGTAAGTGATGATTTATTTGAATTAAAAAAGTTGAAGATTAAAGATAAGAATTATACTAGTTATTTTAAATGAAAAAAGCTTTTACTTTTTTAGAGATTATTTTGGGATTAATTATTTTTTCTATTTTATCTATAATTATTTCAAAAGTTTTATCTCAGATTTATTTTTATCATTTTGAAACTTTGAAAAACCAAAATACAATTTTAAATTTAAAAAATGCTTTGCTTAGCCTGGAAAAAATAACTCAAAAATGCCTAAATATAAAAATACAAAATAATGCTTTAACTTGTTTATTATTTGATGAAGAAAACCTTTTATTTTTAAAAGATAAACAAGCTTTTATAATAAATTCAACTCTTATTTTAAAAGATAAAGATGAAAAATACTATTCTCCAAAAAGTAATTTTTTGATTCAATATCATAATAATAAAGATTTGTTCAATTTAAATGATAAATTTATTTATATTCTTTTTAAAGATGATATTTATAAGTCTTTGATTATAGATAATGAAAATTTGTTTTTAGAACACAATTTTACAGGACATTTTTTACCTTTGCAAGCAAAATTAAATCTTTTTTTAAAAAATGAAGAATTAAAGTATGAAGTTGATCCTTTTTCTAAAAATCATACCTTAAAAGGAATATTGGCACAAAATATTAGTGATTTTACTATAAATCAGAATAATAAAGGGATTAAAATAAAACTTTGCTCATCGCAAGATAATAAAAATTTATGTTTGGAAAAATTGATATATAATGAAAAAAGCTTATATTTTAATTAGCATTGTTTTTTTAATTACTTTAGTTTCTTTTTTAATCAATTTAAGTTTTAATATTTCAAGTTATATACCAAGGATATTAAGAGATGAGTATTATTATATACAAGCTAGAATTTTAAGTTTAAATGCAAAAGAGCTTGCTAAATATTTTTTATATAAAGCTAAACAAGAAGGCAAAGAATGTATTAATTTTATAAATTTTAATTATCCAAAAGACGATGATATAGTAAGGATTGATTATTTTTATCCTATTGCAGAGTGTGATAATTTTAAATTTAAAAGTATTAATCAAGATGCTAATTTATCAAAAGATGGAGTTATTATCATAAATATTAGTATACGTTTAAATTCAAATCAAGCAGTTAATGATGAAATTTTTATAAATAAAAAGGATTTAATTTATACAAACCAAGACTTTTGGAAGTCTTGGTGATATTATAATCCTTCAAAAGGATTTTCTTTAACTTGTTTTCTATCTACTATATAAGGAATGAGAGCTACATGTCTTGCACGTTTAATCGCAACTTCAACCATTTCTTGATATTTTTTGCTTGTTCCTGTTAAACGGCGTGGCATAATTTTAAATCTTTCAGATAAAGCGTGTTTTAACATTGCTGTATCTTTATAATCAATAAATTCAACTTTTGCTTCTGTATATTTACAATATTTGCGTGAATATTTTCTTTTTTCTGCCATAATTTCTTCCTTTAAAATGGTAAATCTGTATCGTCGCTTTCGTAAGCGTCAATATCTATTTCTTTAATTTTTTCTTGGTTTTGGTTAGGATTTTGCTTTTGTGGAGTATTTTGTGAAGGACTTCTTCTAAAATTATCACTCATATAAGGATCATAGCTTTGATTTTCGTAATTGCTATTGAAATTCCCATTTTGTTGCGGAGGATTTCCACCTAGCATTTCCATATTTTCAACTTGAATGCTATGCTTAGAGCGATTTTGCCCATTTTGATCACTCCATTGTTCAAATCTCAAACGCCCTTCTATAAGAATTTTACTTCCTTTAGAGAGATATTGATTAGCTATTTCAGCCATTCTTCCATAAAATGTAATATCAACAAAGCAAGTTTCTTCTCTTTTTTCTCCATTTGTTGTAAATCTTCTAGTTACAGCGATAGCTGAAGCCCCTATAGCATTACCGCTTTGTGCGTAACGCATTTCAATATCTCTAGTAAGATTTCCTACCAAAACAACTTTATTAAACATTTTTTTCCTTATTGAATTTCTGGAGCCTCTATGGGTTTAATTTCTTTTTTTGATTGTTTAATCCCTTGGCTAAGCTTTTCCCAAGCTGCAATTTCTTTTTTATTTTCATATTTTACAATTAAAAATCTTATTACTTCTTCTGTAATTCTTAAAACCCTTTCAAGTTCTTTAATTAAATTTGTAGGTGCTTTAAAATAAATTACAAAATAAGTTCCTCTTTCATATTTTTTAATTTTATATGCAAGTTTTCTAGTTCCCATTGGAACAACTGTCTCAATGCTTGCACCATTTTTTGTAAGGACTTCTTTAATGAATTCCAACTTAGTATTTACTTCTTCTTCTGTTAAAGTAGGTTTTAAAATAAACAAAACCTCGTAATGTTTCATATTTTTCTCCTTGTGGATATTAAGCCTTAAAGATTATCTCTTTTAGGCAAGGAACTTAATATTATATCAAAAAATACTTAATCTATACTTTTTAAGACTATTACAAAAAGTTACAAAATTTAAATGTTTGTATTAAATTTTTTAATATATAGTTAATATTGATTTATTTTAAGTTATTATTTAGTTTAAAATAAAACTAAAGGCTTTATTATGTCAAACAATAAACAGCCCATTCGTTGGCTTACTTTTATCGTTTTAGTTCTGGGGGGGGGGTACTGTATTTAAACTCTCTTCTTTAAAAGATGCTTTTTATGTGCCTATGCAAGAATTTATGAGTCTTAGTAATACTCAAATTGGTCTTGCGTTGTCTGTTTATGGTATAGTTCAGACGATAGGAAATTTTGCTTCTATTTATATCGCTGATAGATTTTCTAAAAAAATTCTTATCCCTTTATCGTTAATTTGTGTTGGATTAACTGGAATTTATATTTCAACTTTTCCGTCTTTTTATGGTATTTTAATCGCTTGGGGTCTTCTTTCTTTATTTGGAGAAGTGATTTATTGGCCTGTATTATTAAAAGCTATTCGTTTGCTTGGGGATTCTACGCAACAAGGAAGACTTTTTGGATTTTTAGAAGCAGGACGCGGAGTTATTGATACTATAGTTGCTTTTAGTGCTTTGGGAATTTTCTTACTTCTTGGTTCAGGTGCTGGTGGTTTAAGAGCTGCTATACTTTTTTATAGCACTTGTGTAATTGTGGCTGGAGTTTTGGCTTATTTCTTACTTGAAGATGATAAGATAAATACTAAAGATGAAAAAGGAAATGAGATTAGTAAAAATAAAGCCGCTTGGAATGGGGTGTTAAAAGCGGTTAAAACTCCTGAAATTTGGGTGGTTTCATTAACTATTTTTACTATTTATTCAGTTTATTGTGGATTGACTTATTTTATCCCTTTTTTAAAAGATATTTATGGTATGCCAGTAGCTTTAGTAGGCGTTTATGGAATTATCAATCAATATACTTTAAAATTAGTAGGCGGTCCTATTGGGGGATATTTAGCTGATAAGAAATTTCATTCATCTACGAAATATTTGCGTTTTGCTCTTATCTTGGCTGCCATTGCGATTTTAATTTTTATTTTTATGCCTCATCATAGTTTAAATATTTATTTTGGTATGAGTTTAACTTTAGGTTTTGCAGCTTTAGTTTTTACTATGAGAGCGACTTTTTTTGCTCCGGTTGATGAAATTCAAATTCCAAGAGAAATTAGCGGGGCAGCTATGAGTATAGCTTGTATATTTGGATATTCTCCGCAACTTTTTTGTTTTGCACTTTATGGTTTTATTATTGATAAATTCAAGGGTTTATTTGGATATCAAATTGTTTTTAGTCTTATGGGATTTTTTGCAATTTGTGGAGTTATTGTTACGTCAATTTTACTTAAAATGATAGCTAAGAAAAAATTACAAGGAGTGGTTCAATGAAAATAGGTTTAGAGACAGAAAGCATGCATCTTTGGTTTCAAAATGGCAAAATGGATATATTTTCTTATATAGATTTTGCTAAAAATTTAGGGTGTGATGGCGTTATTATAAACATTATTAAAGATTTTGGATTAGATGAAGAGTGGGGATGTTTGGGAAGTGATGATGAAAAACACCTTCTAAAAATAAAGGCTAAGCTTGATGAATATAAAATGTATTGTGAGATTGATGCTAAAGGTTTTGATTTAAATAAATTTAAAAAAATTAGTAAAGTTTGTAAGATTTTAAATGCAAATATTATAAGATCTTATGTGCCTTTAACTGATAATACTAAAAAAGTAAAAAATGCAAGCGATGGAGCATTTGATGACTCTAAAATTACAGCAAAATTTAATAAAGAAGAATTTTTAAGTGCGGCCAATGAAATAAAAGCTTTAATCCCACTTTTAGAAGAAAATAATCTAAAACTTGCTATTGAAAATCATGAGTATCAAACTTCTATCGAGCTACTTGAGCTTTTAGATTTAATCAATCATCCTAATGTTGGTTTTTTATATGATTTTGGGAATTCGATGATGGCTTATGAAGATCCAATTGTTGCTTGTAAAAATATGGCTAAACATACTTTTAGTACACATTGTAAAGATCATATTGTTTTTATAGAAGATAATATCCCATATGTTTGTGGCGTTCCTTTGGGAGATGGGAGTTTAGATATAAAAACTTGCATTAAGATTTTAAAAGATCAAGGACTAGAAAGGATAAATATAGAGCAATGCTTTCCATATTGCGCTACTTTTAAAAGAGAGAAAGGAACAGGCGGAATAAAAGAATTAGGCAAAGGAGCTTTTAAGATAAAGGATCCTTTATTTAAAGATTTAAAAGCTATGCAGTATTATTACCCTCAAGAGATTTCAAATGAACACTTAGAAAAACTTTTAAATTTCCAAAAACAAGGTTGTGAAAAAAGTGTGGAATATTTAAAAAGTATTATTTAGACAAAATTTGATTTAAATTTTGTCTGATTTCTTCAAGCATAATAAAGCGTTTTTTATACATAGAACGTTTATTGCTTGGAATTTCTTCAAGGCTTTTTTGTTCGTGTAAAAGCTTATAATATTTATGATTGTTTATTTTAATAAGCTTGCCTCCATTTTCTAACCAAATTTTTTTATAATCAACAAAATAGCCTTTATTTTTTCCTTTATGAGATCTGATTTGATTTTTTTCATAGACTCCAAGTGTAATATCAAGTTTTAAATATTTACAAAGCATTTTAACGCATTTTATAAGTAAAGCTATAGGACGCAAACCGTGGCATTTTTTTGTGAAAATTTTATTTATATCTAATGTATTAAAATTAGCGTGTTTATAACCTTGAATACAAGAAATTAAAAGATTATTTTCTAAAGTAAAACAAAAACAGCATTGTTCAATAACATGTTTTTGATATCTAAGAGAAAATGCCCAAAGACCTTCTTCACGAACATGGTGGTTATTTCCTAAATATAGTTCAAAATTCTCATCAAAATTAAAGATGAGTTGATCTTTGGGTAAAAATTTAAAACTTTTAAGCCCTTTATTTGCATCGTAAATTAAAGTTTTTACACGTTCATTTGCATTAAAACTTTTATCACAAAATCTTCTTATAGCGTTATAGCAGATATCAGGTTTATTAAAAAAAGATTTAAGATTTTTATTTTCTTCTATGTTAAGTGTTTTTTCAAGAAATCTAATTTGAGGATAGTATAAAATTTTTCTTAGGTAAAATCTTATACAACGTCTAAAACTAATCATTTTACTTTTGTCATCAAATTTTGGAGTAGGGAATTTAAATTGACTCATTGTATTATTCTTGTAATATCATTAAATGTTGCAAAAAGCATTAAAGCTAGCAAAATAGCCATACCTCCGTAGCTTAAATATTCAAAAACTTTTTGTGGAACTTTGCGTTTAAATACCATTTCATATAGATTAAAAAGTATGTGTCCTCCATCGAGCATAGGTATAGGCAAGAGATTTAAAATTCCAAGATTGATAGAAATTAAAGCTGTAATAATCAAAAGAACTGAAATACCACTATCTGCAGCTTTAGAAGTTATATCAACCATAGTGATAATACCGCCTAAATTCTTTGCGTCAATTTCGGTATTTAAAAGTTTTATTATACCTTTTACTATAAGTGTTGAAGCGTTTAAACTTTCATCATAAGCGTATTTTAAGGCACTAAAACCTCTATAGTATATAGTGCTTAATTCGCCATTTGGTGAAATTCCAATTAATGTTTTTTGGATCGGTTGTAAAAATTCATTATAAGAAGATGCAATTTTTGGCGTTAGTTCTATTTGTAATTTTTCATTATTTCTTTGAATTAAAATTTGTAATTTTTCATTTTTAACTAGTTTTGAAATTTCATCAAAACTCTTAATTTTATGATGATTAATCTCTAAAATTATATCATCTTTTTTAATTCCTGCATGAAAAGCAGCAGAATCTAAAGCCACATTTCCTACTATAGGAGAAAATTTTTGTATGCCTAAATTGGCGATTAATATATAGAACAAAAAAGCCAAGAATATATTAAAAAACGGTCCTGCAAAAAGTATGTAAATTTTTTTTATAGGGCTTAAAATACTATAGCTATCGCTATCTAAATTTTCAAAGCCTGGTCTCATGTCATCTTGCCCTTTAAGTTTAACATAACCTCCAAGTGGTAAAGTACTTAATCTATAATTTGTTCCTTTAAAATTATATTCTAATAAACTTTTTCCAAAACCTATACTAAAAACTTCGACTTTCACCCCTAAAGATTTTGCTGCCAAAAAATGTCCAAGCTCATGAAAAAAGATTAAGAATGAAATAACTAATAAAGTAATAAGAAAGTTAATAGAGTAAAATTTTAACCCTATGGCAAGAATTAAAGCTAAAAATAATAAAGATTTCATTTTTTTCCTTTTATATAGGCATAAATATATTCATAACCAGAATAAAGAGTAAGAATTAAGGCGATATAAAGTAAAATTTGAGCAAAAGGCCACTCCATAATTAAAAAACCAATGGCTACCATTTGAAAGCCAGTTTTTAATTTTCCTGCAAAAGATGCACTGATATCTAAATTTTCACTTATCATAACAACGCGAAAACCTGTAATAAAAAATTCTCTTACTAAAATAATATAAATAATCCATTCATTAACTCTACCCATTATTAAAAGTCCAATAAATGCCGCTAAAATAAGCATTTTATCAGCTAAGGGATCTAGGATTGATCCAAGTTTTGTTATTTGTTCCCATGTTCTAGCGATATATCCATCAAAAAAATCACTTAAAGCAGCTAAAGAAAAGGTTAAGGCTGCAAAATAATTAATCCAACTTTGATGAATACCTTCAAAAGAGTGAGTGAGTAAAAAAAATAATAAAGGAGCAAAAACAATTCTTAAAAACGCTAAAGCATTTGGCAAATTCATAAAAAACCTTAAAATAATAAAATTAATTATATTTTATAAAAATAAGACAAAAACTTGGTAAAAATTTTAAACAATTTAAAAAATAAAATTTTATTTTTCATTGTAACAAGGTAATCTTATATTTTTTAATTTTATTAACTAAATTTTAATTAATTTTACATAAAAGTTATAATTTAAATTGAAAAAATATTAAAATTCAAAAATTTCTGGCTTTAATTTAAGCATTAAACAAAAGGCTCCTAAAACAGCTTGTTCTTTTATAAATTCTCTATCTCCTTTAAGATAAAGTATTTCTTGTATATATGTACCATCTTTAAACATAGCTCCAATATAAATTGTTCCTGCTTTGTGCTCTTTTATATCTTCTTTATCTGCTATACCGCTTATAGCTAAAGCAAAATCTGGTTTAGCGGTTTTAAAGATGCCTTTTAGCATAAAATAAATACATTTTTCACTATATGCACCATTATTTTCTAATATATCCTCGCTTATCCCAAGCCATTCATGTTTAAGACGATTTGAATAACTTACAATAGATCCTTCAAAAATTTGACTAATTCCTGAAAATTGAGTGATTTTTGCCGCACAAAGCCCCCCAGTACAACTTTCAGCAAAAGAAATTTTCATATTTTTATCCAGAAGTTTTTTGCTTATAAATTCAATAGGATCTTTTCCTAAAAAAAACTTTTGCCCAAATAAATTTTGAACACTTTTTAGAAAACTTTCAAGTTTTCCGTATTGAGAGCTTGAAACTTTAACAAGATTGATGTGTTCTAAAAGTTGAGTAACTTTGATTTTTACTTCATAGGACTTTGTTAAAGTCTCAAGGAGTAAAATCGCACTTTCATTATCTATACCAAAAAGACAAAAATGTTTAAAATTTAATGATATATCCCCGATTAAATTCGGGATTGTATGGTTTATTTGAATTTTTAGAACGTTAATTTTACAGGTTAGAAATTCGATCATAAAACTATCTTTTTCATAAAAAGATTTGCTAGGAACTAAAGTATTTTCGTCTAAAATAAGATTATCTTCATTTAAAGTTGCAAGGATTTTTGCTACAGTGGGATAGTATTCAAAACTAGAAAATATAGTAATGAAATCATATTTTTGCATTAAATCTTCAAGCAAAAATGGTAAATCTTTATCAGTTTTATTTTGGATTTTTATTTCGTTGATTTCTTTAAATTTTTTTTCATAAGCCCTATAAATGTAATTTTTAAAATTTGAATTAGCAAGAATTTCATCTCCCAAAATAAAAAGCAAATGTTTCATTTTATAATATTTCCTTATATTTATATTAATTTAATATTATATCTAAAAACAAAGGCTAAATTAAAGCTATTTAGAGTAAAATTATATTATTTTTTAGGTGGATTTAAATGGATTATAAGAATACTTTACTTTTGCCAGATACAAGTTTTCCAATGAGGGCTAATTTAAACGAAAATGAAAAACAGCGTTTTGATAAATGGTTTGATAAAAATTATGCTTATGAAAAAATAAAAGAAAAACGTAAAAATACAAATAAAAGCTTCACTTTGCACGATGGCCCTCCTTATGCAAATGGTCATATTCATATAGGACATGCCTTAAATAAAATTTTAAAAGAAACTATTATAAAACTTCACTATTTTCAAGGAGAAAAAGTTCGTTTTACTCCTGGGTGGGATTGTCATGGACTTCCTATTGAGCAACAAGTAGAGATAAAAATTCAAGATAAAAAGCATTTATTAAGCAAGAGTGAAATAAGAAAATTATGTCGCAAACACGCTAAAGAATTTATTGATATTCAAAAAGAAGAATTTAAAAATTTAGGGATTATTGCTGATTGGAATAAACCTTATCTTACAATGGATTTTGCTTTTGAGGCCAATATTTATAGAACTTTATGCGAAATTGCAAAAAAAGGTCTTTTATTGGAAAGATCCAAACCTGTTTTTTGGAGCTGGGCAGCAAAGTCAGCTTTAGCAGAGGCTGAAGTAGAGTATGAAGATAAAGAGGATTATTCTATTTTTGTGAGTTTTGATTTAGATGAGGCTTCTTGTAAAAAATTAGGGGTTCAAAAAGCTAGTGCAGTGATTTGGACTACTACGCCTTGGACTTTGGTAGCAAATCAAGCTATTGCTTTAAATCCTGATGAGATTTATACTCTTACAAAAGAAGGGTTTATTTTTGCAAAAGCTTTACTTAAAAATATGATAGAAAAAAATCTTACAACAGGAGAAATAGAAAAGGAATTTAAAGCTAAAGATTTGGAAAAATTAGAAGCAATCAATCCTTTAAATTCAAGGAAATCTATTTTAATTCTTGCAAATCATGTTGTAATGGAGGGTGGAAGTGGTCTTGTACATACAGCACCAGGGCATGGAGAAGATGATTATTATGCTTGTTTAAAATATGGCATAGAAACTATAATGCCAGTAGATGATGGTGGCTGTTATGATGAAACTTTAAGAGTTAAAAAACTTTTGCCACAAGATTTATTAGATGAATTTATTGGACTTCATATTTTTAAAGCAAATGAAAGAATTTTAGAGCTTTTAGGAGATCATCTTTTGCATTCTTCTAAATTTATACACTCTTATCCATTTTGTTGGAGAACACATAAGCCTGTAATTTATAGAGCAACAAAACAATGGTTTATTGCAATGGACGAGTTAAAAGATGGCAATACTCTAAGAGAATGTGCCAAAGAACAAATTGCTAAGGTAAAATTTTATCCTCAAAGTGGTATTAAAAGAATTGGATCAATGATTGAAAATCGTCCTGATTGGTGTATATCAAGACAAAGGGTTTGGGGAACTCCTATAGCCTTTTTTAGAGATAAAAATTCAAAAGAAGTAATTTTAGATGATGAAATTTTAAAATTTATTGCAGATATTTTTGAAAAACAAGGTTCTGATGTTTGGTGGGAACTTGAGATAAAAGATTTATTACCACCTAACTCAAAATATAAAGCAGAAAATTTAGAAAAAATCAACGACATACTTGATGTTTGGTTTGATAGTGGAAGTACTTGGAATGCTGTTTTAAAATCTCATAATTATGATGCAGGAGAATGGATTGCTGATATGTTCTTAGAAGGAAGTGATCAGCATAGAGGATGGTTTCAAAGTTCTTTACTTACAAGTGTTGCTATTAATAATCAAAGCCCTTTTAAAAGTATTTTAACACATGGATTTAGCATTGATGAAAAAGGACAAAAAATGTCTAAATCTAAGGGCAATGTGATAGCTCCTAGCTATGTTGCTAAAACTTATGGGGTAGAAATTTTAAGATTATGGGTTTTGCTTAGTGATTATTCAAGTGATTTAAAAATTTCAGATAATATTTTAAAGCAAGTTAGTGAACAGTATAGAAAAATTAGAAATACTATAAGATTTTTACTTGCAAATATTAATGATTTAGATGATCTAAATGTTAAAAATTTCTCTTTTATTGATCAATGGATACTTTCTAAGGCTAAAGAGGTATTTAAAAATACTAAAGAATCTTTTAAAAATTATGAGTTTGCAAAAGGTTTTAATCATCTTTTAAATTTTCTAAGCTCTTATTTGAGTGGAATTTATTTGGATATTAGTAAAGATAGGCTTTATTGCGAACAAAAAAATAGCTTAAAAAGAAAAAGCACTCAGGTAGCTATGGCTTTAATCACTAAAGAATTATTTAATATTTTAGCGCCATTTTTTACTTATACCATTGATGAAGCCTTAGAACATAGCAATAAGATCATTAAAGGCAATGATATAGTAGATGTATTTGATCTGAGTTTTAATGAAGAATTAAATATAGATTTTAATATAGATGATAAATTTTTACTTGAAGCAAGAGAAAAATTCTTTGAAAAAATAGACATTTTGAAAAAAGACAAAATTATTAAATCTACTTTAGAGCTTAAACTTTGCAGCACTTCATCTTTTATTTTAGATTTGGATAAAGATGAAATAATTGATTGGTTTATGGTAAGTGATGTAGGTATAGATAATGATGGTGAAATTTTAGGTGAATTTAAAGTAGATAATGAAAAATTTATAATTTTAAAAGCTAAAGAATATAAATGTCCAAGATGTTGGAAATTTAAAGCTATAAAAGAAGAATGTTTATGTGATCGTTGTTCTAAAGTATTGGATTTATAATGTTTTTAGAGCCTATGCCTTTTAGTATTGTAGTTATAACGGTTATTGTTGTTTTGCTTTTAAGTGCCTTAGCTATATTTTTTATAAAATTAACAAAGGATAAAAAATGATTACTTTAAAAGAAGCTTTAACATATTCTAAAGAAGAACTTATAAATCTAAAAAAAGAATTAAATGAGAAAGCAAAAAAACAAAAAAAAATTGGTGCCTATGTAGAGCAATTTTTGGATAAAGATTTAACAGATAGTATAGAAGGTATTCCAGTTGCCATTAAAGATAATATTTGTGTCAAAGATTGGGAGCTTACTTGTGCTTCTAAAATTTTACAAGGCTATGTTTCTCCTTATGATGCAAGTGCTATAAAAAATTTAAAACAAAATGGTTTTTCGCCTTTTGGGCGAGCTAATATGGATGAATTTGCTATGGGTAGTTCTACTGCAAATTCTTGTTATGGTAGGACTTTAAATCCTTTGGATTTTAGCAAAGTTCCAGGTGGAAGTAGTGGCGGAAGTGCGGCTGCAGTTTCTAGTGGTTTAGCTTTGGCAAGTTTGGGAACGGATACTGGTGGATCTGTAAGGCAACCTGCTGCATTTTGCGGATGCGTAGGTTTTAAACCAAGCTATGGACGTATTAGTCGCTATGGTTTGGTGACTTATTCTTCAAGTCTTGATCAAATTGGAGTCTTAACTCAAAATGTAGAAGATGCAGCTTTGCTTTATGATGCAATGGCAGGATATGATGAACTAGATAGCACAAGTGCTAAAATAGAATTTGCTAAAACAGCGCCAAATTTAAATCCTGATAAAAAATTAACTATAGCTGTTATACAAAATTATATTGATGAAGCAAGTGCTGAAGTAAAACAAGCCCTTTTAAAAACTATAGAATTATTAAAATCATATGGACATAATATTGTTTATAAAAATTTACTTGATTCTAAATTTGATATAGCAACGTATTATATTATTGCTGCAGCTGAGGCAAGTACAAATTTAAGTCGATATGATGGAGTAAGATTTGGAAGAAGGAGTGAAAAACAAGATAGCTTAAATGAAATGTATATTAATACAAGAAATGAAGGATTTGGAGATGAAGTTAAACGTCGTATTTTGTTAGGAACCTTTGTTTTAAGTAGCGGGTATTATGATGCTTATTATATAAAAGCTTTAAAAGCGAGAACTTTTATCAAAAATAAATATAAAGATATTTTGCAAGATTGTGATCTTATTTTTATGCCAGTTACTCCAACTACGGCTTTTTCTTTTGATACTAAAAAAACTCCTATGCAAAATTATTTAGAAGATATTTATACGATTTCGGTAAATTTAGCAGGACTTGGAGGCATTAGCATTCCTATAGGAAAAGATGGTAATAATCTTAATATTTCAGCTCAGCTAGTATGTAAGCAATTTGATGAACAAACTCTTTTAGATGGTGCATTAAATTTAGAGAAAATTATAAAAAATAAATAGGGGTTATTATGAAAATTATCAAACGTGCTTTAACATTCGAAGATGTACTTTTATGTCCAGGGTATTCTGAGGTTTTACCTAAAGAGGTAAAAATTTATACAAAATTAACTAAAAATATTACTTTAAATATTCCTTTAGTATCTGCAGCTATGGATACAGTAACCGAGCATAGAGCTGCTATTATGATGGCAAGACTGGGTGGAATTGGTGTGATTCATAAAAATATGGATATAGCCTCACAAGCTAGAGAGGTTAAAAGAGTAAAAAAAAGCGAAAGTGGCGTAATTTATGATCCTATTTACATAGGGGCTAAGGCTAGTGTTAAGGAAGCTTTGGAGCTTATGGCCGAGTATAGAATTTCTGGAGTTCCTGTTGTAGATAATAATAAAAAATTAATAGGAATTTTAACCAATCGTGATTTAAGATTTGAAAATAATTTAGATAATTTAGTTGAAAATGTAATGAGCAAACCCCCTTTAATTACTGCACCAAAAGGTTGCACTCTTGATGATGCTGAAAAAATTTTTAGCACCAATAAGGTTGAAAAACTTCCTATAGTAGACGAACAAGGATACTTAGAAGGGCTTATTACTATAAAAGATCTTAAAAAAAGAAAAGAATATCCTAATGCAAACAAGGATAAATTAGGAAGATTACGCGTAGCAGCTGCAATTGGAGTAGGTCAGATGGATAGAGCAAAAGCTTTGATTGAAGCAGGTGTTGATGCTATAGTTCTTGATTCTGCTCATGGACACTCAAAAGGGATTATGGATACCATAAAAGAGCTTAAAAAAAATTATCCTGATGTAGATTTAATAGCTGGCAATATAGCTACTGCAAAAGCTGCTAAAGCTTTATGTGAGTTAGGTGTTGATGCTATTAAAGTGGGTATAGGACCTGGTAGTATTTGTACAACAAGAATTGTTTCAGGAGTTGGAGTTCCTCAAATTTCAGCTATTGATGAATGTGCTTTGGAGGCAGATAAATTTAATGTTCCTGTTATAGCAGATGGAGGGATTAAATATTCTGGTGATATTGCTAAAGCTTTAGCTGCTGGAGCGAGTTCTGTAATGATAGGTTCTTTACTTGCTGGAACAAATGAGAGTCCAGGCGAGCTTTTTACTTATCAAGGAAGACAATACAAAACTTATAGAGGTATGGGATCTCTTGGCGCTATGCAAAAAGGAAGTTCTGATAGATATTTTCAAGAAGGAACAGCACAAGAAAAATTAGTTCCTGAAGGTATAGAAGGACGTGTACCTTATGTTGGAAGTATTAAAGATGTGGTTCATCAGCTCTTGGGAGGTTTGAGATCTTCTATGGGTTATGTGGGTGCAAAAGATATACAAGAATTTAAAGAAAAAGCTGAATTTGTAGAGATTACTAGTGCGGGATTAAAAGAAAGTCATGTTCATGATGTAACTATTACCCATGAGGCGCCAAATTATAAGGTAAATAATCAATGAGTTTTGAAGAAAAATTAGAAAAAGCAAATGAAGCTTTAGAAAAATTAAATAATAATGAATTAACCCTAAATGAAAGTATTAAAATTTATAAAATGGGTTTAGAAAACATTAAAAAAGCTAGAATGGAATTAGACAAAGCAAAATTAGAAGTGGAAAAAATCAATGAGTAAAATAGCTGCTTTACAATTTCCTACTTTAGCTTTGAGTGAATCAAGACTTGATTATTATTTACAAGCTTCAAAAGAAAGTGGTGCAAATTTAGTTGTACTTGGAGAATATGTTATTAATAGCTTTTTTATAGAATTGCTTTCTATGCCAAAAAGTATGATTAAAGAGCAAAGTGAGGCTAAAAAAGAAAGTCTTATAAGACTTTCTAAAAAATATGATTTAGAGATCATTGCGCCTTTTGTTTGTGTAGAAAATAAAGGATATAAAAAAACTTGTCTTAAAGTTTCGCCTAATATGATAAAAATTTATGAGCAACAAATTTTAATACCTTATTCCCATTGGAATGAAAAGGCTTTTTTTAAAAATAAAGAACAAAATGAACTTAAACTTTTTCATTTTACTTATGAAGGATTAAAGTGTGCATTAATTTTTGGTTTTGAGGCTCATTTTGATATTTTTTGGAAAAAAATTATGACAAAAAAAATTGATCTTGTTATTATTCCTACTGCTTCTACGTTTGAAAGTAAGAAACGTTGGGAAGAACTTTTAAAAGTAAGAGCTTTTTTAAATCATACTAGTATTTTAAGAGTTAATCGTATAGGAACTTCAAAGCATAATGAAGAATGGAAATTTTATGGTGATACTATGTTTATTAACGCTTTTGGAGAGATAGAAGAAAAACTTGGAAATGAAGAGGAAATGCTTATTATAGAGCCAAAAAAGGCTATTGAAGCAAGAAATTTATGGGGATTTGATAAAATTATCAAAAATAAAATTTGATATTTGTTAGGAAAAATGTGGATATTTTTGCAAAAAATATAGAAAGTTTAAAAATCTCAAATTATAATCTTGCTTCAAAAATATTAACTTTTTTAAATCAATCAAAATTAAGTTTTAGAGTAGATGAAAATTTAAATATTTATGATTCTAGAAAAAGATATTTATATGAAAATAAAGAGCAAATTAACCAATTTGCTAGTTCTATTCTTGATGGCAGCAAAAATTATCCTTTTATTTTTATTTATGGTATAGCTAATGGAGAATTGGTTAAAAATTTAAGTTTTAAATTTAAACATATTTTTGTTTTTGAAAGTGAAATAGAGCTTTTAATTTTAGCCTTAAATATCATAGATATTAGCGAAGAATTAAAAAATTACAAAATCATTTTGCTTGATCCTAATGCATTGGATTTTGAAATTCAAGTTGCTATGTTTTTTGATCATCAAGATATACTTGAATATTTAAGTTTATATAAACTTTTTGCTAGTTCTTTGTATTATAAAGATTTTTTTAGCAATGAAATATTAAAAGTTAATGAAATATGTATAAAAACAGCTGATGTTGCTATAAGGAATGCTGATAGAACTTGCTATCTTCCTCTTTTAACTTATAAACAATTTCTTTGCAATATCCCTACCATGTTAGAAAACATTCCTTTTCAAAGACTTCTAAATCAAAGAAAAAATACCTTTGATACGGCCATAGTAGTTTCAGCAGGACCTTCACTTGCTAAGCAACTTCCTTTACTTAAAAAATATCAAAATAAAGCTTTTATTTTTTGCGCAGATGGAGCTTTGAGTATTTTATTAAAAGAGAATATTAAGCCTGATTATGTGACCAATTTAGATTTTTCTGATTGGGCGATTAATTTTTTTAAAAATATACCCAATTTAAATGATGCTTTAATAATGCTTGAATGTGCTACTCATCCTAATGTTGTGCAGTTTTTAAAAGATAAAAATGTATCTTTGGTGCTAAGAAATAAGAATTTGTATATGCGTTATAATTTAAATGATTTTGGTTACATAGATACAGGAACTCATGTAAGTCATTTCTCTTATACCTTAGCTCTTGCTTTAGGATTTAAAAATATTATTATGATAGGACAAGATTTAGCCTATGATGAGAAAGGAAATTCTCATTCAAATGGTTATTATTATACAGAAAAATCTAAAGAAGAATATTTTAGTGATACTTTGGAAGTAGAAGCATATGGTGGAAATAAACAGATTAAAACGCATATATTTTGGAATGATTATCGTATCAAATTAGAATACCTTTTTGCCTGTAATCAAGAAGTAAATTTTTACAATGCCACAGAAGGTGGAGCAAGGATAAATTTTACTAAAGAAATATCTTTTAAAAATGTTTGTGAAAATTTACTTCATAAAGAAAAACCTAAATTTGAAAATTTAAAACCTTTAACTAAAAATAGAAGCTCTAAACTCATTGCTAAATTTTTTGCAAAATTAAAACAAGATAAACAAACTTGCGAAAATTTATTAAATGATGCCAAAGCTTTAAAAGAAGCATTGGATAATATCTTAAGCAAAGATATTATTTTACCTTTAGAATTTTTACAAAATGTTCATAAAAATATAAGTAGTTTTAATGAAATATTAGCAAATAATGAGTTCGTGCAAGATGAAGCCTTAAGGGGTATTTTTGCTTATCGTGGTTATTTGATTTCTTGTGCTATAAGAGATACAAATGATGAAAGAGAGTATTTATTTGCCTATATAAAAGCTTATAAAGAATGGTTGAAAGAATTTCTAGAAAAATTAAATACAAAATATGAAAGTATTTTAGAAGCCTTAAATACTAAATAATTTTTATAATATTGCCGCTAAGTTTTAATTTATCCAAGAATTTTAAAAATTCTAAATAATTTTTATGAAAATATTTTAAGGGTATTTTAGTGAAAAAGTGTTAAAATTTTTGCTTTTGATTTTTTACAATATTTGAGGCAAAGATGCAAAAAATTCATTTTATAGGTATAGGTGGCATAGGTATTTCAGCTTTGGCAAGATTTTTAAAAGAAAAAGGCTTTAAGATTAGTGGAAGTGATTTAAAAGAAAGTAAAATCACTAAAGAGCTTGAAAATGAGGGTGTGTGTGTATCAATCCCGCACAATAAAGAAAATATCATCGGAAAAGATTTAGTAATTTATTCAGCCGCTATAAAAGAAGAAAATCCTGAATTTAAGCACGCTAAAGAATTAGGCATTAAAACTCTTTCGCGTAAAGAAGCTTTACCTTTGATTTTGCAAGATAAACGTGTTTTTGCTGTTGCAGGAGCACATGGAAAAAGCACCACTTCAAGCATTTTAGCTTCTTTGATACCAAATTCATCAGTTATTATTGGTGCTATTTTAAAAGAATTTGGCTCAAATATGATTTATAAAGAAAGCGAAAATCTTATTTTTGAAGCTGATGAAAGTGATAGTTCTTTTTTAAATTCAAATCCTCATTTGGCCATAGTTACAAATGTAGAAGCAGAGCATTTGGATCATTATGGTAATGAAATTTCAAAACTCCATCACGCTTATACCAGTTTTTTAGAAAATGCTAAGATTCGTGTTATTAATGCAGAAGATGAATTTTTAAAAGATTATAAAGGTGAAGCTTTGCGTCTTTATCCTAGTAAGGATATTAAAAATTGTGTTATGGAGATTGAAAATTTTAGACCTAAAACAAGTTTTGAGCTTAAAAATTTAGGACGTTTTAGCGTATTTGGTATGGGTTATCATCTAGCTATTGATGCTTCTTTAGCTATTTTAGCTGCATTAAATTATGAAAATATAGAGCAAATTAGATTAAATTTAAAAAAATATCAAGGGATTAAAAAAAGATTTGATATTTTATATGCTGATGAGGATTTAGCTTTAATTGATGATTATGGCCATCATCCAACAGAGATTAAAGCTACTTTAAATGCTGCTAGAGAATATGCAAAATTAGCAGGATATAAAAAAATTACTGCCATTTTTGAACCCCATCGTTATACACGTTTGGCTGCAAATTTAAAAGAATTTGTTTTAGCATTTGATGATATAGATGAACTTGTGATTTTGCCTGTCTATGCCGCAGGAGAAGAAAAAATCGAAATTGACTTAAAAAAGTATTTTGATAAGGCTTTATTTATTAATGATATTAAAAGAGAAGGTAAGTTTTTAGTCACAGATAAAGGAAGAGTCTTTGATAAAGGTTTGATTATAGGTTTTGGAGCAGGAGATATTAGCAATAAATTAAGGCAAAATAATGAGTAAAATTTTATTTTATCTTTTAATTATTTTAATTTTACTTTTAATCACTCTTATGTTGCGTAAAAAACTAGGATCTAAAACCAAACCTTTTTTTGTAATTTTACTTTTAGCTACTATTATTTTTTCTGTATTTTTTGAAATACAAAATATTAAAAAAGCAGAAAAAAATCGTGAAGTTCTTACAGCTTTTAATCAAGGTAAAAGCATCATTTGTAAAGATTTAAATATTTCTAATGATTATTTTAATTATGAATTTGGCACAGCGAGTTTTATTTCTAAGGATAACAATCTTAGCTTTAGATCTTTAATCATTGATATAAATCATTGCAGGTTAAAAAATGAGTGAAAATAAAGAAGAACTTATATCAAAATTGGATTTAAATGGTTATTTAGAAGAGTTTAAATCCTTTTTTTCAAGGGATAAAGATATATTTTTACAAGGTGATTCTTCGCTTCATTTAAAGCGTATTGATGAGCTTTGTAAGATCAATTTCCCGCAAATTCCAGAAGTTTTAAATTTGGATAAAGCTTTGGCACATTTAAGCAAACAAGGGGTTTTGCATTTAGATGAAATTTATGAGTTTGTGAAAATTTTTTGTTATTTTGAAAAACTTAAAAAAATTAATTTTGGATTTAATCTAGACTCTTGGCTTGAAAAAATTCAGCTTTCAGAAGAAATTTTAGAACTCACTTTAAAATTTGATGATAAAGGAGAACTAAAAGAAAGTTTAGATGAAAGACTTATAAATTTAAATACAGCTTTAAGACTTAAAAATGAAGCCATAAGAGCCGAGTTTAAAAAACTTATTTATACTAAATCGCTTAGTCCTTATTTAATCGATACGCAAATTCATTTTATCAATGGTTTTGAAGCATTGCTTGTAAGAGGAGGGTTTAATCACACTTTAAAAGCTAAGATTATAGCTAGAAGCAGTAGTGGAGGTTTTTATATTATCCCTTTAAATATTGAAAATTTACAAGATGATATAGAAAAAATTAAAAATCAAAAAGAAGAGATTTATTATGAATATGCCAAAAATTTTTCTATTTTTCTAGCTAAAAATCTACCTTTTTTGAAATTTATTAATAGTGCTTTTGATTTATTTGATCATTATAGTGCTAGAGTTTTGCTTGCTAAAAAGAAAGATTATGAATTTATTTTATGTGAAAACTCAAATGAAATTATACTTAAAGATTTTGCTCATCCAGCTCTTGAAAATCCAAAAAGTATTTCTCTTGAATTTAAAAAGCAAGTTTTAATTATTACAGGGGTTAATGCGGGTGGAAAATCCATGTTATTAAAGTCTTTGCTTGCCGCTGCTTTTTTAGCTAAGCATCTTTTGCCTATGAAAATAAAAGCTAATGAAAGTAAAATCAGTTCTTTTAAAGAATTTGATGCCATCATTGAAGATCCTCAAAATGTTAAAAATAATATCTCAACCTTTGCAGGCAGAATGCTTCAAATTTCAAAGCTTTTTACTAAAAAAAATTTATTATTGGGAATTGATGAAATAGAGCTTGGAACAGATTTTGAAGAGGCTGCTTGTTTATATAGTGTTATTATTTCTCATCTTATAAAAAATAAACTTAAAATCATCATTACAACACATCATAAGCGTCTTGCTATGCTTTTAGCACAAAATGAAGAAGTTGAACTTATCGCTGCTTTGTATGATGAGGAAATTTCAAAGCCAAAATATGAATTTTTAAAAGGCACCATAGGAAAATCTTATGCTTTTGAAACAGCTTTGCGTTATCAAATTCCAGCTAATTTGGTAAGTGAAGCTAAAAAACTTTATGGTGAAGATAAAGAGAATTTAGAAGTAATGGTGAGTAAAAATATCAATCTTGAACTAGAACTTAAAACTAAGCTTCAAAATATACATAAAAAAGAACAAATTGCTGATGAGATTTTGCAGAATTTAAAAGAACAAAAACAAAAACAAGAAGAAAAATTTAAAAATACTTTAAGGGAATTAGAATTTAAATTTTATAAAGCCATAGAAGAGGCTAAAAAAACTATAAATTTAAAAGATATCAAAGAAAAACAAAGAAGCTTAAATAAAGCCAATGAACTAAAAAAAGAAATTATCTTACCAAGCATAAAACAAAATGAAGAGCTAAGAGTAGGAGATTTTGTAAAATATGAAAAGATTAAAGGGGTGATTAAAGCTATTTCTAAAAATGAAGCTTTGATAGAATGTGAAGGGCTTAATCTAAGAGTAGGACTTAATTTGCTTAAAAAAAGTGTAGAACTTCCTAAAAAAAGTTCTAAAACAAATATAAGCGTTGCTAAACCAAGTAATTTAAACATCACTTTGGATTTACATGGACTTAGAAGCGATGAGGCTATTTCTAGGCTTGATAAATTTATTTCAGATGCCTTGCTTGCTGGATTTGATGAAGTTTTAGTATATCATGGCATAGGAACAGGAAAGCTTGCTTTTGCGGTAAAAGAATTTTTAAAAGCACACAAAAGTGTAAAAAGTTTTAGTGATGCACCGATCAATCAAGGTGGTTTTGGCGCTAAGGTAGTGAGGTTTTAAGGATAGAGATGATCACAAAAGATAACTTAAAGGAAATTTTAGAGAGTTTAAATTTTTTAGAGCAAGATGAAATTTATATAAAAAGAATTGGCAAATATACACTTTCTATAGATTTTAAAAATAAAAATATTATTTACCCAAAAGAAATTAAGATTCATGATAAAACCACTTCTAATTTTTCACACCCTGAAAATTTTGTAGTTTTTGAATGTGTGCATAGACTTTTAGAAAAAGGTTATAAGGCTGAACATTTAGAGTTAGAACCAAAATGGAATCTTGGCAGGGATAAAAAAGGTGGTAGGGCTGATATTTTAGTAAAGGATAATGAAAATAATCCTTATTTGTTCATTGAATGTAAAACTACAGATTCTAAAAATAGCGAATTTGTAAAAGAATGGACTAGAATGCAAGAAGATGGCGGCCAACTTTTTTCTTATCTTCAGCAAGAAAAAGGTGTAAAATATCTTTGTCTTTACACAAGTGATTTTAGTGATAAGCTAGAATATAAAAACTATATCATACAAGTTTTTGATAATGAGGAATATTTAAAAGAAAAAGAATTACAAAATTCTTATCAAAAAGCTAATAACAATATAGAACTTTTTAAAGCTTGGAAAGAAAGTTATGAACTACAATATTTTGAACAAGGTATTTTTGAGGTTAATGTCAATGCTTATAAAATTTTAGAAATAACTCCAACTTTTGATAATCTTAAAGAGCTTAAAGAAGAAGGTAAATATCACGAATTTGCAAAAATTTTACGCAAGCATAATATATCAGGCAAGGAAAATGCTTTCGATAAACTTGTAAATATTTTTCTTTGTAAAATTTATGATGAAACTTTTAATAAAAACAATCTCAAATTTGGATATTTTGGTGTAATGGCAGATACTTATGCAAATATGCAAGATAGATTAATGTGGCTTTATAAAGAAGCTATGGGAGAATTCTTAGGAGAAAAAATCACCTTTGTATCCAATGAAGATATAGAAAAGGATTTTAAACAACTAAAAACAAAAACTTTAAAAGAAGTAATGCAAAATTATATTAAAGAATTAAAATTTTATTCTAATAATGATTTTGCATTTTTAGAAGTGCATAATAAAGAATTATTCTTAAAAAACGCACTTGTATTAAAGGAAATAGTAGAACTTTTTACAAATTATAAACTTACTCAAAATTCTACCAATCAATTTTTAGGTAATCTTTTTGAACTTTTTTTGCAAAAAGGTATGAAGCAAGATGAAGGTCAGTTTTTTACGCCTATACAAATTTGTGAATTTGTTGTGTATTCTTTACCACTTCAAACAATGTTAAGCGAAAATTCTAAAGCTTTAAAAGTGATTGATTATGCTTGTGGTGCTGGACATTTTTTAAATACCTATGCTAATGAGCTTAAGCGATATTTAGCAGAAGAAGAATTAAAAGAGCATTATAAAAATATTTATGGTATTGAAAAAGAATATCGTTTAAGTAAGGTTTCTAAGGTTTCAAGTGCAATGTATGGGCAAAATGAAATCAATATTTTATACGCTGATACACTTGCTTCTTTTGAACTAGCAAATACGAACAACCTAGAAGGAGAAAAAGCAAAACCACAAATAGAATCTAATAGTTTTGATTTACTTATAGCAAATCCACCTTATTCTGTAAAAGGATTTTTAGAAACCTTAAGTAATAAATCTAAAAACACTTATAAACTTTTTAATGATGATATAAACATAGAAACAAATAATGCTATTGAATGTTTTTTCATAGAAAGAGCAAATCAAATTTTAAAAGATAATGCAAAAGCTGCAATTATTTTGCCAAGCTCTATTTTAAATAAGGATTCTATTTATAAAAATACAAGAGAAATATTGTTTCAAAATTTTGATTTTATTGCTATTGTTGAACTTGGAAGCTGCACTTTTGGAGCGACTGGGACAAATACAATTATTTTATTTTTACGTAAAAAAGAAACTTTTAAGCAAGAAAACGAATCAATTTCTCAAGATTATAGCTTAATCAAAGAGCGTATAGAAGCTGAAAATTTAAAAGACAATGAAAACTTTTCTCAAAATTATCTAGCTGCGTATTGTGATTTTAGAAAATTTGATAAAGAGCTTTATGAAAATTTTTTAAATGGCAACTTAGATTCTAAACTTGCAGAGCTAGAAGTCTTTAAAGATTATCGCAATGCATTTGAGCAAACAAGTGATTATAAAAAACTTAAAGAATCTAAAATTTATAAAGAAAGTAAAGATAAAAAAAGTTTAGAAGATAAAGCCTTTTTAGCCTATGCTCAGGCAATCGAAAAGGATAAATTGCTTTATTTTTGCTTAAGTCTTAATCAAGAAGTTTTAATCATAAAATCCCCAAGCGATATAAAAAAACAAAAGAAATTTTTGGGCTATGAGTGGAGCAATAGAAAAGGCGATGAAGGTTTAAAAGAATTACACAAGCCTTATCTTAGCCCACTTTTTGAAAGAGATAATCCGCAAAATGAGACTAAGCTTAATACTTTAATTCATAATGCTTTTTTAAAAACTCTTAATGATATACCAAAAGATTTGCAAAGTTATGCTAGTAAAGCAAGACTTATTGATATGATAGACTTTGAAAAAGTGGAATTTAATAAAGCTATAAGTTTAAATCCTAATAATTTAATGCAAAATGAAATGTCTAATCCTTTTGCAAATTCTAAGTATGAATTGGTGAGATTAGGGGATATAATAGTCGATAATTTAAAGTCCAAAATTCAAGTTAGAGAGGCAAAAGAAAATATAACCGGAAAATATCCTTTTTTTACAAGTGGTACAAATGTCTATCGTTATGACAAATATCTTATTAAAGGAAAAAATATATTTTTATCTACTGGTGGGAATGCAATAGTTCAATTTTATAATGGTAAAAGTTCTTATTCAACTGATACATATACATTAAAAAGTAAAAATGAAAATTATATTGATACATATTTTTTATATATTTTATTAAAACAACTAGAAAATTTCATTAATTGCTTTTTGTTTAAAGGGAGTGGATTAAGGCATTTGCAAAAAACTGAATTAAAATCTTTAAAAATCCCGCTTCCACCATTTGAAATTCAAAAACAGATTGTTGCAGAGTGTGAAAAAATAGAAGAGCAGTATAATACTTTAAGTTTGAGTATAAAAGAGTATCAAAATCTAATCAAAGCAATACTTCAAAAATGCGGTATTATAGAGGATAATCAAGAGTATGAACTAAATTCTATTTTAGATAAAATTAATAATTTGTGTAAAATAAATTTAGATAATAAATTTTTATCATCATTTAATAAAACAATTAAAGAATATTCTTTGTCAAATCCAATTTTCAAATTAAGTATTGGAAAGAGAATTTTAAATAGTGATTTGCTTGAAGATGGGAAAATTCCTGTTTATAGTGCAAATGTGTTAGAGATATTTGGATTTATTGATAAAGAAATCTTACCAGATTATGATAGTGATTCTGTTTTATGGGGTATAGATGGAGATTGGATGGTGAGTTTTATGCCAAAAAACAAAAAGTTTTATCCAACTGATCATTGTGGAGTATTGAGAGTTAATGATGCAAAATTAAATGTTAAATATATAAGTTTCATTTTAAATGAAGCTGGTAAAAAACAAGGATTTTCAAGAAAACTTAGAGCTTCAATAGATAGAATAAGATCATTAAGAGTTAAACTTCCTTCTCTAGATTTTCAAGATAAAATAGTAGATATAATTGATAAGATTGAGAAAAAAGTCAATGAGAATAAAATAGAGCTTAGTAAATTAGAAAAAGAAAAAGAAAAAATCTTGCAAAAATATTTATTTTCTTAAAGCATTTTTCGCTAAACTTCATAAATTTTATAAGGTTTAGCGATGAAAAACATTATGATATTAAGTGGAGCTGGGCTTAGTGCTCCAAGTGGGCTTAAAACTTTTAGAGATAATAGTGGGCTTTGGGATGAGTATGATGTGATGGAAATTTGCTCTGCGACAGGCTTTAGAAAAAATCCCAAAAAAGTACTTGATTTTTATGATGCAAGACGTCTAGAGCTTGCAAATGTAAAGCCAAATTATGCTCATAAACAAATTGCTAAATTAAAAGAAAAATGGGGTAAAAATCTTTTTGTCATCACGCAAAATGTAGATGATTTGCTAGAACGTGCAGGATGTAAAGAAGTCATTCATTTACATGGCTTTTTGCCTGAACTTCGTTGTTTAAAATGTGGTGAAATTTTTAATATAGCTTATAATTTAATGGCAAATAAAAAATGCCCCAAATGCAAAAGTGAAAATTTAAGGCATAGTATCGTTATGTTTGAAGAAGCAGCCCCAGCTTATAACACACTTTACTCTCTTTTAAGTCAAACTTCACTTTTTATAAGCATAGGCACAAGCGGAGCTGTTTTGCCCGTGGGTGAGTATGCAAGAATGTGTGAAAAAAGCATTTTAAATATCTATGAAAAGGATGAAAATTTAGAGACGTTTTTTGATAAAATTTATATAGAAAATGTCTTAAGTGCTATTGATAAGATAACACAAGATATAGATGAATTTATGAAAGATAGCTAATGTTTGATTCTTTGTTAAATGGGATGATTTTAGGTTTTGGCGTAAGCGTTCCTTTTGGACCTGTAAATATTTTGATTTTAACTTATGCTCTTAGGGTTTTTAAAAATTCTTTAGCTGTAGGCCTTGGTGCTTTTAGTGTTGATATGCTTTATTTCTTTCTTTTAAAATTTGGACTTATTGGCTTTTTGGACAATGCGATATTTATGAAGGTTTTAGCTGTATTTGGATTTGTTTTTTTAAGCTATATGGCTTTTTTGATGCTTGTGAAAAAAAATAAAGATTTAAATTTAAAAAATGTAGAATTTAAAGAAAATTTGTTTAAAAGTTATTTAAAGGGTGTATTTTTAAATGGTTTAAATCCTTTTGTAATAGGATTTTGGCTTAGTGTTGCAGGTATTGCCATAAAAGAAAGTCATCCTAATGCTATGGTAATTGGTCTTATTGTGGCTATACTTTCTTGGATCTTTGCTCTATCTTTTTTTGTAGCAAGATATAAGGATTTTTTTAGTGCAAGGATTATTAAATTTATCAATATTATTTCAGCTCTAATCATAGAGTATTTTGCTATAAATTTACTTTATAAAACTTTTATAGGATAAAAAATGAATGCAAAAGAATTTTTAATAGAACTTTTAAAATTTAAATCTATCACACCAAAAGATGATGGAGCTTTAAATTTTATCGCTTTGGAGTTAAGCGAGTTTGAAGCTTTTTTTATAGAAAAAGAAGGTATCAAAAATCTTTTGCTTACAAAAAAATTTAAAGATGAAGGCGAGCATTTAGCTTTTTGTGGGCATATAGATGTTGTTCCTGCAGGAGAAGGTTGGCAAAATGATCCTTTTAAACCTATAGAAAAAGATGGTTTTATCTATGCAAGGGGAGCGCAAGATATGAAAAGTGGCGTGGCTGCTTTTGTGTATGCTTTAAAAGAAGCTAAATTTAATGGCTCAAGACTTTCTTTAATGCTTACAAGTGATGAAGAAGGCGAGGCAAGATATGGAACTTTGGAGCTTCTTAATTTTATGAAAGAAAAAGATCTTTTGCCTGATTTTGCTTTGGTAGGAGAACCAACCAGTGATAAACATTTTGGCGATACTATTAAAATAGGGCGTCGTGGATCTATTAATGCAACGCTTATTATAAAAGGCAAACAAGGGCATGTGGCTTACCCTGAAAAATGCATTAACCCTATACACGATTTTGCTCCAGTTTTAAAATTTTTAGCTGGATTTGATCTAGATCCTGGAAGTGCTGAATTTGATCCTTCAAAGATTGTTATTACAGATATTAGAGGAGGATTAGAAGTTAGTAATGTAACACCAAATGATTTAAAAATTATGTTTAATGTTAGAAATTCATTAGATACAAATGTAGATGATGTTAAAGCTTATGTAGAAAAAATTTGTGAAGGGTTAAACTATGAGTTTAAGATAAGTCAAAGCTCCAAACCTTTTTTAACCAAAAGTGATAATAAAATTGTTCAAAAAATTAATCAAAGTGTTCAAAAAATCACTTCTCAAGTTCCAAAATTTAATACCAAAGGTGGCACAAGTGATGCAAGATTTTTAGCTGAGTTTGGTGTAAGCGTATGTGAATTTGGTGTGCGTAATGATACAATCCACGCTGTAAATGAAAGAGTAAGCGTAGAAGAATTTGAAAAGCTTTGCTTAATTTATAAAGATTTTGTAGAGAATTTTTAAAAATAATATTTATTTGTTAAGTTAAAGATTATTTATAAGGATTAAAAGAGTTAAAATGATTATCAATGGAGAAAAACTCGATTTTAAAGAGCTTAAATTTATGGATTTTCTCAAAGAAAAAGGCTTAAAAGCTGAATTTATTGCCTTAGAATTAAATGGAGAAATCGTGTCTAAAAGCGAATTTGAAAATTTGATTTTAAAAGAAAATGATAAAGCTGAAATCGTAAGTTTTGTAGGGGGAGGTTGATGAGAGTTAAATTCAATGGTGAGTTTTTAGAAACAGAGCATAAAAACACTTTAGATTTTTTTCAAAGCGTGAGTAAAAATGAAAGTGATGTATGGATAGTAAATGGCTTTGCGACAAAGGAAAATTTAAATTTAAATGAAAATGATGAGCTTTTTTGCATAGAAAAAAATGTTATGCCGCCCAAAGATGCCTTAGATGCTATGATGAGATCGCGTCATACGCCAAAACTTCATGATAAACTTAAAAAAGCAAGTGTAGCAGTATGTGGGCTTGGGGGGCTTGGATCGCATATAGCTATAATGCTTGCGCGTAGTGGCATAGGAAGTTTGAAACTTATAGATTTTGATGTAGTAGAACCTAGCAATCTTAATCGTCAAGCATATCGTGTGAGTGATTTAGGCAAATTTAAAACCGAAGCTTTAAAAGAGCAAATTAATGAGATAAATCCTTATATTAGTATTGAAATTTGCACACTAAAAATAGACGAGAGTAATTTAGAATATTTATTTAAAGGTATAAATATAGTTTGCGAGGCTTTTGATACTGCACTTGCAAAGGCTATGATAGCACAAAATTTTCATAGATTTTATAAGGATGCTACTTTAATTTGTGCTTCAGGACTTGCAGGATATGGAGATAGCAATAGCATACAAACAAGAAAGATAGCACAAAATTTCTATGTTTGTGGAGATTTGATAAATGGAGCTAAAGTGGGCAATGGGCTTATGGCACCACGTGTAAATATTTGTGCAGCTCATCAAGCTAATTTAGTTTTAGAACTTTTAGCGAGAAATGATCATGAATGATATTTTAAAGATAGGAAAATATGAATTTCAAAGTCGTTTTATACTAGGCTCAGGTAAATTTTCACTCGATCTTATAAAATCAGCCATTGATGAGGCAAAAGCAGAAATTATCACCCTAGCTTTAAGAAGAGCTTATACAGGAAATGTTGAAAATATACTTGATTTTATTCCTAAAAATATCACGCTTTTGCCCAATACTTCAGGCGCAAGAAATGCTAATGAAGCTTTGCGTATAGCAAGACTTTCAAGAGAGCTTGGCTGTGGAGAGCTTATAAAGATAGAAGTTATAAGTGATAGCAAGTATTTATTACCTGATAATTATGAAACCACTAAGGCTTGCGAGCTTTTAACTAAAGAGGGTTTTACGCCTTTACCTTATATGCATGCTGATCTTTATGCGGCTAGAGCTATGAGAGATGCAGGAGCAGCAGCTATTATGCCTTTAGCTGCACCTATTGGAAGCAATAAGGGTTTGTGCGCTAAGGAATTTATACAAATTTTGCTTAATGAAATCAATTTGCCTATCATTGTAGATGCAGGTATTGGAACTCCTGCACAAGCTTGTGAAGCTATGCAAATGGGGGTTAGTGCAGTGATGATAAATACAGCTATAGCTGAGGCAAAAGACATTGCTTTAATGGCAAGAGCTTTTTCACAGGCTATAAAAGCTGGAAGGAGTGCTTTTTTAGCAGGTCTAGCAAGTGTAAGCGAAGCTAAAGCAAGTTCTCCGCTAACAGGCTTTTTAAGGGATTGATGAATGCAAGATTGTATGGAGTATATGCCTCATATGCAGGAAATAAAAAGCGAAATTTTAGACAAAGTTTTAGCTCAAGTTCAAAATTATGATGAGAGTAGATATAGTGCTAAAGATGTTGAAAATACTTTAAATTCCACACATTTAAACATAGAAAATTTAAAGGCTCTGCTTTCAAGTGCGGCAGAAAATTTTATAGAAGAACTTGCTTTAAAATCTGCCAAATTAAAGAAAAAATATTTTGGAAATTCTATTTTTCTTTTTACTCCGCTTTATTTGTCAAATTATTGCAATTCTAAATGTGTTTATTGTGGTTTTCAAAAAGGAAATAAAATCACAAGAGCTAAACTTAATAAAGATGAAATTCATAAAGAAATGCAAGCAATTGCTAAGAGTGGTTTGCAAGAAATTTTAATATTAACCGGCGAAGGGCGTGAATATGCAAGTGTTGAGTATATTGCTAGTGCTTGCAGAATAGCTAGAGAATATTTTAAGGTTGTAGGGGTTGAAATTTATGCTTTAAATGAGGATGAATATAAAATTTTACATGAAAATGGTTGTGATTATGTAACTATTTTTCAAGAAACGTATAATCCTTTAAAATATTCTAAAATTCATTTAGATGGCGAAAAACGCATTTTTTCCTATCGTTTTAATGCACAAGAAAGAGCTTTAAGGGCAGGTATGAGAGGGGTTGCTTTTGGAGCGCTTTTAGGCATTGATGATTTTAGAAAAGATGCTTTAGCTACAGCTCTTCATGCACATTTTTTACAACAAGTTTATCCACACGCTGAAATTTCTATTTCAATTCCACGTTTAAGACCTATAATTAATAATGCTAAAATTAGTTCTAAAGATGTGAGTGAAAAAAGACTTTTTCAAGTTCTTTGTGCTTATAGAATTTTTTTACCTTATGCAACAATTGTTATTTCAAGCCGAGAAAGAAAAGGCTTTAGAGATGAGGTGGTGAAATTTGGAGTCAATAAGATGAGTGCTGGGGTGAGTGTAGGAATAGGAGAACATCAAGGCAATAAAAAAGGAGATGAACAATTTGAAATTTCGGATAAAAGAAGTATAGATGAAATTTTAACTATGCTTAAAAATTCAAATTTACAGGCTGTAATGAGTGATAGTATCTATGTGGAATAAAAAAATTATTGCTATAAGTGATAGAAAATGTGTTGAAGGTGATTTTTTAAAATATATAGAGAGGCTTGCAAAAGCTAAAGTTGATGCTATAGTTTTAAGAGAAAAGGATCTTAGTGAATTTGAATATTATGATTTAGCCAAAGAAGTTTTGGCTATTTGTGCTAAAGAAAAAGTTACTTGTTTTTTGCATTTTTTTGATAGAGAATGTTTGAAATTAGGACATAAATATTTTCATGCTCCGCTTAGTTTATTAAGAAAAGATCCAAAAATTGTTAGATATTTTCATATTTTAGGAACTTCTGTTCATAGTAAAGAAGAGCTTTTAGAGGCTATGAATTTTAAAGTAAATTATGCTTTTGTAGGGCATATTTTTAGAAGTTCTTGCAAAGTAGATCTTGCTCCTAGGGGTTTAGAATTTTTAAAAGACTTGCTTGAATTTAGTAAAATTCCTCTTTATGCTATAGGAGGTATTAATTTAGATAATATTTTTAATTTTAAGAATTTAAATATAGCCGGTATTTGTATGAGAGAGGCTCTTATAAAAGAAGATAATCTTAAAAAATATATAAAAGAATGTAAAGAAAAAATACTAATTTAGATAAATAATTTATTTAACTTTTAAGTTTAAAAATAAACCAATAAAGATCTTAGCGATTTCATAAAATAAAATTCTTATTAAATATTTAAAAAATATTCAACTTTTATAATTTTTTATTTAAAAATTTATTTTATATTTTTAAATAATTAAATTTTTATAATGAAATAATTTTAGAAATTTAATTTTCTTTAAAGTATTATTATTATAGTATTGATACTAATTATCATTTATCTAGGAAATTGTTATGAATCTTAACGAGTTAGAAGATGGGCAAAAAGCTATTATTAAAGATATTAATGCCAATAAAGAACTTGCAAATAGGCTTTTAAGTTTTGGATTTATAAAAAATAAGGCTCTTACAAAAATACGTTCTTCTTTGAAAAATGCTACTATTATGATAGAACTTGAAACAACTTGTGTGATTTTGCGTTCTAGCGAGGCTGAAACAATAGAGGTGCAACTAGTATGAAAAAGATAAAAGTTGCTTTAGTAGGACAGCCAAATGTTGGAAAAAGTTTGCTTATTAATAAGCTTTGTAAAGCTAATATGAAAGTAGCCAATTTTAGTGGGGTTACTATAGAAAAAGCGAGTGCAAAAACTTTTTATAAAGATTATGAAATTGAAATCATAGATTTGCCAGGTACTTATGCGCTTGATGGTTATAGTGAAGAGGAAAAAATTACACGCTATTTTTTAGATCATGAACAATATGATATTATAATAAATGTTTTAGATGCTACAAATTTAGAAAGAAATCTTATCTTAAGTTCTGAACTTTTATTGTTAAACAAAAAAATGCTTCTTGCATTAAATATGTATGATGAAGCTAAAAAAGAAGGCATTGAGATCGATATTAAAAAGCTTAATTTATTGTTTAAAACTCCAGTTTTACAAGTAAGTGCTAAAACTAAAGAAAATTTAGATCTTTTGCTTGAAAAAGTTGTATTGCTTTATGAGAGTAAATTTAGAGTTAAGAGCGATTTTTATTCTAATTTTTGTCAAAATGGCATACAAAAAGAAAATTTAATACAATATGCAAGTAATACATATTCTCAAGTTATAATAAAATCTTCAAATTTTAGTCCTTTGAGTAAAAAAATAGATAAAATTTTAATTCATCATTTTTTTGGATTGCCTATATTTTTATTTTTAATGTGGCTTTTGTTTCAATTAACATTTACTTTGGGTCAAATTCCAATGGATTATATTGAAGAAGGTTTTGGAATTTTAGGCGAATTTTGTAAAGAACATATACCCAATCCTTTGCTTGCCTCAGCGCTAAGTGATGGAGTCATAAATGGAGTAGGGGCTGTTGTATTATTTTTACCTAATATTATTATTTTATTTTTAGGAATCGCTCTTTTAGAAACAACAGGTTATATGGCTAGAGTTGCTTTTTTGCTTGATGGTATTTTATATAAATTTGGTTTACACGGGAAAAGTTTTATTCCACTTATTACAGGTTTTGGTTGTTCTGTGCCTGCTTTTATGGCAACTAGAACATTAAAAAATAAAAAGGATAGACTTTTAACTCTTTTTGTTATTAATTTTATGAGTTGCGGGGCGCGTTTACCTGTATATGTTTTATTTATAGGAGCCTTTTTCTCAAGTGATAAGGCTGGAAATTATTTATTTGGAATTTATATTTTAGGAGCTATTTTAGGCCTTTTTGCGGCAAAACTTTTAAGAATTACAGCTTTTAAAGGATTGAATGAGCCTTTTGTTATGGAAGTTCCAAAGTATCGTATGCCAAATTGGAGCTTAGTTGCATTTATGGTTATAAATAAGGCAAAAGCTTATCTTAAAAAAGCAGGAACTTTTATACTTTTAGCATCTTTATTTATATGGTTTGCTAGCAATTTCCCAAGAGGAGAAGTTCAAAATTTAGATGAAAATATAAATAAGACAGTTGTTGAGCAAAGCTATCTTGGTCAATTTGGTAAAATAGTAGAGCCAGTTTTTACTCCTTTGGATTTTGATTGGAGATTAAGCGTTGCTTTGATTAGTGGTTTGGCTGCTAAAGAGACTATGATTTCTACTATGGGGGTGCTTTACTCATTGGGTGATGATATTGATGAAAACAGTCAGGATTTAAGAAGTATTATTTCTAAAAGTGTGTCTTTTCCAAGTGCTGTAGCTTTTATTTTATTTGTAATGATTTATAATCCTTGTTTTGCTGCAACTATAGTATTTTCAAAAGAAAGTGGAAAAACAAAATATACAATTTATTTATTTCTTTTTACTTGTATAAGTGCTTATATAGTAGCTTTAATAGGGCTCAATATAGCAAAATTATTATAATAAATTTTTATCTTTGCTTTTTAAGCAAAGATAAGTTAATCAATTTCCTTTAAAATTTTAATATTTATAATTTTATCTCCTTGTTTGATAGAGTCTAAAACTTTTAAGCTTTCTTTATCGTTTTTATCTATTTGCCCAAAGACGGTATGAACTCCATCTAAATGAGGTTGTGAGCTGTGACAAATAAAAAACTGCGATCCACCTGTATCACGCCCTGCATGTGCCATAGACAAACTTCCTCTTTCGTGTTTATGACTTTGATCATCGCATTCACAAATGATCTCATATCCAGGTCCGCCTGTACCTGTTCCATGAGGGCAACCTCCTTGTATAACAAAATTTGGTATTACACGATGAAAGGTTAAGTCTTTATAAAAATTTTCATTAGCCAAATTTGCAAAATTACAAACCGTTTGAGGTGCTTCGTCACCAAAAAGTTTAAGTTTCATTGTTCCTTTTTCGGTTTCTATAAGAGCAATTTTATATTCATCTACTTTACTTGTATCTATTGTTTTAAGCATTTTGATTCCTTATTCTATATTTGTATAAACAGCTTGCACATCATCATCATCATCAAGCTTATCAAGAAGTTTTTCTATGTCCAAAAGCTGTTCTTCGTTAAAAGTTACAGGATTATTTGGAATATATTCAAGTCCAGCTTTTTTAAGGCTTAATCCTTTAGTTTCTATAGCAGCACTTAATTCTCCAAAAGCAGTATAATCTCCACTGATTACCAATTCTTCATCATTTTGTTCAAGTTCTTCAAGTCCAGAATCTATTAAATCAAGTTCAAGTTCTTCTAAATCTCCATTAAATTTTTCAAGATGAAACACTGCTTTTCTAGAAAACATAAACCCCAAAGAACCATTTTGTAAAATTTCTCCTCCATTTTTACTAAAAATTGCTTTAACATTTGCAACTGTTCTAGTAGGATTATCACTCATACATTCAACTATTACTAAGGCTCCATGTGGAGCTTTACCTTCGTAATGAATATTTTTAATATCTGCACTATCTTTACCACTTGCCCTTTTAATAGCTGCATCAATATTATCTTTTGGCATATTATTAGCTTTTGCTGTGGCAATAGCACTTCTTAATTTAGGATTCATATCAGGATCAGCTCCACCTTCTTTTGCAGCAACCTGTATAGCTTTTGCCAATTTAGGAAAAAGTTTACTCATTTTATCCCATCTTGCTTCTTTTGAAGCTCTGCGGTATTCAAATGCTCGTCCCATAATTCTCGCTTTCTTATATTTTTTTAAAGATAAAAGTATAAACTAATATCTCTAAATTTGTTTTTAAAAGGTTAAGAATGATTCGTAAGGCTAAAAAAGAAGAGGCAAAAGAAGTTATAACTTTACTAGCAAAAGCTATGGATGATATGATATATCATTTAAGTGGTTGTAATGCTTATAATGAAGCTATTGATGTTCTTTGTAAATTTTATAAGCAAGAAAATAATCGTTTAAGTTATAACAATATTTATGTATATGAACAAAATCAGAAAATTTTAGCAGCACTTTGTTGTTATGATGGAGCTTTGGCTGATGAACTTGATAAACCTTTAAATGAGAATTTAAACTCTTTAAATAAAAAAGTTTTAAAAGAATGCGAGAATGAATTTTATCTTGATAGTATAAGCGTAGAGGAAAAAGCAAGAGGTAGAGGCATAGCCAAAGAACTTATAGAGTATGCTTACAAAAAAGCTTTAGAAAAAAATAAGAAACTTTCTTTAATTGTTGAAGAATATAATCAAAATGCACAAAATCTTTATAAAAAAATAGGTTTTAAAACCATAAAAACAAAGACTTTGTACGGTCATATTTATAATTATATGGAAAAATAAGGAGAAAAATGAAAGAATATCTTTTACATAAACCACTGTTAAAAACGAATTTTTGTTCTCACGCTCATGATCATACTCACGAGCACAATCATTCTCATTTTGATGCAAGAACTACAGATAAAAAAATTCTAATAGTTTCTTTACTTATGACAAGTTCTATGATGATTGTGCAGTTTGTTTATTCATTGCTTTCAAATTCTTTAGCTCTTTTGAGTGATACTTTGCATATGTTTTCTGATGTTTTTGCTTTATTTCTTAGCTATGTAGCTATTATTGCTGTTCAAAATTTTAAAAATAAACAAAAAACATTTGGATATTTTAGACTTGAAATTTTAGTAGCTTTTATCAATGCTTTAAGTATTATTGTTTCAGCGGTTTTTATTATATATGAAGCTATTAATAAACTTTTAAATCCTGTAGAAATTGATGCAAAAACTATGATGATAGTAGCATTTGCAGGACTTTTGGTTAATGCAATCAATGGTTTTATGATGTTTAAATATGCAAATTTAAATAATATTAATATGAAATCAGCTTTTTTACATATGTTAAGTGACTTGTTTGGCTCTTTGTGTGTTGTAATAGGTGGAGTTATAGTTTATTTTACGGGTATTGTTTATATTGATACGATTTTAGCCATAATTTTATCTTTATTGCTTTTAAAATGGTCTATTTTTTTATTGAAACAAAGTATTAATATTTTACTTGAAAGCTCTCCTGTAGATATAAAAGATGTTGAATCAACTTTATTAGAGCATAATGAAATTTTAGAAGTTGTAGATTTACATATAATAGAAATTACAAATGAAATGTTTGTTGCTTTTATGCATTTAAAACTTTCTATAACCAATTTAGATGAATTTGAAGATTTATATAAGAAAGTATCTCAAATTCTTTTAGAAAAATTTAAAATAGGTCATATTACTATACAGCCATTAAGGAGTCAAAATGAAATTTAAAGTTGCTAATATTAATTGTCAAAATTGTGCAAACCTGATTAAAAATTCTTTAGAAGATGAATTTGGAAAAATAGAGGTTGATTTAAACGTTATGCCAAGAACTGTTGAAATTAATATTACTCAAGAAAAATTAGAAGATTTTAAAAAAGAAATGAGTGATTTGGGCTTTGAAGTTTTAGAGGAGCTTTGATGCAAGAATTAAAAATTAAAATAGGAAAAATGACTTGCGTTAATTGTGCTAATTCTATTGAAAAAATAAGCAAAAAAATTGAAGGTGTTAAAGATGCAAGCATCTCTTATGTAAATTCAAGCGGTGTTTTTTTACTTGAAGATGATAAAGTAAAAAGTGATCTTTTTAAAAAAATTAAAAATTTAGGTTATGAAATTTTAGATGAGGGACAAGATTTAGAAAAATATAAACTCAAACAGTTTTCTAAAATGAAACTTAATTTATTTTTAAGTGTGATTTTGAGCACTTTAATTATGTATTTTGAAATGTTTGTAAAAAATTCTTTTTCTAAAGATATGCAATTATTATTTAGTATTTTTGCTATTTTTTATTGCGGGAGAAGTTTTTTTATTAATGCTATTAAGGGATTAAAATATAAAAATTTGGATATGAATACTTTGGTAGCTTTGGGTTCTTTTATGGCTTTTGTGTATTCTTTGCTTGTCTATTTTAAGGTTTTTGAAAAAGATGAGCATTTATATTTTAGCGGTGCAAGTATGATTATAAGCTTTGTTTTATTTGGAAAACTTTTAGAAGAATATGCAAAATTTAAAGCTCAAGATTATCAAAAAAAAATAAATAATCTCAACACAAAAAAAGCTAATATTTTAGTGAATAATGAATTTAAAGAAATTCCAAGTTCTTTTGTTAAAGTAAATGATATTCTTATAGTAAAAGAAGGTGAGAGTATAGTTGCTGATGGTATTGTTATAGAAGGTAAGGCTGAACTTGATACAAGTTTTTTAACAGGAGAATTTTTACCAGTTTTAAAACAAAAAGATAGTGAAGTTAGTGCAGGAAGTATAGTTTTAAATGGTTTTTTAAAGATTAAGGTAAGTAAAAAATCTATGGATAGCACTTTAGAGCAAATTAAAGATCTTATTTTTAAAGCGGGCAATATCAAAACACCTATTACAACTTTGGTGGATAAAATTTCAGCTTATTTTGTAGGTTTTATTATAATTATTGCAAGTATTGTTTTTATTTTTTGGAGTTTAAAATCCGGCTTTAATGAAGCTTTTTTATATGCTTGTGCTGTTATTTTGATTTCTTGTCCTTGTGCCTTAGGACTTGCAACGCCAATTGCTATAGTGGTAGCTTTAGCAAGTGCAGCAAAAAGATCAATTTTGGTTAAAAATCCCAGCGCTTTAGAAAATTTAAATCAAATTAAAGAAGTAATTTTTGATAAAACAGGCACTTTAACTCAAAACGAACTTAAAATTTATAAACATAATTTAAGTGAGGAAAATTTTAAATTTCTTGCTCAAATAGAAAGCTTTAGTTCCCATCCTATAGCAAAAGCTATTTTTAAAGACTTAAATTTAGATTTTCATTCTTTAAAGGGTGAGGTTAAAATGTATATTGGAAAAGGTTTAGAATACAAAGAACAAGGTGTCACTTATCTTGCTGGAAATGAAAATTTTTTAAAAGAGAAGGGTATTGATACGTCTAAAACTAAGGAATTTTTTAAAAAATTTTTAGATAAAGCACCTGTACATGTATATTTTTCCAAAGATAAAGAATGTTTGGGCGGAGTGTGTTTAAGTAATGCCTTAAAACAAGAAGTAAAAGATCTTATTTTATCCTTAAAGCAGAGAAAAATTCATAGTGTTATTTTAAGCGGGGATAATGAAAAAAGCGTTAGACAAATTGCAAAAGAGCTTAATATTGATGAATTTTATGCAAATTTAAAACCTCATGAAAAGCTTAATTTTATACAAGAAAGACAAAAGAAAAATTCTATAATTTTTGTTGGAGATGGTATAAATGATGCCCCATCTTTAAATTTAGCAAATGTTGGTATTAGCTTTGCTAAAGCAAATGATTTAGCAAAAGAATCAGGAGATTTTATTTTGATAAAAGATGATTTAAGATTAATTGATCTTTGTTTTAAAATTTCGTATAAAACTAGAAGCATAATAAAACTTAATCTTTTTTGGGCATTTTTTTATAATACACTTTGCATTCCTATAGCTGCTGGCTTTGTTCCTTTTATTACTTTAAATCCTCACCTTGCAGCTCTTGCTATGTGTTTTAGCTCCATAGCTGTTGTTTTAAATTCTCTAAGATTAAAAAATTTAGCTTTACAAGAAGCTAAATTATAATTCGCTTATGGCACGATAAGCTTGATCTATAGCAGCGTGCATATAGGCTTGCCAATCAGAATCAGAGTTGGCTATTACGATATTTTTAAAAGGTTTTCTAGCTGTTTTTATGGTCTCTTCTGCTTCTTTGGGATCATCATAAAGGCTATTTTCTGTATATGAATAACAATGTCCCCATCTATTTACTATAATAGCTTCAATATCTTTTTGATGATCAAATCCTGCACTACCTAGCATACCTTGAAGTTGATCGCGTATTATTTTTTCATGCTCTTCAAAGCTCATTGTGATTAATAAATTTCTACCAATTCTTGCTCTATCACGTGCATCCATTCCTTCAAGATCTATTCCTTGTATGTTAGCAAAGACTAAAGGAGAACATACCATGTGAACACATATTGGTTTTTTAGGATCTCTTGGGTGATGATAGTTTCCAATATCAACAGGATAGTCAAGTTTAGTTCTTGCATAAGGCATTCTAGGAGAATAAATTTCATGAACTCCAAGTTTTATAAATGGCTCCCAATTTTTAATAATTACTTTAGTATGTAAAAGAGAAGTTTTAACATTTTTGCTCAACGCTTCTTTTTGTTCTTTTGGTAAAGTAGGGATTATATAAGGAATCATACTATTGTAATTTGCCATAACTACTTTTTTACTTTTTACTCTATAAGTTTTACCTTGTTTTACATAAGTTATTAATGCTCCATTTTTTGTATTCTCAGCATTAATAACTGTGCTATTAAGACGAATTTTAACTTTATTTTGTTTAAGATCTAATTGTGAATAATCAAAATGACTTAAAGTAATATCATCTAAATTTTCATTTTCTTTGCAAATATTAGGAATTAATCTTTTAACTAATAATCTTGCAACACTAGCATTGCCATCTGCGCAGTGATAAATATAAGGTTCTTCCATTTCAGCCAAAGCTTCGCCTTCTATAGGATCAAGCCCTAATTTGTCAAATCCAGGTAAAAAAGAAATTCTTGCATCTTCGCAAGAAATAGCATCAATACCAAGTGCTAAAAAGTCATCACTCATACCTTCAAAAAATTTGATAGCTTCGTTAGAAAGTTTTACTTTTTCTTCTAGGAATTTTTTGTAACTTGTTTTTTGGATATATTTTTCTTTTTCTTTTTTACTCATTCCTTTTAAATAATCTTTTTCACTTTTAAAAAGAGAAATTAAATCTTTTTTATCTTTAGAATTAAAAGGAAATTCATTAATAAATTCTTCTACACTTTTTCCATTTGTTTTATCTGTTGGTATATCATCACATATAACTTTTCTTGGGTTTCCACTAACAATTTTATCTACACCAAATTCACTTTTTGAAAAATAAACGCCTCTACTTAGTTTTAAATCAGGATAAAAATTTACATCAAAATCTTTAGCTAATTTATCAATGCTAATTCCTAAGGAATTTAGCAAATGAAGAACTTCTTTAGAGTATAAGGCTTTTGGAGATTGAAAGCTTTCGCTTCCTCCATAGCTTAGGATGGTTTGATCTTTTAAATTAAATTCATTACGTCTTGCATGACCACCAAAATCATCGTGATTATCAAGTATTAAAATTTTTTTATCTTTTCCAAATTTTTCTTGGTAAAAAAATGCTGCTGCTAATCCACTAATACCTGCTCCAACTATTACTAAATCATATTCTTCTTTAGGTTTTATAATACTAAAATCAAATTTATCCCCATCTCTTAACATGTGCGCAAATTGATAACTTGCATTATTGCTTCCTCTAAGTCCGAGTAAAGAAGGTGGATAATATTCTTTTGTAAAATCTGTTATCTTTGCTTCATTTCCATAGAGTAATTGTAAAGGAGACATTCCTGCAACAATACTTAAAGCCATTCCATTTAAAAAATCTCTTCTTTGCATTTTATTCCTTTATAAAAAATATAAAATAATTTTCTATTATGGTTTATTATAATGGAGTTTTGATTAAATTTAAAATAAAAATATAAAATTTAAGTTATTCAAATTTTATTTTTTTACAGAAGAAAATGATATTTTAATAAATAAACAAGTTATAAAATTTTAGTTTCTTAGCAATAGTTTCAAGAAATTAGTTTTCTATTTTAGGTTCGCCAAAACAATCTTTTAAAGCATTTTTAGCATCTTCTAAAGGATCAAATTTTTTAGCATCTTTTTTAAATTCATCAAATTGTGAATTAATGTCTATTTTTTTATTTTGAGAATTTGATAAATCTTGAGTAATGGATTGAAGTTTGCTTTCATCTATGAAAATTTCTTTTTGTACAGAAATCTTAGCATTAATTCCAAATTTGCTTTTAAAAAGTTCTTGTATAAGTTTAAAACCCTTATTAAGCTTATCTCTATCCCCTCCTTGTGCATTTGAAGTGATAGTTAAAATTTCATTTTCATAATTTATAAATTTAGTATTTTTTTTAAAGCATTCACCAAGTTCATAATCTCTATAATAAATAAGATCAATTAATATTTCATAAGGATTTTTTGTGTCATTATTATCTTGCTTTATTGAGATTTTATTTTCTTGTATAGAATTTTTAAAATAATTATTTTCCTCTTTTTTATCATCAATTTTAAATTCATTGATTTTTTCATCAATTTCTTTTAAATAACTTGCCTCCATCATCATAAAAGCCATAACACAAAGGGTAAATCCATCATCATCACTAGTTATACTTTTAGCACGCGAGAGTATCCTAAAAAATCTTTCATAAATCAAAGTAGAAAATTCGGTACTTTTCGAAAAAAAACTTTCTTTAAGATAAAAAAGCATTTCATCAATAACATTTGAGGCTTCATAATCTTGAAACTCTTTTAAAAATTCAAAAACTCTTTCTTCATCTTTTTTTAAAATGCTATTATAAAATTCTTTTATTTTTAGAGGATCCAAAAGACCTAACATATCAGTAATTTTGGCAACGCTGATATTATTTTCACAAAAAATAATAGCTTGATCAAGTAAAGTTAAGGTATCTCTTAAAGATCCATTACCGCTTCTTGCTATGAATTTTAAAGCCTCTTCTTCATAATTTACATTTTCCTTGATAAGAATTTCTTTAAGATGATTAAAAATATCATTTTGAGAAATTTGCTTAAAACGAAAATGCTGTGTTCTTGAAAGAACGGTTGCAGGTAGTTTTAAAGGATCGGTTGTCGCTAAAATAAATTTTATATAATTTGGAGGTTCTTCTAAAGTCTTTAATAGTGCATTTGCAGCTTGAGGAGTAAGCATATGAACTTCATCAATGATAAAAATTTTAAATCTTGCCATTGATGGGGTATATTTAGTTTGCTCAATCAAAGCTTGAATATCTTCTAGCCCACGATTGCTTGCTGCATCCATTTCTATGATATCTATATGCTTTCCTTCAAGCGCAGCTAAACATTGTTTGCAGGTTCCACAAGGTTTAGAATTTGGCCCTTGATCGCACACTAAGGCGCGTGAAAAAATTCTTGCACTTGAAGTTTTTCCACTTCCTCGAAGTCCAGAAAAAAGGTAAGCATGAGCAAGTCTTTGATTATCAAGTGCGTATTTTAAGCTTGTGCTGACAGTTTTTTGTCCCACAAGTTCATCAAAAGTTTTTGGTCGATATTTAATAGCTAAAGCTTGAAGCATTGTTTTTTCTCTCTTTTTATAAAACCTTTTTTGAAATTGTGCGGTTTATTATTGGATTTATAGTAAGACTTTTTAAGCTATTTTTAATAAAATTTTGTATTTTATTTGAGGATAAAAAATTATAATTATACTTTTTTATTGATTTTTGAGAATTTATTCTAATGCCAGATAAAAAGGCAAGATAATGCAATAAAAGACTATTTAGTATTGTAATAAATATTAAAAAAATATATTTTTTCATAATTTATTTTTCTTTTAATTATTCATTCATTATAGATAAAAGCTCTATATTATTTTTAGTTTTTAACATTTTAGAATACAAAAATTTAAGAGCTTCAACATCATCCATTTGCGAAATAGCAGAACGAATTGCCCAAATTTTTTGCAAATCACTTGGATTTTGTAATAACTCTTCTTTTCTTGTTCCTGATTTTATAATATTAATTGCTGGATAAATTCTTCTATCTGAGATATTTCTATCTAATACAATTTCGCTATTTCCAGTTCCTTTAAATTCTTCAAAAATTACATCATCCATTCTTGAGCCTGTATCAATTAAAGCAGTAGCTACTATAGTTAAAGATCCCCCTTTTTCTATATTTCTAGCTGCTCCAAAAAAACGTTTTGGTTTGTGTAGGGCATTAGCATCAACCCCTCCACTTAAAACTTTTCCCGAACTAGGAGTAGCAGTATTATAAGCTCTTGCAAGTCTTGTGATGCTATCAAGTAAAATAATCACATCTTTACCCATTTCAACCATTCTTTTAGCTTTTTCTATAACAAGTTCTGCTACACGCACATGATTATAAGCAGGTAAATCAAAAGTAGAACTAAAAACTTCTCCTTTTACACATCTTTGCATATCAGTTACTTCTTCAGGTCTTTCATCAACTAGTAAAACAATTAAATGCATATCAGGATGATTTTTAGCAATAGCCGCTGCTAATTCTTTCATAAGCTCTGTTTTACCTGTTCTAGGAGGTGCTACTATCAGCCCACGTTGTCCTTTTCCTATAGGGGTAAAAAGATCTAAAACACGCCCTGTTAATTTCATACTATCGTATTCTAGTTTTATTTTTTCTGTTGGAAAAATAGGAGTGAGATTATCAAAAAGAGGTCTTTCTTTGGCTTCTTGTAAAGGCATATAATTTATAGCTTCAATTTTTAATAAAGCATAATATTTTTCTTGATCTTTTGGCTCTCTTACCTGTCCTGTAACTATATCTCCAACACGAAGAGCGAATTTGCGAATTTGCGAATTTGAGACATAAGCATCGTTGACGCTATCGCTTAAATCTCCATCCATTCCACGTAAAAATCCATAACCCTCAGAAGATATTTCTAAAATACCAGTAAAAAGGATAAAACCACCTTTTTTGGTTTGTGCTTTCAAAATTTCAAACATAAGTTCTTGGCGACGAAATTCACGCGGATTTTCTATTTCACATTCATTAGCAATTTTAACTAGACTTTCAAGATCAAGTAGTTTTAGATCTTCAATTTTATAACCTTCCACAGGAATATGTGTTCTTTGATGCTGTTTTTTTTCTTTTTCCATAAGCCCTCGTAGATTTTAAGAAGAATTTTTGTAAAGTATGATTTTAATAAAAAAATATACTTTTTGTCAAATTTGCTTATAATAATGAAATTAAATTTATGAAAGAAGAGCTATGAAATGTGCACATTGTAGATTAAATTTTAAAGAAAATCAAATGATAAAAAAAAATGATATCTTTTTTTGCTGCAAGGGTTGTCAAAGTGTTTATGAAATTTTACATGAGAATGGCTTGGATGAATTTTATAAAAAATTAGGAGATAAAACTTTAAATCCTATTGCAAATCAAAATAGCTTTAAAAATTATGATGAGTTTATTAATAAAACCAAAGAAGGATTTAGTGAGATTTATCTGATGTTGCATGGAATTGAATGTGCTGCTTGTATTTGGCTTAATGAAAAAATTTTAATCAAGCAACAAGGAATTTTAGAACTTGATATTAATCATTTTACTCATAAAGCTAGAATTGTTTTTGATGAAGATAGTATTACTTTAAAAGATATTTTAAATTTAATAGAAAGCATAGGATATAAAGCAAGCGCTTATGATCCTGCTAAAACAGAACAAAAAGCAAATTTATTAAAAAGAGGGTTTTATTCTAAACTCATTGTAGCTATTGCTTGTGTTATGAATATTATGTGGATAGCTATAGCAAAATATGCAGGATTTTTTACAGGAATGGATAAAGATATAAAGGATATTTTAAATTTTGCTGAGTTTATTCTTTGTTTTCCTGTTCTTTTTTATACAGGTTCGAGCTTTTATCAAAATGCTTTTAGGGCAATTAAAAATAAAAAAGTTAATATGGATACTTTAGTAATTAGCGGTGCAACTTTGGCTTTTTTGTATTCGTTATGGGCTATGTTTTCTAGAGTAGGCGAAGTTTATTTTGATTCTGTTGCTATGATTGTTTGTTTTGTTTTTATTGGCAAATATCTTCAAGTATTTAGCAAAAAAATAGCTTTAGATACTATAGACGGTTTAAATGCATTTTTAAAAAATGAAGTTTTGGTTTTTAATGGTAAAGAATTTAAGCCAAAATTAGCCAATGAAGTGAAGATTGATGATATTATTTTACTTAGAAGTGGCGATAAAATTCTAATTGATGGTGTTTGTATTAAAGGAGAAGCAAGTCTTGATACCTCTTCTTTAAATGGTGAAAATACCCCTTTATTAATAAGAGAAAATGATGAGCTAAATTCTGCTTGTATAGTGCTTGATGGTAGTATAGAATATAGAGCAACTAAGCTTTATAAAGACTCTAAACTTTCAATTATTATAAAACTTTTAGAGCTTGCCAGTACAAAAAAAGCTAAACTCGAAAGTTTGGTATCTAAAATTTCTGGATATTTTTCACCTATTATTTTATTTTCTTCTTTTACTTGTTTTTGTTTTTGGTTTTTCTTTAAGAATTCCAATGTAGAATTAAGTCTTATAAATGCAATATCAGTTTTAATTATAGCTTGTCCTTGTGCTTTAGCTTTAGCAACTCCTGTTAGTACGCTTGTTGCTTTAGGAAAATCTTTAAAAGAGCATATTATTTTTAAGCATTCTAGCACCATTGAAGATCTTAGTAAAATTAATATGGTTGTTTTTGATAAAACAGGAACTCTAACAAATAATGAGTTAAAAATTAGCAATTTTTATTTAGATGATAAAATAGATAAAGAAGAATTGTATAGTTTTATAAAACTTTCCAATCATCCTGTATCAAAAAGTATTGCTAAATTTTTTGAAGATCAGGGCATAATTTATAAAAATTTAGATTTTAAAGAACTTATTAATATCCAAGCAAAAGGTTTAAAGGCAAATTTAGATAATGATTTATTTTTAGGAGGAAATTATTATTTTTTAAGAGAAAATGGTATTGAGGTTCAAGATTTTAAAAACACTCATTTTATTTTTGCTAAAAATAAAAAAATACTTGCATTTTTTGAATTTGAAAATATTTTAAGAGAAGGAGCTAAAGAGCTTATAGCTTATTTGTATAATCATAAGATTAAAACGATGATATTAAGCGGAGATAACCATTATGCAGTAAAAAAAATTGCTAAAGAGCTTAAGATTACTGATTATAAAGCTTCTTGTTTGCCAGAAGATAAAATGAAAATCATTGAAAATTTAAATAAAAGATATAGAGTTTTGTTTATTGGAGATGGTATTAATGATGCTTTGGCATTAAAGTATGCCAGTGTTTCAATCACTTTAAAACAAGGAAGTGATTTAGCAATTCAAAGCAGTGATGTTCTTTTGTTAAAAAATGATTTATTTTCTTTGATAAAAGTTCTAAAGCTTTCTAAAAATACTTATAAAATTATAAAACAAAATTTATTCTTTTCTTTATTTTATAATGCTTTGAGCATTCCTTTGGCTTTTTTAGGGCTTATTAATCCATTAATTGCAGCACTTTCCATGTCTTTTAGCAGTATAATAGTTGTATTAAATGCTTTAAGGATTAAATAAATCATGAGTAATGTAATAATAATGATGATAGGGGTTTCTTTATTGACTTTTTTTATAGTTCTTGGTGCTTTTTTGTGGGCGGTAAAAAATAAGCAATTTGATGATGAGTATAAATTTATTACCCTAGATGATGATGAAGAGTCTTTAAATGATATGTTAAATTTGGAAAAAAGAAAAGAAGAGGCTTTAAGAAAGCAAAAAAAGCTTTCTTAAAATTTTGGATTATTTTAAAGTCTCAATATATTTATCAATAGCTTCAAGATCGGCTTCACTCAAGCCTTTTAATTGAAGTTTCATAATAGCACCTTGACCAAATTTATTTCTTGTTCCTGCTTGATATTCTTTTAAAGCTTGTGCTCTCTCTTCATAGCTTAAAGATGCAAGAGCTGGAACTTTTCCTAAATAAACTTTATCAGCTTTTGCTCCATGGCAAACAGCACATTTTTTAAAAAGTGTAGCACCATCAGCTGCATAAGCAGAAACTCCAAGACATACTAAAGCAGAAATTGCTAACAATTTTTTCATTTTAACTCCTTGTTGATTTTAGACGATAAATATTATATCTTTAATTTTTAATAAATTTCTTAAAGATTTTAGAAAATAAATGTTTATTTCAAAAAAGCTATATTATAATGTTTTTTATGAAAAGAAAAGCGTTGTTTTTAGATAGAGATGGTGTTATTAATATAGATAAAAAATATGTTTACAAAATAGAAGATTTTGAATTTTATAATGAAATTTTTGATCTTTGTAAATATTTTATATTAAAAGATTATTTGGTTTTTATAATAACTAATCAATCAGGTATTGCAAGGGGTTATTATAGCGAAGAAGATTTTTTAAAACTTTGTAATTTTGTCTTAAATGAATTTACTAAAAAAGATATAACAATTTCAAAAATTTATTATTGTCCACACTTAGAAAACTGTGAATGCAGGAAGCCAAAACCAGGTATGATTTTAAAGGCTAAAAATGAATTTGATATAGATATAAAAAATTCTATCTTTATAGGAGATAACCTTAGCGATATGCAAGCAGGCAAAAATGCAGGAGTTAAAAATTTATTTCTTGTAAATAAAGACTTGCAAAAACAAGATTATTTTAAAAGCTTTTTTTCTTTAAAAGAACTTTTAATTTTTTTAAAACAAAATTTTTAAGGATAATTAAATGAGAATACTTATTACAGGTGGAGCAGGATTTATTGGTTCAGCATTAGCTCTTTTTTTACAGGAAAATCATGAAGTTTTAGTTGTAGATAAAATGAGAAGTGGCGCTGTTTTTGAAAATGGAAATTTAGAGTGTTTAGGTCATTTTAAAAATTTACTCGGTTTTAAAGGCGAACTTTATGTTGCAGATATAAATGAAGAAAAAACTTTAAAAATAATAAAAGATTTTAAACCAGAAATTATTTTTCATAAAGCAGCTATTTCAGATACTACAATTTATGATCAAAATAAAATATTAACCACTAATTTAAATACTTTTAAAGAATTTATAAAACTTAGTATTGATCTTAATGCAAAACTTATCTATGCAAGTTCTGCTTCTGTTTATGGTGATGCTCCTAGTCCTCAAATTGTAGGGATTAATGAAAATCCTAAAAATCCTTATGCTTTTTCAAAACTTATGATGGATGTTTTGGCTCAAAAATATTATGATAAAGCTCATTTAGTAGGTCTTAGGTATTTTAATGTTTATGGAAAGGGTGAATTTTACAAAGGTAAAACCTCTTCTATGATTGTGCAATTTGCTCATCAAATTTTAGCGGGTAAAAATCCTCGTTTATTTAGAGGAAGTGATAGAATTTATAGAGACTTTGTTTATATAAAAGATTGTCTAGAGGCTAATATTAAAGCTATAGAGGCAAAAAATGGAGTCTATAACGTGGGTAGCGGAAAAGCAAGAACTTTTCAAGATATTGTAGATATTTTACAAAAAGAGTTAAATACAAATTTATCTTGTGAGTATATTAAAAATCCTTATGAAAAATTTTATCAATTTCATACACAAGCAAAATTAGATGAAAGTTTTGCTTATAAGCCAAAGTATAGCCTTGAAGAAGGTATAAAAGATTATTTGCCAGAAATTTTAAGACTTTTTGAAAAGGAAGTAAATGTTTGATTTTTTAGCAAAACAAAAGCCAAAGATTCTTGTTATAGGTGATTTTATGGTAGATTGTTATGTTTGGTGCGATAGTTCGCGTATTAGTCCTGAAGCGCCTGTTATGATAATGAAGTCTAAAAAACAAGAAAAACGTTTAGGGGGCGGTGCTAATGTTTATGCGAATTTAAAAGCTCTAGGAGCAGATGTTTTTGCACTTGGTGTTGTTGGCGATGATGAAAATGGAAATTTTTTAAAAGAAAAACTGAATTCTTATTTTTTGATACAAAAAGGGCGTAAAACATCGCTTAAAAGTCGTATTATTGCCCATAATCAGCAAGTTTTAAGATTAGATGATGAAGATGATGAAGATATTAAACTTGAGCAAGAATTAATCACAGAATTTAAAAAAATTTTTAGGAATTTCAATGCTATTTTGCTAAGTGATTATGCAAAAGGAGTTTTAACTCCAAAAATTTGTCAAAATATTATTCAAAGTGCAAATGAATTTAATATACCTGTTTTAGTGGATCCTAAAGGAGATGATTTTAGTAAGTATAAGGGTGCTACTTTATTAACCCCAAATAAGCAAGAAGCTTTGAAAGCTTTAAAAATAAATAATTTAGAAGGAGAAAATCTCCAATATGGTATCGAAAAGCTTAAAAAGGATTTTGATTTAAAATACTCTATTATCACTCTTTCTGAGGATGGTATAGCACTTTTTGATGAAAAATTACATATTATTCCTGCTAAGGCATTAGAAGTTTATGATGTAACAGGAGCAGGGGATAGCGTAATTGCAACTTTAGCTTTTTCTTTGGCTTGCAATATACCTATTTTAGAGGCTTGTGAATTAGCTAATAAAGCTGCAGCTGTGGTTGTAGGAAAAATAGGAAGCGTAAGTGTTAGTTTAGATGAAATTAGAAATTTTAATAAAAATAATTTTGAAAATAAAATTAAAAACAAAGAAGAGCTTTTAAAGATACTTAAAACGGAGAATAAAAAGATAGTTTTTACTAATGGTTGTTTTGATATAGTGCATTTTGGTCATATAAAGTATCTAGAAAAAGCTAAAAAATTAGGTGATATTTTAATTGTTGGATTAAATTCTGATGCAAGTGTAAAAAGACTTAAAGGTAAAAATCGTCCTATAAATTCAGAATTTCATAGAGCTTGTATGTTGGCAGCTTTTTACTTTGTAGATTTTGTTGTGATTTTTGATGAGGATACTCCTTTAGAATTGATATCATTTTTAAAGCCTGATGTTTTGGTTAAAGGAGCAGATTATCAAAATAAAGAAGTTGTAGGAGAAAAACTGGTTTCAAAAGTTGAATTGATAGATTTTGAAGAAGGTTTTAGCACAAGTAATATTATATATAAAATTAACAATCAAGCTTTAAATTAGTATGCAAAAGTTCTTCTAGGATAGTGGTGGCATAAGATCCTTTTTGAAGAAAAAACTCTAAAACAACATGAGCTTTTTCTTCGTTGTAATGAAATTTTGCATTTTCCATGTAACTCCACATAAAGCGTCTAGTTCCTTGCATTTGTTCTTTAAATTCTAAAAGTTCTTTAAAAGCTTCACTTTCTAGTTCTTTAACAAAATTTAAGCTTTCAAAAGCTTTTTTACCTACCAATAACCCTAAAGCAGAAATATCTCTTTTAAAAAATCTTTCTTGCTCTTTATTTAAATCTTCACAAATAAAACATTTTCCATAAGGATAATGTCCTAGCACATCTCCTTTTAAAATTTTAAAAAAGTTTTTTTGTTTTTTGAGAATTTGTAGTTCTTCTTTACACAAGGGGTAAAGTTGTGTTAATTCTTTAATATTAAAATCTTTAATAAAGTGAGAAATTTCTATTCTTTTGCTAAGGTAACGATTAAAAAATTCGCTTTGAAGAGCTGAGATTAGAAAATTTTTAAGTTTTGGATTTTTTATTTTTTTGCCTTTTAAAATTTCAATTCCTTCTAGATAATTATCTCCAAATTTTCCAAAGCGTTGATAGCCAAAATAATTTGCAAAACCTTGAGAGTTTAAGGTATTAAAAGCTTCTTTGAGTTTTAAAGCATCACTGGGAGAGACTTTTTTTAAACGTATAAAAAAAGAATTACCTTTTAAATGGCCTATCTTTAATTTATTATGATGAGTGAAATATTCTAAAATTTTTAATTTTGGATGAGAAAAATTATGAAAGCGATCTTTGAATTTCTTAAGCACAGAAATATATTGAAAAGTAAAACCTTGTTTATCTTTAAGACCTGCATAACCAAAATCCCTTATTTTAATCCCACTTGTTTCGCTTAAAATTTGCAAAGCTTCATTTGTGCTCAAATCTTTTTTGCAAATATGCATAATTAAATGTTCGCCTTGATTGGAAAATTCATAAAGAGCTTTTTCTCTTACAACAAAATCATCACTATTTTTACTAAAATAAACATTAATCGGACTATGTTTTAAGCTATAAAGACGCTTAAAAGTGGTGTTCTTTTCCAACAAATTCATATTTTCCTTTCACAGCTTGACCAAAAATATTAAGCTTAACTTTGTGTTTTTTAGCACATTGTTTTATAAAATTTTCGTATTTTGGATTAAAAGCAAATAAAATTTCATATTCTTCCCCGCTATATAACTCATAAGAATTAAGATTTTTATACCAAGAAATTCCTAGATTATTGATTTTAAGCAGGCGTGATAAGTCTTTGCTTAATCCATCTGAAATATCCATAGCACAGCTAAGTTTTTGAGCAATTTCGTAAAAAAAATCTTTTCTTATTTTAGGTTTGATGAAACGATGATTAGGGCTTAGCTTTTTACCTTGTTGAAGAAGTTCTAAGCCCTTTAAGCTTTGACCTAAATTTCCGCTAAAAGCTAATAAATCTCCTATTTTTAAGCCTTTTCTAAAAACAGGTTTTTTGAAAATTTCAGAAATAAGAGTAATACTAATATCAATTTTATGATTGCTTATTGTATCACCGCCTATAATTTTTATATTAAATTTCTTAGCCGTATTTAAAAATCCTTTTTGCAAAGCTTTGATTTCTGCTTTACTTAAATTTTTTGGTAAAGCAAGTCCTAAAAGAGCGTATTTTGGTTTAGCATTCATCACTATAGCATCAGAAATATTTATAAGCAAAGCTTTGCTTGCAATTTGTTCTAAACTCATCCAAGATCTTTTAAAATGAACATTTTCAAAAAACAAATCTTTACTAAAGCACCAGTTATCGACTATGGCACCATCATCGCCATTTATAGAATTTAAAAAGGCGTTGATGATAAATTGTTCTTTATCCATGTTATTTATTTTATAAAAATTCATTTTAAATAACACTTTGTTTTATAGATATTTTAAGAAATTTTTATATAATTTAAAAAAAGGAAACTAGAATGAAAGATTTAGAGCTTAGAATTTTTAGATTTGATAGTAGACAAGATTATGAAGCATATTATAAACCTTATGTTTATAACAATTATGAAAATTTCGCTTCTTTTTATGATTTACTTTTGCAGATTAGTGATGATGATATATATTTTGAATTTGAAAAAAATGAGAATGCTTTTGTATTGATTAATAATAAACCTTTTAAATTAAATACCCCGTTAAATAAAATATTACAAAATGAAGGTTATGAACTTAAAATAGAACCATTAAGCACTAAAAGAGCTGTTAAAGATCTTATTATCAATAAAGATGATTTTTATGATCGCTTTAAACTCATTTCACATCTAGTCAGCGAAGAGGATAGAAAAATTTATGAAAAATATGATTATTTATACTATACAAGTAAGATTTTAAAATATTTACCTAGTTATCTTGGAGATTCTTTTTTTTATTTTGTAGAGCAAATGATAAAAAAATATCCTGATAAAAAAGAGAGTTTTTTAAAAATTATTAAAGATGAAAGTAGGGGAATTTTTTATCATGTAAAAACTGAAAATTTAGCTTTAGAGCAAGCAATTGATTTTCTAAAGCAAGAAATTTTAAAAGCAAAACTTTTTGATGAAACCCTTTTGAACAATAAGGAAATAATTTTAGAATCTTTTCGTAGCGAATTTAAAGAGCCAAGTGATATTAAATATAATTTTAAAGATTTTAATATCGGTTTATTTATTCGCAAGGATATTAAATTTAGCACTAAGCTTGAAGCAAAATTTATTTCTTTTTCTAAAAATCTAAAAACTTCAGGTTTTGAATTTTTAAATTTAGATGAAGAGCTTTCTTATAAGATAGCAGCTGATATTATACTTAAAGCTTATGATGCTGGGTGTGATTTTTTAGTTGTTGATACACCAAGTGATTTTTATATGTTTGATTCTTGTTCTAAAAAATTGATGCAAACAAGCGGTAGAGAATTTAATGATTTTTATATTATTAGTCATTATGAATTTTTTGCTCTTATGGCAGGCGTTAAAATAGAGTCGCTAAAAAGCCATTCTTTAAAGGTTACTTTGATATGAAAATTTCTCTTGAATGCAGAGATCTTATCATAGAAAAAGCTTTAGAGCTTTTTTTAAAAGATTATTTGGTTATGAAAAAAGATTGTGATTTTATTATTTGTGATGAAAAAATTCCAAGCTCTAAGCCTTTATTTATTATCAATGAAAACTCCCCTTTTTTAAGCATTCCTTTTAGTAAAGAAGAACTTTTTGCTTCTTTAAAAGAATTCGATCAAGCATTAAAACTTGCTGCACAAAAAATCGCAGATGAACAAAGAAGAATTTTAGAAGCTAAAATTGATACAATAGCTAATGAATTTAAAAAAAGCTATCAATTAGAAATTGATAAATCTATTATAAAATTAAAAAATAAATTAATCCAAGTTCTAAATGACGAGTAAGGCTTATTTGAAAGAAAGAGATTTCAAAAGAAAAAATTCTAAGAAGCTTTATACTAGTATTGAAAGTGGTAAATTTAAAGGTAAAAAACTTCTTTTACCAAGTTTAAGTACTACAAGAAGTACAAAAAGTATAGTAAAAGCTTGTGTGTTTAATGTTTTAAGGGATATCTTAAGAGATAAGATCTTTATAGAAGTTTTTGGCGGGAGTGCTTTAATGGCCGCTGAAGCTTTAAGTAATGAAGCTTTAAAAGCTTATGCCATAGAGCTTGATTATAAAGCTTATCATATAGCTTTAGAAAATGCTAAAAATATAAGTAGTGAAATAATAGCTTTACAAGGAGATAGTTTTAAAATTTTACCAGATTTGGTTTGTGATTTAAATAAAAAAGAATTGATACTTTATTTTGATCCTCCTTTTAATATCAGAGATGGTTTTGATGAAATTTATGAAAGAGTTTATGAGCTAATTAAAAATTTAAATACTTCTCATATTGTTTATATAATAATAGAACACTATTCTTTAGTAAAAACACCACAAAATTTAGGTATTTTTAATTTAATAAAAGTAAAAAAATTCGGATCTACAAGCCTTAGTTTTTATACTATTTGAATTCTGTTTATTAATGGAATTAAGTTTATATGGTGAAATTCATTTAATTTTTAATAAATATATTTATAATTTTAAAAATTTAAAAAAGGTTTAATATGTTTAAAATAATTATTTTTTTAATATTTTTGAGTTTAAATTTGTTAAATGCTTCTAATCAAAGTCCTATCAATATTGATAAAAATTTAAGTAAGAAAATAAATAATTCTTTGAGTATTATTTATAGTGGCGGGATTAAAAATATTATTAATACTAAATATGTTTTAAAAATTTACACCTTAGATTCTAATAAAATTATTTTTAATAGTTTGGAATTTACTTTAAAAGAATTTCATTTTCATATCCCTGCGGAAAATACCATAAATAACGTTAGATATCCTTTGGAACTTCATTTTGTGCATAAAAATTCTTTAAATCAAATTTTAGTAATAGGAGTTTTGTTTAAAGAAGGAAAGGAAAATTTAATTTTAAATCAAATTTTGACTAATGTGGAGAATTCTAAAAAAAATTTGAATTTAGATTTGAAAGATTTATTGCCTAAAAATAAATCCTATTTTAATTTTAAAGGTTCTTTGACAACCAAGCCTTATGCAGAAGGTATAGAATGGATAGTTATGGAGCATCCTTTGGAATTATCAAAATCTCAAATTTTGAAATTTCAAAAATTATTAGAAAACAATGCAAGATCCTTGCAACCTTTAAATAATAGGATAATTAAATACTTCAAGGAATAATCCTTGAAAATAAATTAAAAATTTTTAAAAATAGAATTAAATACTTTTTAAAACTTTCATTTATAAATCTCTTCATCATTCTTAATATTTTTTATAGCTAGGTATTTTTGATGGATAAAATTGATTGAATTAAATGATGCCAAATAATCAAAGATATTTTATCTAATAATTAAACAAAATATTAATATATATTTAAGATATTATTAATATACTTTTATAAATATTAAATAAATTATAAACAATTTGGAGTATATTTCATGAATACTTGTAGAAGAAATTTTATGAAATGTGTGGGTTTGAGTCCTATTGTATTAAATATGCCTGGAGTTTTGGGAGCTTTTGATAAAGAATTAAAATTTCCTAGAAAATTTACTAAAAGTATTTGTGAAATGTGTAGTTCAAGATGTTTTATTGATGTAAGAGTAGATAAAGAAAATAAACTTTTTATACAAGGAAATATTTATTCTAAAGCAACTCAAGGAAAGATTTGCGCTAGGGGTGGATCTGGTGTAAGTCAGCTTTTAGATCCTAAGCGTCTTGTTAAACCTTTATTAAGAATTGGAGAGAGAGGTGAGGGAAAATTTAAAGAAATAAGCTGGGAAGAAGCTTATAAGTTTATTGCTTTAAAACTAAATGAAATTAAATCAAAATATGGAGCTAAAAGTGTTGCCTTTGCCTCAAAATCAGGTCCTGAGTCTATATTTATAAATCAATTTGCTTATGCTTATGGATCGCCTAATATTTTTGATCACGGAAACACCTGTCCTAGTGCTTATTCTGTGGCTTTAAAAAGTGTTTTTGGAACAAGTTCTTTAGAAAGAGATTATGCTAATGCTAAATTTATACTAAGTTTTGGACATAATATTTATGAGGGTATGGTTATTAGTTATATAAGAGCTATAAATAAAGCCTTAGAAAAAGGTTGTAAATTAGTTTCTTTAGATCCTCGTTTTTCTATGCTTTCTTCAAAGGCAAATGAGTGGATACCTATAAAACCAGCAAGTGATGTAGCTTTTATGTTGGCATTTATTCATATTTTAATTTATGAAGAGCTTTATGATAAAAAATTTATTCAAAAATACACCATAGGGTTTGAGAAGCTTAAAGAAAGTATAAAAGATTACACCCCAGAACTTATGACTAAAGAATGTGATATAGATGCTAAAAAGATTAAAGAGCTTGCACGAGAATGCGCTTCTTTTTCTCCGCATTGTATTGTAGATTATGGACATAGAAGCACTTTTACTCCTGAAGAAATCGAATTTAGAAGAGCTATAGCCATTGCAAATACTTTGCTTGGAAATATAGAAACTAAAGGTGGAATTTATTTTTTGAAAAATGCAAAAATTTATAATAAATTTGCAAAAGAAAATGTAGCACCTATCTTTGAAAATGTCTTACCAAAGATTATTAAACCAAAAGATTTAAGGATAGATGGGGTTGATATTAAGGATGGAGAATTTAGCAAAATTGGAGAAAAAAGAGGAATTTATACTAAAGTTTTTAATACTATTTTAACTCAAGATCCTTATCCGATTTCTGGACTTTTTATTTCAAGATCAAATCCGGTCATAACGGCCAATAACGCAAAAGAAGTAATAGCAGCTCTTAAAAAACTTGAATTATTTGTTTGCATTGATATATATTTAAGCGATAGTGCGATGTATGCAGATGTGATTTTGCCTGAGTCAAGCTATCTTGAAAGAGATGAACAATTTTTGGCAAATGCAGGCAAATATCCAAGCTATAGTGTTCGTCAGAAAGTACTTGATCCTATAGGTGATACAAAGGCTTCTAATCAAATTTTTAAAGAGTTGGCTACTTATATGAATTTAAATAAATTTTTTCCTTATAAAGACATAGAAGATTTTAGAATGAAACAAGCTTTTAAATATCCTGAATTTATATATGAACTTAAAAATAAAGGAGTATTAGAATATGGGATTGAGTTATTGGCAAGAGATAAAGAAAGTATTGAAAAATTTATAGAAAAATATCCTAATTCTAAGCAATTTTTAGACGAAGATGGCGAATTTAAAGATTTGCTTGCGTGTCAGACTTTAAGTGGCAAAATAGAACTTTTTGATGAGGTATTGGAAAAAGCTTGTGCAAGGGGAGCTTTAACATACAATAAAATAAAATTAAAAGAAGAAAATGAGTTTTATTTTATACAAGGAAAAGTAGCTGTACATACTAATGGACATACAGTTAATGTGCCTTGGCTTAATGCTTTGATGGATAATAATGCTGTATGGATTAATCAAAAAATTGCCAATGATTTAAATTTAAAAAAAGGAGATAGTATAAAAATCACAAATGAAGTAGGTAGTGTAATAGCACAAGTTTTGCCTACTATAGGTATTAGAGAAGATACCATTTTTGCTTATTTTAGCTTTGGACATATAAATAAAAAAGGTATAAGTGCTAGTTATCTTTTAAAAAATGATATTTCGCCAGTGTGTGGTAACAATGTTCATACTATAGGTGTTAGCATAGAAAAAGTTTAAAGGCTTATAATGAAATACGCAATGATTTTTAACACTCAAAAATGTATAGGCTGCCAAGCTTGTACTATAGCTTGTCGTAGTGAAAATTCAGTTCCTGAAGGCCTTTATAGGCTTCAGGTTAAAATCAAGGGCCCTAAAGGTATTTTTCCTAATTTAGTTTTTGATTTAAAAAGACATTCTTGCCAGATGTGTGAAAATGCTCCTTGTGTTGCTTGTTGTCCTACAAAGGCTTCTTTTATAGATGAAAATGGTATTGTAGATATTGATGCAAATAAATGTGTGGGTTGTTTATATTGCATCGCAGCTTGTCCTTATAATGCAAGATTTTTGGATCCTAAGAGTAAAATTCCTAATAAATGTAATTTTTGTAAAGATACTCATTTAAAATTTTATGGAGAGCCTGCTTGTGTTAGGGTGTGCCCTTCAGATGCTTTAATTTTTGGAGACTTAGAAAATATCAATGATCCACTCTATAGTGTTTTAAGTAAAAAAAATTACATTAGATACAAAGAGTACCTTAAAACAAAACCAAAATTATTAATCATAGCTGCAAGTAAAGGAGAAATAAATTATGAATGAAATTTGGGGCATAGAAAATACAAATCAAATTTGGCATTGGCCAATAGCTATTTATTTATTTTTAGCAGGACTTTCTTCAAGTGCGCTTTTAACAGCTCTTAGTTTAAAATGGAGCAATGCAAAATCATATATCGCTTTTATTAAATCAGGCATTCTTATTTCTCCTATAGCAATTATTATAGGGCTAATTGTTCTCATTTTTGATCTTAGTAATCCTTTGAATTTTTATCAGCTTTTATTTCATTATAATTTAAAATCAGTTATGTCTATAGGAGTTTTGCTTTTACTTTTTTATACCCCAATTTGCGTGATATATGCTCTTGCTATTTATAAAGAGTTTTTACAAAAAACATTTTTTAGTTTTTTTATAAAAAGTTTTAAATTTATGTTTGATTTTTTAGAAGTAAAATTAATTTATATAGAAAGAATTCTCTTTATTTTGGGAGTTGGAGTTGGAGTTTATACAGGATTTTTACTTTCTGCTATAGAAAGTTTTCCTGTTTATAATAGTCCTATTTTGCCTGTTTTATTTTTAACAAGCGGTTTATCAAGTGGAATTGCAGCTTGTATATTTTTTGGAATTTTGTTTTTTAAAAAAGATCTTTTAGAGGAAAAATCTAAATATCTTTTAGCAGCAGATTTAAGGGTGATTCCTATTGAGTTGTTATTAATTTTTGCTCTTTTTATGGGACTTTATTTTCAAGGCAAAGGATATATTATTCCGATTATAAGTATAAATTTTAGTTTTTTAAGTTGTATTTTTTGGATAGGAGTAATTGGATGCGGTGTTGTAATTCCTAGTATTATTTCTATTACTGCTTTAAAAAATCACGCTTATAGATTAAATTTTATACTCTTAAATTCTTTTTGTGTAATGCTTGGAGTTTTAGCTTTGAGACTTTTTATATTGTATGCTGGGAATTTTTATGATTTAAACTAGTTAAATTTATTAATTTTTATATGAATATTAAATATTTTATTAGTTTAATTTATAGATTTTAGTTTCTTTTATACAAGAAATTGTAATTTTTATTTTTATCAATATTTGGAAAATTGGAACATTTCTTGCTTTGTTTTTGTATTAAGTTATAGATTAAAGGAATAATCGATGAGAATTTTGGCGTTTTTTTTATTCTTTATTGTTAGTGCTTTTGCGGTTCAAATTAAGGATATTGCCAACACCGTTGGAGTAAGAGACAACCAATTAATAGGTTATGGTTTAGTTGTTGGATTAAATGGAAGTGGAGATGGAACAAGTTCTAAATTTACTCTTCAATCCGTTTCAAATCTTTTGCAAGGTATGAATATAAAAGTTGATCCAAATGATATTAAATCAAAAAATACTGCAGCAGTTATGGTAACTGCAAAACTTCCTGCTTTTGCAAAAAGCGGAGATAAGCTTGATGTAACTGTTTCATCATTAGGAGATGCTAAATCTTTGCAAGGTGGAACTCTTTTGCTTACAGCTTTAAGAGGGATTGATGGAGAAATTTATGCCATAGCACAAGGTTCTTTATCTGTAGGAGGCTTAGCTCCAAGACCAGGAGGAGCAGGATCTCATTCCACTGCTGCTACTGTAATGGGAGGGGCTAATGTTGAAAGAGAAATTCCGCAAAATTTTAATGAAAGCAATAATTTAACTTTAAGCTTAAAAACGGCAGATTTTAAAACAGCTAATGATATAGAAAGAGTTTTAAATACTATTTTTGAAGAAAATGTTGCAAAGGCTGTTGATTCAAGAACAATAAAACTAAACAAACCAGAAGATCTTTCTAATGTAGAATTTATGGCTAGAGTTTTAGAACAAGATATTGCTTATACGCCACAAAATAAAGTTATCATTGATGAAAGAACTGGCACAGTGATTGCTGGAGTTGATGTAGAAGTTGAACCTATTTTAATTACTCATAAAGATATTACTATTAAAATTGATCCTAATAATTCTACTGCTTTAGCTGGTAATGAGATTGATATGAAAGATGGAGGAATTGTTGATCCTAATTCTAATACTTTAAGAATTAATAGTTCAAAAACAACTGTAGCAAATATAGCAAGAATGCTTAATAAGCTAGGTGCTAGTCCAAATGATATTATAGCCATTATGGAAAATTTAAAAAGAGCAGGTGCTATTAATGCTGATTTGGAGGTTATATAATGAAAATTGATAATTTCTTAAATACTTATAATATGTCAGGTCAAATTTATGATTTAAAAAAACCTTTTGAAGCTAGAGTAAAAGACAATGAAGTTATTGCAAAAACACATCAAGATCAAGCTTTAAAAGAGCAAACAGATGCTTTTGAAGCTTTTTTGGTTAAATCTGTACTTGATATTTCTTTAAAAAATCAAAATTCGCTTTTTGGAAAAGATGCAAGTGACGAGATTTATTCGTCTATGTATAATGATGCTATGAGTAAAGCTTTAAGTGGCGGACTTGGATTTTCTAAATTATTATACGATTTTTTAAAAGAAAGGAGTTAATTTTTTTTAGATTTATCCGATATGCCTTATAGGAAATTGTAAAATCCATTTTAATAAGGAAGGCAAAAATGATAAATCCAGTAAAACAAGGTTATCTTAGTAGCATTGCTGCTGTAGATACAAATAAATCAGATAAAAAAATAAAACTAGATAACACTCAAAAAACGGAAAATGAGAAAGTTGCAAAAATTGCTGAGCAGATTAAAAATGGAGAGTATAAGATAGATTTGAAAGCTACGGCAAGTGCAATTGCAGATTCTTTAATCTAATTTCTTTTCTCCTTTTTTGAGTAAAAAAAGGAGAAATAATGATAAAAAAACATTTAGATGAAGTCAATGCGATTTTAGAGGATTTAATTTCGCTTACTACTGAAGACATAGAAAATATTAAAGTTGCCAAACATGAAAGTGTTTCTTCAAGTGTAGAAGAAAAAAATAAATTAATATCTAAATTTAATCAAGCTAAAAAAGAACTAGATCAAGCTTTAATTACTCTTAATAATAGCTCTACAGCAGGATTATCTCAAGTGCTTGATGATGAAGATAAGCAAAAGCTTGATCAACTTAAAAATAATCTTCAAACCCTTTATGCAAAAAATAAAGAATATGCAAAATTTGTTTTAATTGTTAAAGATTTTTTAGATGGCTTACTTAATAAAATGTTTGATACAAATAATGGAACAAATAATGCTTATGGAGATAAAAAGACTACACCAGAATCATTTTTTAAAATAAATGTTTAAAGGGTTATAAATGGGTATTTTTTCTACATTACATACAGGAGTAACAGGACTAAAAGCAAGTGAAGTTCAAATTGCTACAACAAGTAATAATATTTCAAATGCTAATAGCACTTTTTATACTCGTCAAAGAGTTGTTCAAACAACAAATGGATTTTATACAACAGGAGGAGTGCAAGTTGGCACTGGAACGAGTGTTGATAGCATCATTCGTTTGCATGATGAGTATTCTTATTATAAGTTAAAAAATGCTTCAACGCAACTTGAATATACAAAATATTTAGGAGACACATTAAAAGAAGTGTCTCAAAGATTTCCAGATCTTCAATCAACTGGAATTTTAAAAGATTTAGAAAATTATAATAAAGCTTGGAATGATTTTGCTTCAAATCCTAATGAAAATGCGACAAAAGTAGCTCTTGTTAAAGCTACTCAAACCCTAACAGAAAGCTTAAATAATACTTTTTCTACTTTAGGAAAAATGCAACAAAAAGTTAATGATGATATCAAATCAACAGTTGATGAGATTAATCGTATTGGTGAAGAAATTGCAACAATTAATAAGCAAATTTATGGACAAGAAGCTTTAACTACAGAACATGCTAATGAATTAAGAGATAGAAGAGATGAGTTAGAATTGACTCTTTCAAAATTAGTAGATAGTGTTGCTTCTAAAAACCCAATTGATCAAAATAGCCGTTTTGATCAAACTATTACAGATCCCGGTCATCAATATAATCTTAGTATAGAAGGTTTTACTATAGTCGATGGAATCAATTTTCATCCTTTAAAGCTTGATTATGATGATAAAAATAAATCTTATAGCATTTATTATGAAACAGCAGATGAAAAAATTCGTGATTTAACTGGAAAAATTAAAGGAGGGCAGCTTGGAGCACAACTTGATCTTCGCGGTAGAGATTATAATAAATTAGAAGGAAAGTATGAAAATGGAATCCTTCAGGGTTATATGGATTCTTTGGATACTTTTGCAAAAACTTTAATTAATGAAACAAATAATTTATATGCAAGTTCTGCAAAAAATTCAATGACTTCTGATTATATTAATGGTCTGCAGTCTAATATACCTTTAATGAATTATGATAGAACTATACAACCTGGAAGTTTTGATATTGTTATTTACGATGAAAAGGGAGATAAACAAGCTACAAAAACTATTACTATAGATGTTAATACTACTATGGAGGATTTGGTAAGGCAGATTAATTTTAACTCCGATGATAATGGCGATCATAACAGCCAAAATGATGTAGATGATTTTATCAATGCAAGTTTTAGCTATGATCCAAAAAGTAATAGTGGTTTATTTCAAATCAATGCAAAAAGTGGTTTTAAAGTTGCTATTGAAGATAAAGGAACCAATTTTGCAGGGGCTTTTAGCATAGGAGGATTTTTTAGTGGAAATAATGCAGGGAATATTTCTGTTAAAGATAGTATACTAAGTGATCCTAGCACCTTAAGAGCAAGTTTAAGTGGCGTAGATAGTGGTAATGATATGGCAAATAAGATTATCCAACTTCAATACGATAAAGTAAATTTCTATAATGATGATGGCACTATTGATAAGCTTACTTTGGAAGAATATTATAGAAAATTTACAGGAAAGATTGCAAGCGATGGAGAAAACAATGAAGTTATTCTTGCAAGTAATACCACTTTATACAACTCTGTTTATACAGAATATCAGTCCAAAAGTGGTGTAAATACCAATGAAGAATTAGCAGCTTTGATACAATATCAATCAAGTTATGGAGCCGCAGCAAAAATTGTTAGCACTGTTGATCAAATGCTTGATACTTTATTAGGACTTAAATCTTAGAAAATAGTTTTGAAATTTGACTTTTTGTCAAATTTCTTCTTAGTTTTTGAAATTTCTTATATGTATTGATTTTGTATTAAGTTAAAGTAAATAGAAGGTTTTAATGCAAAATTTAAATAATCTTAAAATAAAATTAGATAATTTAGCGAAAGAAAAAAATAATCTTGAGTCTTTGTTTAATGCTCCCGATCCTCTTCAAATTGCTAAAATACATAATGATGAATTTATATCATTAATCTGTGCTCTTTTTGCTTATGGAAATGCAAAAAATATACTTAATTTTTTAAAAAAGCTTGATTTTAATTTAATTAATTCAAGCGAGGAACAAATTAATAAAAAATGTAAAAAATTAAAATATCGTTTTCAAAATGAACAAGATATTACTCAGATTTTTATTACTTTTAGAAGATTAAAACAAGAAATTTCCCTTAAAGAATTATTTACTAGTGCTTATCAAAAAGAAGGGAATATTTTAGACGCTATTTTAATTTTTATGCAAAAAATAAAAACATTAAACAATTATGAAAGCTATGGATATAATTTTTTCTTTTCTAAAATTTTTGAAAATATTCCAAAATCCCCATTAAAACGTTATAATATGTTTTTAAGATGGATGGTAAGAAAAGATAATCTTGATATGGGACTTTTTGATAAAATTCATACTAAAGACCTATTAATGCCTTTAGATATACATACTTTTAAAACCTCTATAGCTTTAGGACTTGTTAAGCGCAAAGTGTATGACTTTAAAAGCGTGTTAGAATTAACAAATAAACTCAAAGAATTTGATTTTTATGATCCTGTAAAATATGATTTTGCTCTTTATAGATTGGGGCAGAGTAAGGAGATTTTAAAACATGGGACTTGAGAACTTTGATGTAATTTATTATTTTGTGCTTTTGTTTGTTGCTATTTTTGCAGGATTTATTGATTCTATTGTAGGAGGAGGTGGTCTTATAACTATACCCGCTCTTTTAGCCTGTGGGGTTTCACCGCATTTGGCTATAGCAACTAATAAACTTCAAAGTGTTTTTGGATCTTTGACCGCTGCTTTTACTTACTATAAATCAACAACTTTGCCTCATTTAATTTGGGGAGTTTTTTTTACAGCTATTGGAGCGGCTATTGGAAGCTATGGTGTTTTATTTGTTGAAGATGATTCTTTAAAAATTATAATATTAATATGTTTAACTTTTACCTTTTTATATATTGCATTTAAACCTAATTTTGGAAAAGAAGAAAGCAAAGCAAAGATTAAAAATATTAAAATTTTTCATATTATTTGTGGGTTAACTTTGGGTTTTTACGATGGTTTTTTAGGGCCAGGAACTGGATCTTTTTGGATTTTCGTTTGTGTTTTTTTATTGGGTTTTAGTATGAAACAAGCTAGTATTAATACTAAAATTTTAAATTTTTCTAGCAATATTGTCGCCCTTTTTATTTTTATTTGGCAGTATAAAATTTTATGGGATATAGGTCTTTTAATGGGTTTTGGGCAAATTATAGGTGCATTTTTAGGTTCAAAACTTGTTTTAAAGACTAAGGGTCATTTTATAAAAATTTTATTTTTAATTGTTGTTGCCTTAACAATTATAAAAGTATCTTGGGATTATTTTATAAAATAAAGGAAAATTTATGCATAAGATTATTTTTTTGATTATTTTTTCTTCTTTGCTTTTTGCAAAAGATTTTATAAATTTCGATCAAAATATTTCTAAAGAGCAACAAATAAATAAAAAAAAGATAGTTAAAATTCCAACTCATTAAGGATATGGATTTGGAGCTTTTACATTTTTTTCAATATAAACAAGGTTATCGTTACAATAGCGATTCTTTATTGCTTGCAGATTTTATATTAAAAGAGGGTATAAAATCTGAAGTTTTAGATGTTGGGAGTGGTTGTGGAATTATAGGGATATTATTAAAAAAAAATATTTCTAGTTTAGATTTAAATTTGTTGGATATTCAAGAGGAAAATATAAAACTTATTAAAAAAAATTTAGAATACAATTCTTTAGAGGCTAAAGTATTTTGTGAGGATTTTAAAAATTTTAATCCTTTGAAAAAATTTGACTTTATTGTAAGTAATCCTCCTTTTTATAGACAGGGGGCACAACTTGGCAATGATTCTCATAAAAATATAAGTAAATTTAGAGAATTTTTACCTTTAGAAATTTTCATAGAAAAATCTTATCGTTTATTAAAACCTCGAGGAATTTTGTATTTTTGCTATGAGAGTATGGCTTTAAGCGAAATTTGTGCTTTATTAGAGAAAAATAATATAAAAATTATTAAAATTTGTTTTGTTTATAAAGATATAAAATCAAAATCAAGATTAGTTTTGATTAAAGCAAGAAAAGGAGTAAAAAGTTCTTGTGAAATTGTAGCTCCTTTTTTAATGTATGAAAATAATCATTTGAGTGATAAAATGAATGAAATTTGCTTAAGATTTGGGATAAAAAGTTATGATATATGAAAAGGATTTTCCTTATGCTTTTGATGAGAATGCTTGTGCTAAATGCGGGGGAAAATGTTGCACTGGAGAAAGCGGTAATATTTTTATAAACAATGAAGAAATAAATCTTCTTAGTGATTATTTAAAACTAGATAAGAAGCAATTTATGGAACAGTTTATAAAAAAAGTTGGCTTAAGGTATAGCTTAAAAGAGGTTGAATTTGAACAAGGATATGCTTGTGTTTTTTTTGATCAAATAAAAAGAAATTGTAGTATTTATGAATTAAGACCTAAACAATGCAAGACATTTCCATTTTGGAAATATTTTAAATATCATAAAGAGGAATTACAAAAAGAATGTATAGGAATTTATTATTTATCTTAATAACTATTTTTTTAACAGCTTGTGCAAATAAAAATCAAGTAATTTTTAAAGACCACAAAGAGCAACAAAGCAATAAACTTGATGCACAAATTCTTAGTGCTTTAAATTATGAATATTTTAACAATTATAAAAAATCCAGAGATATTTTTTTGGAACTTTTTAGAGAATATAAAGATGTTGTTTTTTTGCAAAATGCATATTTTTTAACATTAGCCAATAATTTAGATGATATTAAAGAGATTGATAATATAGCTAGTGCTTATGTAGATGAAAATGATAATCTTAAAAGACTCAGTGCTTTTTATGCGTTAAAAAGCTTAGAGCTTAATAGGGCACAAAAACTAATCAAAGAACTTTTAGCTAAAAATTCTAATGATCCTAGAAATTTAGAACTTTATGGCGATTTATTTATGCAAAAAAAAGATTTTATTAATGCTTTAAAATATTATAAATTAGCCTATGAGCAAAATCCAACAGAGGATTTTTTATTTAAAATTATTAGTTCTTATGCGATTTTAAATGATACTAAAAGTATTAAAAAATTGCTTGAAAAATGGCGCCAAAAAAATGGTTGCACACTAAGATCTTGTGTTATATTGGCTAAAATTTATAATGATGAAAAACAATTTGATTTACTTGAAAGCGTTTATATAGATCTTTATAGATTAAGCAATAATAAAAGCTTTATTTATTCTTTGATTGATGTTTTAAATAAAGAACAAAAAAAACAAAAAGCTTTAGATTTAGCTATAGAGTATGATTTAGATGATAATATTAAAATTTTTTTATATCAAGATCTTAAAAAATTTAATGAAGCTAAAAATTTAAGCTTGAAAATATATGAACAAAGTGGAAATAAAGAATATCTTATGCGTGCTGCTATTTTTGAATTTGAACAGGCAAATTTGGATAAAAAAATAACTCCGAGTTTAATTTTATCTGTGGCAAAAAAATTTGAAAAAGGAGTAGATGGTAATAGCAATGCTTTATATTTAAATTATTATGGATATTTATTAATTGATTATGATTTAGATATTAAAAAAGGAATGCATTTGGTTGAACTTGCTTTAGAAAAAGAGCCAAACAATTTATATTATATTGATTCGCTTGCTTGGGGTTATTATAAATTAAAAGATTGTAAAAAGGCATGGGAACTTTTAGAACAAACCTTTTCCGATAAAGAATTTTCAAATTCAAAAGAAAGCAAAGAACATCTTAAAGCGATTAAAGAATGTTTAAAATAACAAATGAGCAAATAAAACAAAGCAAAATAGAGCTTGAAAAAAGAAAGAAAATTTTTTCCTATGATATGTTAGGAAGATCTTTATCTTCAAATCCTTTTTTTCCAAAAGAAGTAAAAAAGAATCTTCAAAGAATAAATGGTGAAATAAAATTTATATCCATTATAAAAGAAGAAAAAGAAGAAAAACTTTTAAATCAAGCTTTAAATTTAGAAAAAGATGAGACTAATTGTGCATTGTGTATTGAGTTGCAACCTCAAGATATTCAAAATTTAAGTTTAATAAGACGTTATATTAAGCTACCTTTGCTCAATAAACAATTTATTTTTGATCAATATCAAATTCTTGAATCTTTGGTTTATGGAGCAGATTTTATTTTACTTTATGCTAAATTTTTAAATTTAAAAGAACTTAAAAGCTTGCTTGAATTTACAAGATATTTAGGGCTTGAAGCTTTGGTTTTAATTAGCGATAAAGAAGATTTAAGCAAAGCTATTTTTGCTGGAGCAGATATTTTAGGAATTTATTTTTTACAAACTTTTGATGAAATATCTTATAAAAAAATGATTTCTTTAATCCCTAACTCTAAAATTATTTTAGCCTGTAATAATATAGAAAAAAATGAAATTAAAAAATATCAAAATTTAGGAATTGATGTTTTTTGTAAGGATAAATAATGCAGTATTTATATGCACCTTGGCGCGAGGAATATTTTAATCACAAAGAGCAAACTTGTGTTTTTTGTAATTGTGCGAATAAAGTAAAAAGTGATGAAGAATTAGGGGTTATTTTTAGAGCAAAGTATTGTTTTGGCGTGATGAATGCTTATCCTTATTCTGTGGGTCATTTTATGGTTGTTCCTTATATTCATGAAGAGCATATAGAAAATTTAAAAAATGAAATTTGGCAAGAAATGAGTGATTATGTAAGACTTGGGGTAAAAATTTTAAAGCAAGAATTAAATGCTAGTGGGATTAATATAGGTATGAATTTAAGTAAAGATGCTGGAGCTGGGATCGCAATGCATTGTCATTATCACCTTGTGCCACGTTGGAGTGGGGATACTAATTTTATTACAACAATAGGAAAAACTAGAGTTTATGGAAGTGATATTAAAGAAAATTATAAAAAATTACTAATAGCTTTTAATAATGTTTCAAGAGTTTGAATTTCAAGAGTTTGATAAACAAAATTTTGATTGTTTGATTGATGCAAGAAGCCCTAGAGAATTTAAATATTCTCATATTTCTCAAGCTAAAAATTTTTATGCATTAAATGATAATGAATTTGAAGAAATAGGTATTTTATATTCAAAAAATCAATCCTTGGCTAAAATTAAAGGCGCAAGTTATATTTGTAATAATATGGCAAAACATATTTTAGAGCTTTATAAAGAATTTCCATTAAAATCTCTTATTGGAATTTATTGTTCTAGAGGAGGAATGCGCTCTAAGAGTGTTGGTATTATTTTATCAGAGCTTGGTTATCGTGTAATTAGATTAAAGGGTGGTTATAAAGCTTATAGAGCGTGTTTAAATGATTATTTTTCTAAGCAGTTGAATTTTAAACTTTTAGCACTTTGTGGTAACACAGGAAGTGGGAAAACAGAACTTTTAGAATTATTACCTCAAAGTATCAATCTTGAAAAACTAGCAAATCATTTAGGATCAGCTTTTGGATCGATTTTAGGAGATCAACCAAATCAGAAATTTTTTGAAACTAAACTTTTTGAAAATTTTAAAAATATTAAAAATTTAGCTTTTATAGAACTTGAAAGTAGAAGGATAGGAGATATTGTTTTGCCTTTAAATTTATATGAGGCAATGCAAAACTCTTTTAAAATTTATTGCTTTTGTTCTTTAGAGAATCGTATTTTAAGAATAGAAAAATTTTATAAGACAAAAATAACGCCTTTAAAATTTAAAAAAGCTGTAGAAAAAATTACACCTTATATCAGTACAAATTTTCGTCTTGATTTATTAAATTCTTATAATAGAGGTGACTTAAGAAGAGTTATTACTATGCTTTTGCAATACTATGATAAAGTTTATAAAAAACCTAAAAATATCGATTTTGTGTTAAACACAGATGATATTATGCAAGCAAAAGAGAATCTTTTAAATTTATTTAATTTAAAAGATTCTTTAAATTTAAAGCCCTAATGCAAATTTAAAAATAATAAAAACAATAGCTGCTATAAGCCCTGCAGCAGGTAAAGTAATTACCCAAGCTAAACCTATAGGTTTCATAAGAGACCAATTTGCATTTTTGTTATAAAGGCCTATGCCTAAAATAGCTCCTATTAAAATATGAGTTGAGCTCACAGGAATTCCAAGTCCAGTGGCCAAAAGTATAACTAGACTCGCACCAAGTTCTGCACTAAATCCTGTTGTTGGCTTAATCTTTGTAAGTTTAGAACCAACTGTTCTTATTACTTCTTTTCCTAAGAACCAAAGTCCTATAACTAAAGCTATACCAAACATACAAAGAGCAGCAAAAGGAACTGGTGAGTTGGCGTTTATTGCGTTATTTTTTAAGACATCTAAAATTGCAGCAAAAGGTCCAATAGCATTTGCTATATCGTTTGCGCCATGCGAAAAAGCAAAACTTGAAGCAGTAAAAATCTGAAGCCACGCAAAGATTCTATTAGTTGTTTTATTTAGCTCAGTTTTTCTAACAATTTTGACAATAGCAAAAGTAACAATATATCCAACTATGCCTAATATCCCTATAATCCATACATTTTGCAAAATATCTAATGTGCTAACATTATTTAAACCTTTAAACAAGAACATGGCAGAGATAATAATAGCACTTAAGCAACCTATTACCGGCATGTGGGTTTTTAAAACAGAAAAAATATCAATAGCTTTTTCTCTTTCTTTGAAGTCTTTAATTTGATTTTTATAAAAACTCTTTTCTTTATCTTCATCATCTAGAACAATTAAACTTAATTCTTTAATTTGTTCATTTTGAGGTTTATTTTTAAGAGCTTGAAAATATTCTTCTTTAAATTTTTTCTTTTCCTTTTTGATATTTTTAACTTGTTCGTTTAAATTTTTAGAAGGTTTAAGAATTTTTTTATCTATATAACTAAAGATACCATAAGCTACTAAACCACCTAAAAGCGGGGAGATAACCCAACTAATAACAATTTTTAGAATTCCACTCCATTTAACCATAGAAAGAGTTTGTTCGCCATCAAAATATATCATTCCCATCATAATGCTAGCACCTACAATTCCACCTATAATACTATGTGTTGTAGAGACAGGAAGTCCTCTTTTTGTAGCTATAAAAATCCAAGTTCCAGAGCTAATAAGAGCTGCTAACATAATGGCTACAAAAAGCATAGGATTTAAATCTTGTGAGAAATTTACTATATTAGAACGAATGGTTTTTGTGACTTCTCCACCTGCAAAAATAGCTCCGCTTAATTCAAAAATAGCGGCTATTATAAGAGCTTGTTTTATGGTGATAGTTTTTGCACCAACACTTGTGCCAAAAGAATTGGCTACATCATTTCCGCCAATATTAAAAGCCATAAAAATTCCAAAAATACTCGCAAGAGTAAAGAGTATTAGATGATCATTAGAGATATAATAGCTTCCCCAAATAAAAAAGACAACAATACTAACAATAAATATGCCAGAGGCAATAATATTATCCTTTTTCAAACATAATTCCTTAACATTAAATTGCGATCGCAGGTGAAGTTTAGCAAATTTTTCTTATTTTACTTTTAATTTGTTTTATTTTTTTATAATGTTTTTTATTTTATTTTGGATAGTAATGAAAAAAATATTTTTAATTCTAATAATATGCATTATAAACGTTTTAGCAGAATCTAATATACATAGTCAATGGAAAAAATTTGATTTTAATATTTCTCAAAAAAAAATTAAAACACCAGAATATAATGTAAATTTTAAGGATTCTTTTAATTCTTTATTGTCTAATTTTTTGGAAAATAAAAATGGTATTGATAAAACTTGGGGTGATTTAAATTTTAACGATGAAAACTTAGCAATTAAAAATTTAAATTCTTTATACGAATATAAAAACGTTTCTTTATTGTTTCAAAAAGAATTATATATGAGCGAAGATAATTATAATTATTCAGGTGGACTGATCAATCGTTATAAGCAGGATAATTTTTTAATTGGCATTAATAGTTTTATTGATAGAAAAAAAGATCAAAAAGATGTTAGTTTTGGAGGAGAAATTGGATATGGTAATTTTTTAAAAGCTTATACAAATTATTATTATTTTGATCAAATAAGACGCAATATCCAGCTTGGTGTAAGTTTTACAATTCCAAATTATGATTATTTTTATTTTGATATTAATAAAAATGAAGAAAATGTTGATTATAAAATATCTTATTCTCCTTATAGCATTTTTAATTTAAATTTTATTTTTAGAGAATTAGATCAAAATGAAGATAAAATTTTACAATTAGGTTTTAAAATCGATTTAAATAAAAGTTTTTTAAAACAGCTTAAAAAAAATAACAATATTTTTGAGGAAGTTCAGCGTTATGACTTCCTCAAAAGATAATTAATACATCCCAGCATTGCGAAATTCTTCAGGATGATCTAGGGCGTATTTAAATTTTTCTCTATCAATTTGTTTATCCCATATGCTTACAATTAAGGCTGCGACACTATTTCCGCAAAGATTGCCTACAGCTCTCATTTCTGACATAAATTTATCAACTCCAAGCAAAATTCCTATAGCAGCCACAGGTAAAACTTCAGCCAAAGTTCCACCAAGTCCATTATTTGCTTCTGGAATTTGCATACCTCCTAGTGCCGCTAAAGTACTTCCAAGAACTATAAATCCAGAGCCAGTAACACCAACAGCTCCTTTAGATGCTATCATCAAAACAATTAAAATGCTAATTTCGTGACCTAAAGAAAGGTTTACATTAAAAGCTTGCGCTAAGAAAATTAAACTCATTGCTAAATAAATATTTGTACAATCTAGATTAAAACTGTATCCTGTTGGTAGCACAAGCCCAACTGTTGTTTTCGATAATCCTGCTTTTTCTAATTTTCTCATCAAAGGAGCAAGGGCTGATTCGCTTGAGCTTGTAGCAAAAACGATTAAAACTTCCCTAGAAATAAAACGCATAAATTTAAAAATATTTACTTTTGCTAAGTAACAAATAATGCCTAAAATAACAAAAATAAAGATAAGACAAGAAATGAGCATCACAAAAAGTAGATAGCCAAGATTAATTAAAGATTCAATACCATATTGTGCAATTAATAAAGCCATAGCAGAAAATGCTGCAATGGGACTAAAATACATTACAATTTGTAAGATCTTAAATACAAAATTTTGAGCAATTTCAAATGTTTTTTGTATCACTTGTTTGTCTTCTTGTTTCATTAAAGAAATAATTAAAGCTGTAATAATAGCGATAATAAGAACTTGTAAGGTTTTTCCTTCTGTAAAAGGACTAATAACATCTGTTGGAATTGCATCTTTTAAAATATGCATAATTTCTGATTTAGCGCTAATTTCTTGAGTTTGATTGATGTATTTTTCAACTTTAGTTAGATCAAGTGTTTTTGGATCAAGATTCATTCCAGATCCTGGTTGCATTACATTGGCCATAAAAATTCCAATAGCTAAAGCCAAGGTGCTTACTATTTCAAAATAAAGAACAGATTTAACCCCAATGCTACCCAGTTTTTTAAGATTTTCAAGACTGATAATACCTAGTACAATAGTAATAAATATAATAGGTCCAATTAGGATTTTTAAAGTTTTAATAAAATATTCTACCCCGCCTTTGCTAGCAAAGGCTAAATCTTTATTAAAATATCCAAGTATAATTCCCCCAATAATACCAATAATAACCCAAAAACCAAGACTTTTTATTAAAGATTTAAAAAAAGGTGGTTTTCTTTTTATCAAAGTTTGACTCAAAGTTTCCAAATTAAACTCCTTTATTAAGCTTAAAAAAGTTTAACAAAAAAATAAATATATAAGTATTATTTTTTTATTTTAAAATAAAATCCTTTTTAAATGTTACTTATTTTCTCAAAAATGATTATTTACTTTTATGGAAAATATTTAATTTTTGTTTTACTTAAACACGATATAATTAACAAAAAAATATATAGGTGGATGTATGAAAGAGATTTTTCTAACAAAAGATGCTTTAATTACTTCTAAGACAGATCTTAAGGGAAATATTATTTATGCAAATGATGATTTTTCCAAATATGCTGGTTATGAAACTAAAGAGTTTTTAGGAAAACCTCATAATATTGTAAGACATCAAGATATGCCCAAAACCGTTTTTAAATGTTTATGGGATACCATACAAAAAGGAGAAGAAATCTTTGCATTTGTAAAAAATAAATCAAAAAACGGAGATTATTATTGGGTTTTTGCAAATGTTACTCCATCGTTTGATTCTAATGGAAAAATAATTAATTATTATTCAGTTAGAAGAGCTCCAAACCGTAAGGCCTTGCCTATTATCGAAAGTGTTTATAATACCATTTTAGAAAAAGAAAAACAAGGTGGTATTAAGGCTGGATTAGAAGCTTTAATAGAAATCGTTTCATCTTATAATGTTACTTATAATCAACTTGTTTTTGATCTGCAAGAAAATCTTAAATAATTAAGATAAAATTAATCTTGTTTTTAATATAATTAGCCTTTTAAAAAATTATAAACTGATTTAAGTTTAAATACTTAAAACTATACATCAAAAGTATCTAAAATAAATTTATTGATTTAATTAGTATGTGGGAGGGAATATAGATTAAAATGGTGAATTTATTTTTATTTTCTATTTTGTTAATTGTATTAGGGATTTTAGGGACGTTTATAAGCAGTAGTTTTGTAGCTATTCCTATTTTAATTTTGGCTTTAGGATTACTCGTTTACATGTTATTGTGCTACAAAGATGAACAAACTATGATTGATAAGCTATTTCAGCTTTCTTCAGAACTTAAAGATGGTAATTTTGATGGTAGAATCGTTTATATAAATACAAAAAGTAAAAAACTAGGTAGCATTGCTGATAATATTAATAATACTATAGATAATTTAGAAGCTTATCTAAGAGAAATTAATACTGCTATTGCTTGTTCACAAAAAGGAGAATTTTATAGAAAAGCTCTTCCTGAAGGTTTAAAAGGTACTTTTGCTTATAATATAGAATTTATTAATAAAGTTTTATCAAGTATAGAAACTACTTCTAAATCAGCATATAAAAATGCCTTGTCAAAAACTTTAATGGATTTAAGTTTAACTAATCAAAATAAAGACATGTCTGAAATTTCTTCTTCTTTAAATCAAGATATAAATATCATGAAAAATGTTTATGATATGGTTGATTTTATTACACAAACTGCAACACAAAATGGCTCTGAAGTAAATTCATTGCAAAATGCTATGAGTTCTTTAATGGAAGTAGTAAATTCAAGCAAAGAGACTGTTCAAACTTTCGTAGCTAATTCTCAAAATATCACTTCTGTTGTAGAAGTTATTAGAGATATCGCAGATCAAACTAATTTATTAGCACTAAACGCAGCAATAGAGGCTGCAAGGGCTGGAGAACATGGGCGTGGTTTTGCTGTTGTTGCTGATGAGGTTAGAAAATTAGCTGAGAGAACTCAAAGATCTACAAGTGAAATTTCAATTGCTATACAAACAATGCAGCAGGATTTTACAAATATCCAATCAGGTAGCGAACAAGTATTTGGTATTGTAAGTGAGTCAGAAGAAAGAATTAGTAAATTTTCTCAGGCATTTAAAGGTCTTGAAGAAAATAGTTTATCTTTAGGAAAAGATTTTGCAGAATTTGCAAAAAGACTCATACTTTCAGCTGTTAAGATTGATCATATTTTATATAAATCAAATATTTATTTAAATCTTAATGGAACTCAAGAATTTAATCTTGAAAGTATTGATCCAATTTCAAATCTTTGCAATGATGATAGGGCTAAAGATGTCATTAGCGAGTGTATTAAGGAAAGTGAACTAAATCAAGGAAAAGAATATATAAAAGAGAATGCTCAAAAAGCAATAAAAGAATCAAATCTTGAGTATATTGATCAAGCAACATACAATGTAATTGTTAATGATGTTAAAAATTTAGAGCAAAGAAGTTTAGAAATATTAGAAAAATTGAAAGTATAGCTTAAAGAGGAAAAATAATGTCGAAAGAAATTTTTTTAACAAAATATTGTTTAATAACCTCAAAAACAGATTTGCAAGGAAGAATAGTTTATGCAAATGCTGACTTTTTAAAGTATGCCGGTTTTTCAATGAATGAAATTTTATATAAACCTCATAATATAGTTAGACATTCTTCCATGCCAAAAGCAGTTTTTAAACTTTTATGGGAGTATATGAAAGAAAAAAAAGAAATCTTTGCATTTGTAAAAAATAAATCAAAAAACGGAGATTATTATTGGGTTTTTGCAAATGTTACTCCATCGTTTGATTCTAGTGCAAATAAAATTATAGGATATTATTCCGTTCGTCGTCAACCTAATAAAAAGGCTGTTGATATAATTGAAAATTTTTATGATAAACTATTAAAAATTGAAGATACAGAGGGTATAAACGCAAGTTTAAAAACTTTGAATGAATTTTGTAAAAGTCAAAATAAAACTTATAATGAACTTATGTTTCATCTTCAAGAATCTTGAGTGAAATTTACTTAAGATTTTTATTTACCCAATTAATTTTTAGAGGTTAGCTATGTTTGATATTATTGTTATAGGCGGTGGACACGCTGGGATTGAAGCAAGTGCAGCGGCTTCTAGAATGGGTAAAAAAACTCTACTTTTAACTACTCTTATCGAACAAATTGGAGCAGCAAGTTGTAATCCTGCTATAGGAGGACTTGCCAAAGGGCATTTGGTAAAAGAACTTGATGCCATGGGCGGTTTAATGGGAGAGATTACTGATCAAACAGGAATACAATTTCGTATACTCAATGAAAGTAAAGGTGTAGCTGTTAGGGGTTCTAGAGCACAAATTGATATGGACGCTTATAGAATTTGTGCAAGAAATAAGCTTTTAAGTTTGGATAACTTAGATATTTCTCAAGAGCAAGTTATAGATTTAATGATTGAAAATGACCGAGTAGTTGGCGTTAAGACTAATTTAAATAATCAATATTTTTCTAAAAAAGTTATACTAACAACAGGAACTTTTTTAAATGGACTTATTCATATAGGAGAAAAAAAAATTGAAGCAGGAAGGGTAGGAGAGTATTCTTCAATAATGCTTGCAAATTCTTTAAAAAAAAATAATTTAAACATTGGAAGATTAAAAACTGGAACTTGTCCAAGAGTTGATGCTAAAAGTATTGATTTTAATCTTTTGGAAATTCAATATGGAGATCAGATTCCTAAAGCCTTTAGTTTCAGAACAAAAAATTTTAATCCTATTCAACTTCCTTGTTATATTGCAAGAACAAATTTAAATACACATGAAATTATAAAAAATAATTTTTATCGTGCTCCACTTTTTACTGGACAAATCGAGGGAATAGGGCCAAGATATTGTCCTTCTATAGAAGACAAAATCAACCGTTTTAGTGATAAAGAAAGTCATCATTTATTTATAGAACCGCAGACAAAAGCTGCAAATGAATATTATATTAACGGTTTTTCTACTTCTTTACCTTATGAAGTGCAAATTGCGATGTTAAGAAGCATAAAAGGTTTTGAAAATGCTAAAATAACACGTTTTGGTTATGCTATAGAATATGATTATATTGATCCAACAGAACTTTATCATACTTTGGAAACAAAAAAGATTAAAAATCTATATTGTGCTGGTCAAATTAATGGTACAACAGGTTATGAAGAAGCTGCAGCACAAGGTTTTATGGCCGGAGTAAATGCTGTTTTAGCCATTGATGAAAGAGAGCCTTTTGTTTTAGATAGAGATGAGGCTTATATAGGTGTTTTAATTGATGACTTGGTAACAAAAGGAACGAAAGAGCCTTATAGAATGTTTACTTCAAGAGCTGAATTTAGACTTTTGCTAAGAGAAGAAAATGCTATATTAAGACTTGGAAAATATGGTTTTAAATTTGGACTTTTAAGCCAACATGACTTTGATTTTATTGAAAATATTAATACTAATTTAAATAGGGGTTTAAATTTTTTACTTGAAAAAGAGCTTACTCCAAATAATGAAAATAATGAATTTTTAGCAAGTATAAATGAAGAACCTATTACTTCGGTATTAAATTGGCAAAAAATTGTTGCACGTTCAAGTTTTAATATAGAAAAACTTAAAAAAATAAATATGATTTTTGAAGATATGGATGAGTACTCTTTGCAAGAAATTTTAAGCGAAGCTAAGTATTATCATTATATTAAAATGCAAAAAGCGCAAATTAATAAAATGAGAAATTTAAATGAATTAAAAATTCCAAATGATTTTAATTTTAGAAATATTAGTGGTTTGAGTAATGAGGTAGTGGAAAAATTAGAAAAATTTAAACCCCAAACTCTTTTTGCAGCAAGCAAGATTAGCGGTATTACTCCTGCAGCTTTAGATATTTTGCATATTTATATTAAAATGAAAAAGAAATGATAAGAAAAATTACTGAGCACTTTGTATCGGTTTTAAGAAATCTTCATTAATTAAAATATCAATAACATCTTTAAACATAGGTAAAGCACTTTGTGCGGCATAATAAGTTTTAGTAGGATTTCTTACCAAAACTCCTATAGTATAACGATGATTTTCATCGTTAGCAAAACCAAAAAATGATGCATTATAACGGTTAGACGTATAACCTTGTCTTTCAGCAATTCTTGCAGTTCCTGTTTTTCCTCCTATGATTATTCCAGGTGTTATAGCTTTTCTTCCTGTTCCTTTTTCTATAACATCAATTAAAATATTTTGCATAGTTGTCGCTGCTTCATTTGAAAGAATTTTTTCTTTTTTAATTTCATCATCTAGACTATTAAAGCGTCCATTTTGATAAAATTTATCTGCAAGTTTTGGAGTAATATATATTCCATCATTATTAAAAACATTATAAGCTCCAAGGAGTTGCATAAATGTAGTTTTCAAGCCATATCCATAGCTTAAAACAGATTTTTCTATATCTCTTAATTTTTTAGGATTTGGAAGTTCTCCTTTTTGTTCGTAAGGTAAATCTATGCCACTTTTTTCTCCAAATTTAAAAACTCTAAGTCCAGAAATAATTTCTATATTATTTAATCTTTTAGCTATTTGAATCATTCCTATGTTTGAAGAATATCTAATGATTTCTTCTGTACTCATTTTATCTTTTTTATGATCATCGCTAATAATAAAACGTCCTAGTTTATATTTTCCTCCATAAGTATTAATAATTTCATCAAGTTTGATTTTGTTAAGTCTTAAAGCTGTTACAAAAATAAAGGGTTTGATAACAGAACCGGCTTCATAACCGTATTCTATAGCACTAGCATTTAAAACAGATAAATCTTTACTACGATTTTTAGGATTGTATCTTCTTGAACTAGCAAGAGCTAGGATTTTTCCTGTTTTACTTTCCATTACCCCAACAATAATTTCATTTGCTTTTAACTCTTCATTTCTTTGATCAATCGCTTTTTCTATATTTTTTTGAAGTTTTAATGAAATATTTAAATAAAGATCGCAACCATTAATTTTTTTTTGCTGTAAGGAGTTGGAATTTAGGATAATATTTCCTCCTATATCTTTAAGACCTTGGATTTTTTCATCTTGTAAAGGACTTAGGCATTCATCATAGTATTTTTCTAAACCCTTAACTCCTATATTTTTTAAAATATTATTATCTTTATCTAGAAAAGTTTTAGTATAGCCAATAGCAGGAGTTAAGGTATCTGCTGACATATAAATTCTATCTTCTCTATGCTCGATAATGCTTAAACCTCTAGTTTCAACACGATTATTATTAGTAAATGCTTTAAAAAATCCTTGTATGTATAATTTTTTGGCAAGTTCTTTTAGATAACTTGCTCTTTTTGAATCAAGATTTTGTAAAAGGACAAAATTATAACTTTTTTTCTTTCTATTTTGAATTCTTTTTTTAATATCAAGCATTTGTTCATTACTAGCTCCGCTATAAATTTGGAAAAGCTTTAAAAACAAATCAAATTTATCCTTATCAATGCTTCTAAGATCAATTTCAGCACGATAAACTTGACGTGATGATGCGATGGTGAAATTATCTTTTGTAATAATATTTCCTCTTAATGCGTGAGAGTATTGATCTTTTTCTGTGTTTGGTATATGGCGTTTCGAAGTTAAAAAAAAGGTAGAAACAAGAAAAATAATCATAAATAAAAGAGCCATGCAAAAAGCAAAAGCAACTTTTGATATTCTATTTTTTTTATTTTCTTGTATCAAAGCTTAAATTTGTGTTCTTGTGATTTCTTTATATGCATTAATAGCTTTATTTCTAACCTCAAGCATGAATTTCATGCTACTTTCAGCTTTAGTTATAGCAATTGCAGCTTGATGCAGATCTTTAACTTCCCCAGTTGCTATATCTGTCATAGCTGCTTCAGCTTCTTCTTGAGTTTTATTAAGACTTTTAATTTCATTTTTAAGAAGTTGTGAAAATTCATCTCCAATATTACTTGAATTTTTATTATTAGATAAATTGTTATTTGTAATTGTATTAAGTCTTAAATCATTAATATTATTCATTCTTAACCTTTAAGTAAATCAATAGCACTTTGTGCTATGGTTTTAGCACTTGTAAAAGCACTTACGTTTGCTTGATAAGCCCTAGTAGCTTCAATTAAATCGGCCATTTCAATAACTGGATTAACATTAGGATAAGCCACATATCCTTCTGCATTAGCATCTGGGTGTGATGGATCATATTTCATGCGAAAATCCTTGTCATCTCTTACAACTTTATCAACTACAACGCTCATAATAGCAGGTTTAGCATCTTTTGGAGAAGTCGGATCATTTAAAGGATTCTCATATTTTAAAAAATTATTATCTTTGTTAATTTGCTCATTTAATAATTTATCAAAATCCGTTGCTTTAAAAATAACCTCTCTTCTTCTATAAGGTCCACCTTCTGCGGTTCTGGTTGTATTTGCATTAGCTATATTTGAGCTAATTACATTCATTCTAAAGCGTTGAGCACTTAAACCATATCCACTTATATCAAAATCACTTAAGTATGCCATAATTTTCCTTTAACTTAATTTAGAACTTGCATCAATAATAGAGCTAAAAATATTACTTTGTCTTCTTAAAACTCCATCAAGGGCTGTTATCATAACTGTATTTTTGCTCATTTCTGTAGTTTCTACATCAAGATCTACTGTATTTGCGTCATTTCTTGCCAAATGTCCATCTCTTAAATAAATTGTTGATTTGCTTGGATCTGGAAATTTCCAAGGTTTTTGATGTCCTTGCTCTGTTAGTGCTAATTGTAATTCTTTATTATTATTTTTTTTAAAAATTTCATTAGCACGATTTACCAATGCTGTTTCAAATTCAATATCTCTTGCTTTATAAAAAGGAGTATCAACATTTGCTAAATTAGAATTAATGAGTTGATTTCTTAAATTTCTACCAGCTAAAGCACTTACTACAAGTTCTTTTGATTTAAATGGTGAGATCATTTTATTCCTTTTTATTTTGATGTTTAAATATCATAAGCAAAAAATGTTCCATTATTTTTGCCTATTGATAGCATTATTGTGATCTTTAATATTGGTAGTAAAAATATGTTTTTTTGTGTTTTTATCTCTTACAAAATATAAATAATCACTTTTTATTGGAAAAATAGCAGCCTTAATAGCATTTAATGAAACATTGCAAATAGCATCTTGTGGAATGCCACTAAATTTATAAGTATTATAAGAAGTATTATCTTGTTTTATTCTTTGAGGAGTTATTTTTTCATGAGAATAAATTCCATAATTAAGGGTTCCATCCATTTGAAGTTTCATTCCTTTTTTGAGGCGATTATAAATAACACTTGAAACAATCGGCATTTCATCTTCACTTGCGGCTTCTTTTTGAATAATTGAAGCTATTATAATGTATTGGTGCCATTTTTTTGCATTATACTCACCAAAAATTTTTTTTGATATTTTTTGAAAATTATTTTCTGAATATTTTAATATAAAATTGATAAATAAAGATTCTGTGATTCCTTTGGGAATTTTATAAGTTTCTGGCATTAAAACCCCTTCTTTATAAGGAGCTTGCTTTTCAAATTCTTTTAAGAGTATAGTTTTGTTAAGATCTAATTGTTTGGCGACTTGATCTAAAAATATGATAGTTGTCTCACCAGGTATTAAAGTGATTGTTTCAAGTGCAGCTTTAGATACGGTAAGTTTATATAAAAACTCAGCGCGGTTTAATTTTTCATTTCCTATATTAATCCAACCAGATTGAGGATGCCCTAAAAAATATAGAATATATTTATCTATTGTACTCATTTGATAATTATTTTGATTTAAATATGATATAATTTGTCCTACTGAGCCTTTAGGGATATAAACTACAGAATTACTTTTAAGCGGAAAAAGCAAGTAGTAAAAAATTCCAAAGATAATAAATAGAAAGAAGTAACGCATGAAAAAGAAAATATTGTATTTTTTATTAGCGATTTCTGTATTTATAATATTATTATTTTTGGTTTTAAAAAACGGAATTTCCATATCAAGTGTCCAGTTTGATTTTTTAAAATTAGAGCAATTATATATTAAATTAGATAAAAAATTAATTGTAAAAGCAAAAAATATTAGTATTTATCAAAAATCAAATATTGATTCTAAAAAGCAAACTAGCCAATTTTCCTCAGTTAAGCTTTTAAATCTTGCTGAAAATTTAAAATATTTTTATATTTTTATACAAGAAATGGATATTCGTAATTTAGCTTTTAAAGATTATCATTTGAAAATTTTATTTAAAAATAATGAGTTTTTTATAGATAATAATTTATTTTTTCTAAAAACAACCCTGCAAAAAGAAGAGAATAATATAAAAGCAAATATAGAAAAAATGTTTATTAGAGATTATAATTTAAGCATAGTTGGGAATTTGGATATTAATACTAAGAGTGAGTTTTATTTTTTTGATGCTAAGGCAAGTTCTAATCTAATTAATTTTAACATCAATCTTTCTTATAAAAATGGTCAACTTGCATATAATTTTAAAGAAGTTAGCTTTAAAAATACTTTAGACATTTTTAATAAAATTAAAAATAAAATTGAACTTCCAGAAGATCTTATTTTATGGGTTGGACATAGAATTAAAGGAGAGTTTTATTATTTAGACTATATTAAAGGTTTTATAGATTTTAATAAAAATAAATATTATTTAGATAACATCGAAGCTTCTGGTTATGTTGATAGGGTTAAAATTAGCTTGGATAACAAAATGGATCCAATTGAAATTCCAAAACTTAATTTAAATTTAAATAAACAAAGACTTAATTTTGATTTCAAAAAAGCTAGTTACAAACAAGCAGATTTGAGTGCAAGTAAAATTTATATTTATGATTTGATGGATGAAAATAAAGCAGGAATTTATTTACATATTATATCCAATAATTTAAAATTGGATCAAAAACTATGGAAAGCGCTTGATTTTTATGACGTTAAAATACCATTTTTTCAAAAAGAAGGAAAGGTAAAAAGTGATTTTATTTTAGATCTTGGCTTTTATAAGGATCAGAGTCTTTTTAATGGAGAATTTGTTGTAGAAAATTCTGTTTTAAGTTTTTTAGATACAAATGTTAGTAAAGCTTTAATTAAAATAAATAATAATTTATTAAATATAGAAGAAGCTGATATTGCAAATAAATTTTTAAAGGCTGATTTTAATGCTAGTATTGATTTAAACACAAAAATAGGACAATTTAATACAAAAATAGGACAATTTGAAATAGCAAACAATATTATTAATATCAAAAATGAAAATGTTATTATAGATCTTGATTTTTCTCAAAATTGTAAAGTTTTTATCCCTAAATGGCAACTTGATTTAGAGATTCTTGATAATTTAAAAATTAATCTAAATAATCCTTCTATATTAAATTTATATTCTCCTTTGCTTAAACAATTAGGTTTTAAAAGCGCTCAAAATATTACTTATGAAGGAATTGATTTTGATAATTTCAAAATACAGATTAACAATGCATCATTTCAAAGCAATTTTTTAAATGGTAATATTCCTTATGAAAAGGATAGTTTTTTTATAGAAAAAAAGCAAGATACAGTTTTGATTAATTCAGAAAGTGATTTAATTAGCGCCATATTAAATGATAAAAATAAAGAAATTCATCTTAAAAATTTGACTTATATTTATAAAGAAGATAAAGAAAGATTTTTTAATTTAGAATCTAATATTCAAAATATCTATTTTGGTGGAGCTAATTTTAGTATTATTCTTAAAGACACTAATAATATTTTATCATTTGATCGCTTAGAGGCAATCTTAAATGAAAATACTCTAAATATTAGAGCTAATAAAAATAATACAAATCTAAATTTTAATTTTTCTCCAAATTATATTAATTTAAATATTAACAATATTAATGATGAGTTTTTAAATACTTTCCTTCAAAAGCAAGCTGTGTTGCAAGGAGTTTTTGATTTAAATATTACCGGTAGAAATTTTGAAGATTTTGAAGGACGATTTAAGATTAAAAATACTTTTATCAAAGATTTAAAAGGGACAAATCAACTTATAAGTTTTATTGATACGGTTCCTAGCTTGCTTTTATTTAAAACACCAACCTTTAATGAAAAAGGTCTTAGTGTTATTGATGGAGAAATTGTTTTTGATCGTAGAAAAGATTTATTTAGAATTAAGGCTATTAGTTTAAATGGAGAAAGTGTTGATATTTTTGGAATTGGAAGCGTAAACTTGCGTTTAAAAAATATAGATTTAAATTTAGAGCTCAAAACTTTAAAATCAGCCTCTAGCGTTATTTCTAAAGTTCCAATTTTAAATTATGTTATTTTAGGTAAAAATCAAGAAATAAGTACAAACATTAAAGTGGATGGTTCTTTGGATAATCCTAGTTTTCATACTCAAATTTTAGGAGATGTTGTTAAATCACCTTTTAATCTTATAAAAAATATTATTGAATTGCCAACAAATTTGTTTAAATGATTTTAAAAATTCACTATTTGAAACAAAGTTCGGTATTTTTTTATGAAAATTATTGTATTTAATAAAATTAAAAATAAATTCAAATTAAAATAATTATTTAGATTTTATTTATCAAGGAGAATAAATGAGCTTGATGGCACCAAAAAATACTCCAGTTTGGGTTGATGAGCAAAGATGTAAAGCTTGTAATATATGTGTAAGTTATTGTCCAGCTGGGGTTTTAGCGATGCGTGATGATGTTCATGCCGTTTTAGGCCAAATGATAGAAGTAGTACACCCTGAATCTTGTATAGGTTGTAGCGAGTGTGAAGCACACTGTCCAGATTTTGCAATTATGGTAGCCAAAAAAAGCGAATTTCAATTTGCCAAGTTGACGCCACAAGCAAAAGATAGAGCAAAACTAATAAAAGATAATAATTATAAAAAACTTTAGCATAGGAAGAACAAAATGAGAGAAATTATAGCAACTGGAAATTCATTGATTGCAAAGGCTGCAATTGATTGTGGATGTAAATTTTTTGGAGGCTATCCTATTACTCCAAGTTCAGAAATAGCTCATGAATTAAGTTATTTGTTGCCAAAAAATAATGGCACTTTCATTCAAATGGAGGATGAAATTTCGGGTATAAGTGTAGCTATAGGTGCTTCAATGAGTGGAGTAAAATCAATGACAGCAAGTAGTGGTCCTGGTATTTCTTTGAAATCAGAGCAAATTGGTTATGCTTTTATTGCAGAAATTCCTTTAGTAATTGTAAATGTAATGAGAGGTGGTCCTTCTACTGGACTTCCAACAAGGGTAGCACAAGGGGATTTGTTTCAAGCAAAGTCTCCAACCCATGGAGATTATGCAAGTATTGCTATTGCTCCTGCGTCTTTAGAAGAATCTTATACCGAGACAATAAGGGCTTTTAATTTGGCTGAAAAATTTATGACCCCAGTTTTTTTACTCATGGATGAAACTATTGGTCATATGAATGGAAAAGCAATGCTTCCAGAATTGAAAGATTTAGAAATTATTAATCGTGCTAAATTTGAAGGAGATAAAAAAGATTATAAACCTTATGCTGTGGGTGAGAATGAAAGTGCTGTTTTAAATCCATTTTTTTCAGGTTATCGTTATCATATTACTGGACTTCATCACGGAGATATAGGCTTTCCAACAGAAGATGGAGAGATTGTTAAAAAAAATATACAAAGACTTATTGGAAAAATTAAAAATCGCACCAATGAAATATGTTCTTATGAGGAATATTATCTTGAGGATGCAGAATTTTTAATTATTGCTTATGGAAGTGTTTCTCGTTCTGCAAAAGAAGCTATTTTAAGATTGAGAAAAGAAGGAGTAAAAGCAGGACTTTTTAGACCTATTACTTTATATCCTGTAGCCGAAAATGAAATTGAAAGAATTGTTAAAAAATTTGAAAAAATTATGGTTTGCGAGCTCAATATGGGCCAGTATTTAGAAGAGGTGCAAAGAGTAAGTAAAAGAAGTGATTTGATTTCGCTTCATAAAGCTAATGGACGTCCTATTACACCGGATGAAATTATAGTTAAGGTAAAGGAGAATTTATAAATGGCTTTTAATTATGATGAATATTTAAGAGTGGATAAGCTTCCAACTCAGTGGTGCTGGGGCTGCGGTGATGGTGTTATTTTAAAAAGCATTATCCGTGCTATAGAAAAAATTGGTTGGAGTATGGATGATGTTTGTTTGGTTTCTGGTATAGGATGTAGTGGTAGAACTAGTTCTTATGTAAATTGTAATACAGTGCATACAACTCATGGTAGAGCTATTGCTTATGCAACCGGTATTAAATTGGCAAATCCTAAAAAACATGTGATTGTTGTAAGTGGAGATGGAGATACTTTGGCTATTGGTGGAAACCATACTATACATGGATGTAGAAGAAATATTGACATCACTCATATATTAATTAATAATTTTATCTATGGACTAACAAATTCTCAGACCTCTCCAACTACTCCATTAGGTTTTTATACTGTTACAGCTCAATTTGGCAATATAGATCCTAATTTTGATGCTTGTGAACTTACAAAAGCTGCTGGTGCTACATTTGTGGCAAGATCAAATGTAATAGAAATAAATAAACTTGATAATATTATTTATAAAGCTTTAGAGCATAAAGGCTATAGTTTTGTTGATATTTTTTCAAATTGTCATATTAATCTTGGGCGTAAAAATAAGATGGGAGAAGCGGTTTCTATGCTTAATTGGATCAAAGATCGTTGTGTTGAGAAAACCAAATTTGAACAAATGAATTCTCAAGAAAAAAAAGGTAAATTTCCAACCGGTATTTTGCATCAAAATAAAGATTGTATAGAATATTGTGAAGCTTATGAAGAAGTGCGTAAGGCGGCTCAAGAAGGAAGAATGGTAAATTTAGGAGTATTACAATGAAATTTCAGTTGAGATTTGGGGGTGAGGGAGGTCAAGGTGTAATTACTGCAGGTGAAATTTTAGCTAATGCTGCAATTAAAAAAGGACTTCATGCTTTTAAAGCTTCAACTTATACTTCTCAAGTACGTGGAGGTCCAACAAAAGTTGATGTAATTATAAATGAGAATGAAATTCTCTTTCCTTATGCTATAGAAGGTGAAATTGATTTTATGCTTTCTACTGCAAACAAAGGATACAAGGGTTTTAAGGATGGTGTTAGAGACAACGGCATTATAGTGATTGAGCCAAATTTAGTATATCCTGATGAGCAAGATTATAAAAAATGGAAAATTTTTAAAATTCCTATTATTAGTATTGCCAAAGATGAAGTGGGTAATGTAGCAACCCAATCTGTGATTGCATTAGCTATTGCTGCTTATATGAGTAAGTGTATTGATTTAAATATTTTAAAAGAAATTATGCTTGATATGGTGCCAATTAAAACAAAAGAAGCTAATGCAAAAGCTTTTGATTTGGGTGTTGAATATGCTAGTAGAGTTGAAAATTAATTTTTAAGCTAAACTTTATGTTTAGCTTATTATATAAATATTATAAAAATAATTAAAAATTATTTAATATTTTTTATTTATTATTTTAATTTAGCTACTTTTAACTATTAAAATTTTATAATCAGTTTGTCATTAATTAAGGAAAATAATGGATATTTTTGATGAAATGTTAAATAAAACACCTAAAGAAAAATTTATAGAAATTATTAAAAATGGAAATTTAGGAGCACTAGAAAAAACTTTTGATAATTTTTTTGCAGAATATATAGCCATGATAGAGCTTTTAGAGCAACAAAAGATTAATGATAAAGATGTGAAAAAATTTATACTTGAAAATGATGAGCTTATAAAAGAAAGACAAAATGATATTTTTATTGGTTTGGGTGCTGAAATTTTAGGATATGAAGGTTAAATTTTGAAAAATATATTTATATATTTTTTAATAAGTTTTTTGTTGGTTTTTGGCATACAGGATCTAAAAGCATCTTTGCCAGTTTTTCAGTATACTTATAAATTTACTTTAAAAAAAGATGAAAGAGCAAGTGTAGAAATTCAAGAGCTTGGATATGATGATAAGGTGCAAAATTTTGATTTTTATTGGACCTTGTTTGATAATACAAATATTATAGTTCATTCTAAATTTAGAAAATTTCCAAGGCAATTTACTATGTCTTTACGCAGAAACCTTAATTGGGTCACCCAAACTTTAATTCCTGATTATACTAACCCTCATATTGATAGAGCACGTTTGATTTTAGAGTTTAATTCTTATAATAAAGGAGAAGCTACTTTTATAGTATATATAGAGGATAAAGATTTGCGCTTAGCAGTCAAATTTTTAGATCCAAGAAAATTCCCTTTAAAAAATCCTCCACAAAATAATCAAATTGTTCCAATGATTAATTTTAATGAATCTCAGGTCAAACCTTTGACAAATCAAAAATGAAAATAAGGAAGAAAATTGCAAGAAATTGACACTCTTATTCAAAATTATTTAAAAGATCTAGATTATACTCCCGTTTTAAAGATGTTAGATAGTATAAATATAGGTAAAAAACTTCGATCAAAATTGCTTTTAAATATAGCAGGTAAAAGTGATATATCTTTTAAGCTTTGTGCAATTATAGAGCTTATACATTTGGCAAGTCTTTTGCATGATGATATTATTGATGATGCAAAATTAAGAAGAGGAGCACGATCTATCAATGATAAATTTGGGGCTAAAAATGCTTTAATGCTGGGAGATATTTTATATTCCAAAGCTTTTTTTGAGCTCTCTAAAATGGATGCTAATTTTGCACAAATAATTTCTGATGCTGTGGTTAAATTATCTCTTGGCGAATTAATGGATATTAATTTAAGTCAAGAGTTTAATATCGATGAAGATAAATATTTAAAAATGATCTATCATAAAACGGCTGTTTTGATTGAAGCAAGTGCAAAATGCGGTGCTATATTGGCAGGTTTATCTGAGGGTAATTTTGCTAATTATGGTAAAAATTTGGGTTTAGCATTCCAAATTGTTGATGATATTTTAGACATTAAGAGTAATGAGAGTATACTTGGAAAACCTATAATGAGTGATTTTAAAGAAGGCAAGACAACATTACCTTATATTTATCTTTATAAAAAATTAGATAATGCTGATAAAAATATATTGGTTAGTTTTTTTAAAAAAGAACTAGATAAAAATGAAATTTTATGGATTAAAGAACAAATGATTGAAAAACAAATTTTAGAAGAAGTATTTAATAAAGCTAAAACATATGGAAATAATGCATTAATAGCTATTGAGTCTTATAATAATGCTTCCTTAAATGAAATTATTGATAATATGATAAGTAGGGAATTTTGATGCATTATTTTTGTATCAGCTTTACACATAAAAATACTGATATTTCTATAAGAGAGAAATTAAGTTTCAGTAACAATGCTAATAAAAAAGAATTTCTTGATATTATTTGTGCTAATGAAAATATAAAAGAAGGTTTAGTCATTAGCACTTGTAATCGTATTGAAATTTTAACTTTTGTTAAAAATAAAAGCCAGATTGATAAATTTATTATTTCTTCTTTATCTTTATTTTGCAATGTAGATTCTCAAATTCTCTTTGAAAAAGCGGATATTTATGAAGATAGTGATGCGGTTCATCATCTTTTTGCGGTTGCTAGTTCTTTGGATAGTTTGGTCGTTGGAGAGACACAGATTGTAAAACAGCTTAAAGATGCATTTATTTTTGCACTTGAAAATAAATTTTGTTCTATGCATCTTTCTAGAATCATGCATTTTTCTTTTAAATGTGCTGCAAAAGTAAGAAATCAAACTCAAATTTCTAAAAATCCTATTTCAGTAGCATCAGTTTGTGTTGCAAAAGCTAAAGAATTTTTTGATTTAACACAAAAAAAAGCAATAGTAATTGGTGCAGGGGAGATGAGCGAGTTAGCTTCTAGGTATTTAATTTCTGCCGGGGCTAAAGTTATTATTTTAAATAGAGATTTAAAAAAAGCAAAAAAATTATGTGAAAATTTAGGAGAATCAAGTCACTTTGATCATCTAAGTCAATTATCCTCTTACATTAATGATTATGATTTATTTTTTTCTGCTACAAATGCAAGTAATGCAATTATTACAAAGGAATTGCTTAAAGAGGTAGATTTTAAGCGCTATTTTTTTGATATTGCTGTTCCAAGAGATATTGAGCTAGAAGAAAATGATAAAATTAAAGTTTTTTCTGTAGATGATTTAGAAGAGGTTGTTAAAAAGAATTTAATTTTAAGAGAACACGAAGCCCAAATTGCCTATAAAATTGTCAATACAATGACAGATGAATTTTTTAAGTATTTAAATGATCTAGCTATTATGCCAGTTATCAAAGCTATACGATTGGAAGCAAAAGAGTGCGCTACTAAGCAACTTGAGATAGCACTTAATAAAGGTTATCTTAAAAAATCAGATTTTAAAGAAGCTCAAAAGCTTATTCATCAAGTTTTTAAAGCTTTTTTACATACTCCAACTATAAATTTAAAGAAAATGCAAGGTAAAATTCAAAGCGATACTATAGTTAATGCTATGCGCTATGTTTTTGATATAAAAAATGATTTAGAAGATTTAAATTTAAATCAATATAAATGCGAATTTAATGCAAAGGAAGAGGATGAAATTCAGTAAACTTTATGCTCCTACAACAAAAGAGAATCCAAAAGATGCGGTTTTACCTAGCCATATTTTTTTAACACGTGCAGGTTTTATTGAGCAAATTGGAAGTGGACTTTATAATTTTTTGCCTTTAGGAAAAATGGTTTTAGAAAAAATTAAAACAATAGTTAAAGAAGAGATGGATAAAGCAGGAGCGCAAGAATTAAATCTTAGTTTTATTACACCATCAGATTTATGGAAAGAAAGTGGTAGATATAGTGTTTTTGGTAAGGAATTATTAAGATTTAAAGATAGAAAAGAAAATGAGTTTGTTTTAGGACCAACACATGAAGAAGCCATACTTTCTTTAGTTAAAAATAAAATTACAAGCTATAAGCAACTTCCTTTGCATCTTTATCAAATAGGATTAAAATTTAGAGATGAGGCAAGACCTAGATTTGGGCTTTTAAGGTGTCGTGAATTTTTAATGAAAGATGGCTATAGCTTTCATAGCAATGAAGAGGATTTGCAACGAGAATTTGATTTAATGTATAAAACTTATAGTCAAATTTTTACAAGACTTGGTTTTGATTTTCGCGTTGTTAATGCAGATAGTGGAGCTATTGGTGGGAGCGGATCAAAGGAATTTATGGTTTTGACGGATAATGGCGAAGATGATATTTTAACTTGTCAAAATTGTACTTATGCTGCAAACATTGAAGTAGCCAAAAGAGCAAAAAAAGAGTGTAAAGATGAAAGACCAGAAGCTAATTATGCGAGTAGATTTCATACGCCAAATGTTAGAAGTATTGAAGAATTAGCTGATTTTTTTAAAATAAATAAATTTTATACGATTAAAGCAATTGTAAAAAAAGCTATTTATGAAAATGAGAGTAAATTTATTGTGTTTTTTATACGAGGATGTGACGAGCTTCAGGAGGTAAAAGCTTTAAATGCTGCTAATGCTTTAGAGCTTCAAGATGCTAATGAAGAAGAACTTATTAAGATTGGACTTTGTCCAGGATTTATAGGTTTTGTTGGGCTTAAGGATATTGAATTTTATATAGATCAAGAACTTGAAAATGAAAAGCAAATGATTATAGGCGCCAATGAAAAAGACTATCATTTAGTTGGCATTGATGTTGTAAATTTAAATAAAAACCGTTTTAAAGATCTTGTGGCAGTAAAAGAAGGGGATTGTTGTATAGAGTGTGGAGCAAAATTAAAAAAGAGCAAAGGGATTGAAGTAGGACATATTTTTAAGCTAGGACAAAAATACTCTAAAGCCATGAATGCTAATTTTTTAGATGAAAATGGTAAAGCTCAAGCTTTTTACATGGGATGTTATGGTATAGGGGTAAGTCGTTTGGTTGCAGTAGCTATAGAAGCAAGTTATGATGATAAAGGTTGTATTTGGAATAAAATTCTAAGCCCTTTTGATTTAAATATTATTATTTCAAATATGAAAGATGAGAAAATAGTCGCATATGCTAATAATCTTTATGAGAATTTAAAGAAAGAGGGTATTAAAGTATTATTAGATGATAGAAATGAACGTTTTGGAGTTAAAATAAATGATTTTGAACTTATGGGTTTTCCTTATGCTCTAGTTATAGGGAAAAATTTTGAGGAAAATAAACTTGAATTTATACAAAGAAAAGATTTAAAAAAAGAAGTAATTGATACTAATAGAGTTCTAGAATTTATAAAAAAGACGGTATTATGAAATTTAAATTAAGTTTAACTCCTTTGATTTTACTTGAAATATTTTTTACAATTTTATTTATTATTGTTTTTGGACTTGGAAATTTTCTAGCCTTTGTTTTGATGAGTATGGTATGTGGTATTGTAATTTTAGGTATTTTTTGGAGAAATTTACTTGAATTTCATATCGATGGCTTTAAAAATATGTTTATACAATTTTCTTTTGTAATTTCTGGTTTTTTGCTCATTTTTCCAGGGATTTTAAGTAGTATTTTGGGAATTTTAATATTTATTTTTGGCATTTTATTAAAGATAAGCTTTAACACTAGTTCGTTTAAGACCGCTAAAACAAAGCAGAATTCGTATAATGATGATATTATTGATGTTGAAATAATAGAGGATAAAAAATGAAAGAATTAATTATTGCAACAAGAAAAAGTCAATTGGCTCTATGGCAAAGTGAGTGGGTGAAATCATTTTTAGAAAAAGAACATAATATTAAAGTTGTATTAGAGGGTTTTAAAACAAAAGGTGACATTTTGCTTGATTCTCCTTTGGCAAAAATAGGAGGCAAAGGACTTTTTACAAAAGAGCTTGAGCAGAGTATGCTTGAGAAAAAAGCTCATTTAGCGGTTCATAGCCTAAAAGATGTACCAAGTTTTTTTCCAGAAGGTTTAAAGCTTATAGCAATTTCAAAAAGAGAAGAAAGCAATGATGCCATGCTTTCTCAAAAATATCCTACTTTAAAAGATCTGCCTAAAAATGCCAAAATAGGAACAACAAGTTTAAGACGCAAAATGCAACTTCTACTTTTAAGACCTGATTTAAATATTATTTCTTTAAGAGGTAATGTAAATTCTCGTATAGATAAACTAAAAAATGGTGAATTTGATGCAATTGTTTTAGCTTTAGCAGGAATAAAAAGATTAAATTTAGATTCTTTGGTTAATTATGTAAGTGTTTTTTCAAAAGATGAAATGATACCCGCTGCATCACAAGGGGCTTTAGGAATTGAAGCTCTTGATATGCCTGAGATTGTCTCTTTGCTTGAATGTTTAAACGATGAAAATTCGGTTATAGAAACCACTATAGAAAGAGATTTTATAAGAATTTTAGAAGGTGGATGTCAAGTTCCTATTGGTATTAATGCTCAATTGTTTCAAGATAAAATTCACATAAGAGCTATTTTAGGGCTTCCTGATGCAAGTGAATTTCTAAAAGAAGATTTTTTAATCAATAAAAGTGATTTTAAAAGCGCAGGCGAAAAACTAGCCTTAAAATTTATAAGCTTGGGAGCAAAAGATTTATTAAAAAGAGCAGAGGCGATGATATAATGAAAAATTTTATTGAAATTCTAAAACAAAATGATTTGTTAAAAATTATAGAAGAGCCTGTAGATATTGATCTTGAGATAGGATATATCGCTTATATAGAAGCAAAAAAACAAGAAAAAGGCAAAGCTTTATTATTTACCCATCCTATAAGTAAAAAAGAAAATAAAAGCTATGATTTTCCAGTTCTTATGAATACTTTTTGTAATGAAAAAGCTTTAAATTTAATCTTCACACGTCCTTATTTGGAAGTAGCAGATGAAATTTCAAAGCTTTTAAAGCTACATATTCCCACAAATTTAAAATCAAAAATAGATTTTTTTAAAACTTTGCTTTCTTTAAAAAATGTTCCACCTAAAAGATTAAGCGCTAAACATTCTAAATTTTCTTTTAAAACTTTAAATTCTTTGGAGGAGCTTCCTATTTTAAAAACTTGGCAAAAGGATGCTTCTAAATTTATTACTATGGGTCAAGTCTATACTCAAAATATAGATAAAACTCAAAATAATCTTGGAATGTATCGTTTACAAGTAAGCGATAAAAATGAACTTTTGATGCATTGGCAAGTCCACAAAGACGGAGCGCTTTTTTATCATGAGTATAAAAAAGCAGGTTTTAAAAAGATGCCAGTAAGTATTGCTATTGGCGGGGATCCTTTGTATATTTGGTGTGCTCAAGCGCCTTTGCCAAAAGGAATTTTTGAACTTTTGCTTTATGGTTTTATTAAAAAAACTAGAGCTTTGCTAACTCCTTGCGAAAATGGTATTTATGTTCCTTATGATAGTGATTTTGTTATAGAGGGTTATGTGGATTTAGATGAATTTAAACTTGAAGGTCCTTTTGGAGATCATACGGGTTTTTACACTCCACAAGAACTTTTTCCAGTGATGAAAGTTGAAAAAATTTATGCTAAAAAAGATGCTATCTATCAGGCTACTATAGTAGGAAAACCTCCTTTAGAAGATAAGATTATGGGGCTTGGAACAGAAAGGGTATTTTTGCCTTTATTACAAACTAATATTCCTGATTTAATTGATTATAAAATGCCAGAAAATGGAGTATTTCATAATCTTATTTTAGCAAAAATTGATACAAAATATCCTGCCCATGCTAAACAAATTATGCATGCTTTTTGGGGTATGGGACAAATGAGTTTTGTAAAACATGCTATTTTTGTAGATAAGGATGCTCCTGATTTAAATGACTATGATAATTTAATCCCTTATATTTTAGATCGTTTTAATTGCAAAGATTTGCTAATTAGCGAAGGAATTTGTGATCAATTAGATCATTCATCTACTAATGTTTGTTTTGGAGGTAAGGCTGGACTTGATGCTACTGGAGCAAAAATAACGCAAGAGTTAGAACTTCTAGAAGATAAAGATTTAAAAGCTTTATTTCAAACTAAACTTGAAATTATTGATTTAAAGCAATTTTATAAAGAGAGTAAAAATCCTATAGTATGTATTTTACTTGACAAAAAAGAAAGTATAAAACAAAGTTTTGAAAAACTTTTGGATTTTAAACAACATTTTAGTATTTTAATCTTTTTAGATAAAGAAAATCAATTAGAAAATCCCTATATGTTAGTATGGAGAGTTGTTAATAATATTGATGCTAAAAGAGATTTTTATATCATAGAAGAAAGAATTGCTATAGATGCAAGTGCTAAAAATGAGATGGACGGATATGAAAGAGTTTGGCCAGAAGAGACAATTTGTTCTAAAGAGGTTATTGACGATTTAATTTTGCGTAAAATTTTAAAAAATGATATACAGCTTTTTAAAAAATTTGAAATTTTTTAAATTTGAGAATGCTTTTTGCTTACAATTTTTATAAGTTTATAATTTTTTATATAAACTATTAATTTTTTTTATATTTATCCGATATCTAGTAAAACGAAAATTTTAAAAAGGATTTTAAAATGGAAGTGACTAAGCTGGCTAAAATGGATATTTCTAATAATATGAATATTCAAAATAATCATAAAACCAATGAAGAAAATATTCAGAAGGTTCAAGAAAATTCTAAACATTCTAAAGAAATTCAAGAAGGTTTAGGCGAGAAATTATCGGATATTACAAAAAAATTAAACGAACAAATGGATTCGTTAAATACAAATATAAGATTTGCCTTTAATGATAAAATAGGTTCTATGTATATCAGTGTTACTGAAAAAAATACAGGAAGAGAAATCCGTCAAATTCCTAGTGAAGAAGCTATGAGATTGGCTGAATATTTTAGAGATGCATTAGGGTTAATTTATAATAAGGAGAGTTAAAATGGCATTTGGAAGTCTATCTAGTTTAGGTTTTGGTTCTGGAGTTTTAACACAAGATGTCATTGATAAATTAAAAAAAGCAGATGAAGCAAGTCGTATAAATCCATATACAAAAAAAATTGAAGAAAATAACACTAAACAAAAAGATTTAACTGAAATTAAAACAAAACTTCTAAGTTTTCAAACAGCGGTTTCAGCTTTGGGTGATGCGACTGTTTTTGCAAAAAGAAAAGTAAATGCAAGCGTAACAACCAATCCACCAGCCAGTTTAACAGCTGATAGCGGTGTGGCTTTGCAAAGCATGAAAGTAAATGTAACTCAACTTGCTCAAAAAGATGTTTATCAAAGTAAAGGTCTTGCTAATGATGGTGGTTATATTGATGCAAATTTAGAAGGAACAGCTTCTTTTACTCTTTTTCAAAATGGAAAAGAATATACTATTAGCTATGATAAAAATACGACCTATAAAGATTTAGCTGATAAAATCAATCAAGCAACAGATGGAAATATACAAGCTAAAATAGTAAATACTGGAGAAAAAGATGCCCCTTATCGTCTAACCCTTTCAAGCAAGGAAACAGGTGAAGATAATGCTATAAGTTTCTTTGATGGATCTAAGGCAGAGGATGGAACTTATAAAACTGATGCGAATACTTCAAAACTTTTTTCAAATCTTGGTTGGGAACTTCATAAGCCTATGGGTGGCGCTGGTGATATTCCTATTGATTCAAAAGATTTTAAAGGTTATGGTATAGAAGATGATCCTGATAATCCTTTACATATCCAAAAAGCTCAAAATGCTGAATTTACTTTAGATGGTATCAAAATGATCCGTCAAAACAATACAGTAACAGATTTAGGAGTTGGTATAACTTTGACTTTAAATTCAACTGGAGAGATTAATTTTGATATCCAACAAGACAATGAATCTGTTGTAAAAGCTATGAATGATCTTGTAGATAGCTATAATGATTTAATAGTGAATTTACAAGCAGCTACAGATTATAATAGTGAAACAGGAACAAAAGGAACCTTACAAGGTATTACAGAAGTAAATAGTATAAGATCAACTATTATTTCCACTCTTTTTGGATCTCAATCTGTTGATGGATTTATTGAAGATGCAAATGGCAATAAAATTCCTTCTAAGGTAATGGTTTCTTTACAAGATTATGGACTAAGTTTAAGTGATTCTGGAACTTTAAGTTTTTCTCAATCAACTTTTGAAGAAAAGATGAACGAAGATCCAAGTTTTGTCGAAAGTTTTTTTGCTGGTATTACTCAATATAAAGATATTAGTTATACAGGTGATTTAGTAGAGACTAGTGATGCTGCTACTTTAGCAGAAGGAGAAAAAGAGATTAAATTTGAAAAAGGTAAATTTACTATAGTTTTTAATGATCAAACTTATGATTTATCAAAAACTAGAGATGGTAAAGAATTTGTTCTTAAGGGCGAAACCAAAGAAGAACAAATGAAAAATTTGGTTGAACATATCAATAGCTTAAATATAGATGGATTAAATGTTAGACTTGAAAATGTAGAAAAAGATGGAAAAAAAGGTGTTATTATAAAATTTAATAGTGATAATGGCTCTGATTTAACCATCAAAGGAGATGATGAATTTCTTAAGCAGTTTGGTTTAAAAAATACTACTGTAATTTCAGAACCTATCGAAGGACTTGGGGTTTTTGCTCAACTTAAAAGCAAGCTTCAAGGTATGACAGGAAGCAATGGTTCTTTAACAAAACTTGATGAAAGCTTAACTAATGATACAAAATCATTAACAAAATCTAAAGAATCAACTCAGGCCTTGATTGATTCAAAATATGAAACAATGCAAAATCAATTTTTGCAATATGAAAGTATTTTAAATAAATTAAATACACAGCTTAATACCATAACAAATATGATTAATGCTATGAATAATCAAAACAGTTAAGGAATAAAGATGCAAAATAATTTAGCTTATAATGCTTATTCTCAAAATCAAGTGGGGATAGAATCCCCACAAAAGCTTATTGAAATGCTTTATGAGGGGATTTTACGTTTTTGTGCAAGAATTAAATTTGCTATTAAAAATGAAGATATAGAGCAAAGAGTTTATTATGTAAAAAGAGCTACTGCAATTTTTATAGAACTTATTGACAATCTTGACTATGAAAAGGGTGGAGATGTGGCTCATTATTTAAGCGGTCTTTACACAAGAGAGATTCAACTGCTATCTTTGGCAAATTTAGAAAATAATGAAGCAAGAGTTGATGAAGTGATTAATGTTGTAAAAGGTCTTTTAGAAGCTTGGAGAGATGTTCATAGCAATGAAAACTTGGCTTGATAAATTTAAACTTGCTTTAATTGAGGAAAATGTTAACATTTTAGAAGAACTTATTAGTAATTTTCCAAATGATATAGAAAAAGAAAAACTAAGCGAAGCTAAAGCTTTGATTGAAGAAGCAATAAAACTTATTTCCGATAAAAAAGATGCAGTTGCTATGGAAATACATAAATTTAAAAGAGCTTTAGAATACACTAAAGCATAGCTATAAGCCGAGTTCTGTTTTAAATGCTCATTTATCTAGTTTTGTTTTTACAAACAAAATCAAGCGAAGGGTTCAATTAAAGACTTAAACCATCCCTTCTTGCTGCGAATTGGGTTTACAAAGCCGAAATTATTACTAAAATCGCTGGTAAGCTCTTACCTCACCTTTTCACCTTTTCCACTTTTTGTGGTAGTTTGTTTTCTGTTGCACTGTCCCTTAGGTCACCCTAGCCATCCGTTAGATGGAATTCTTGTCTTTTGCAGCTCGGACTTTCCTCTTCATTTGAGATAATGAAGCGAGCATTCGCTATGCTTTATATAATTTTAGCCAAAATTTCTTGTTTTGAAAATAAATTTTTTATAAGTATATAAAATAAAATTTGGTAAAATGAAGTTTATTTTTCATATAAGGAAATGATTATGGCATCTTATTCGATGGGTGATTTAAAAAAAGGTTTAAAAATTGAAATTGATGGTATTCCTTTTAAAATAGTAGAATATCAACACGTAAAACCAGGAAAAGGTCCTGCTTTTGTACGTATTAAGATAAAATCTTTTATTGATGGAAAGGTTCTTGAAAAGACTTTTCATGCAGGCGATAAGTGTGAAGCGCCAAATTTAGAAAATAAAAAAATGCAGTATCTTTATGATGATGGTGAAAATTGTCAGTTTATGGATACTGAAACTTATGAGCAAGTAGCTATTACAGAAGATGATGTAGGTGAGGCTAAAAAATGGCTTTTAGATGGTATGATGGTAGAAGTTTTATTTCATAATGGTAAAGCAATCGGTGTTGAGGTTCCTCAGGTTGTAGAACTTAAAATCATAGAAACAGCGCCAAATTTTAAAGGTGATACTCAAGGATCCAATAAAAAACCAGCTACTTTAGAAACTGGAGCTGTTGTACAAATCCCTTTTCATGTTTTAGAAGGTGAAGTAATTAGAGTGGATACTACAAGAGGTGAATACATAGAAAAAGCAAGCAAATAGCATTTTATGCTATTTTGCAAGTTTTAATATTAAGTCCAAAACCTTTAAGTCCTATAAAATCTTTATCATGATTTTGTGATATTAAATTTATTTCTTCTACCCCAAAATATCTAAGAATTTGTGCCCCAATTCCATAGTTTTTTACTTGAATTGCTTGTGTTTTTTCTCCTTGCATAAAAACAATAAGACCGCCATTTTTATATAAAAATTCTATTTGTTTTAGCAGTGTAGAAAATTTATCAGAAGTAAGAAGCTCAAAATCACTTCCGCTTGAATGAAATTTTACATTTTCAATTTTTTTCGGTTCTTTAAAAGAAAAAACAATATGTCTAATTCCGTTATGATCTTTAAATTCGTATTTTTGCGCTGCAAAACCAGCAAGAGAGCTAGAGCTTTGATTAATTAACTCAATTAAACTTTCATTTTTTAAACGATATTCTATTAAATCAGAAACTGTGATCATATTTAAATTATGTTTTTGGCAAAATTCTTCTAAATCAGCACGTCTTGCCATATCTCCATTATCTTTGACAATTTCACAAATTACGCAAGCTTCTTTAAGTCCTGCTAAACGACATAAATCAACGCTACCTTCGGTATGTCCAGTGCGTTCTAATACTCCGCCTTTTTTAGCTATTAAAGGATTTATATGTCCTGGACGAACGAAGCTTTGTGCTGTTGCATTTTCATCTGTTAAAAGTTTTATAGTCATATTTCTTTCATAAGCGCTGACCCCAGTTGTCGCTTCTTTTGCGTCAATGGTTATAGTGAAAGCTGTTTCGTGATTGGAAGTATTATTTGGAACCATCAAAGGAAGTTCAAATTTTTTAGCCAATTTTTCACTTAAAGCAACGCATACAACCCCCCTTGCTTCTTTTATAGTAAAATTTACTTTTTCTTTTGAACTAAACTCAGCTGGAAAAATAATATCTCCCTCATTCTCCCTGTCTTCTGCATCTACCATTACGAGCATTTTTCCTGCTTTTAAATCTTCAATGGCTTGCTCTATACTTATAAATTTCATTTAAATCCTTAAGTTTTTTAAAAATTATAGCTTTATTTGCTTGACAAATCAATTAAATTTAATTATAATTTTGGTTTTTATTGGGGTATCGCCAAGCGGTAAGGCAACAGGTTTTGGTCCTGTCATTCAGGGGTTCGAATCCCTTTACCCCATCCATTTCTTAATATCGCGAAGTAGAGCAGTGGTTAGCTCGTCGGGCTCATAACCCGAAGGTCGGGAGTTCAAATCTCCCCTTCGCAACCAAATGTATTGTTTTTTTACTTCTTTTTATTTATAAAATAGGATTTTGCTAAAGATTTAATTATTTTAGATTATTTTTAATTTATTATACTTATATTTTTTTATCGACTTTAATTATTGACCTAAAGAAATAAAAGTGTTAAATAATATCAAAATAAAAGCTTTAAAATTCAAATAAAATATATATTTTCTAAAATTTACTTTTAAATTTATCTTTTTGTGAATTAATAAATTTTTTAAACAAGATTATGATTTTTATTTGAATTAGAATTTAATTTTCTAAAAGACAATAAGGATCATCTAGTAATTTTTTTAAAGTATTTGTTAGATAAGATTTAGAATTTATATTTACGATATGAGAATTTCCAAATTTTTCTTTTTTAAAATTATTAGAATTTTTTAATATTGCTATTTGTTTATAAACATCAAGAGGTAAAAGTAGGCATTATAAGAGTTCTACTTTCTCCTAAAACTTCTAAAAAAGACTCTATATAAATACTAAGATATTCTTTTTTAGGAAGTAGAGGAAAACCAAAATTAAAAAGTTCAGTATGCACACAAAGTATATCACCCTTTTTAATACCTAGCTTTTCTAAGGTAATAATTAAATCTTTTTTAGTATAGTCTTTATCTTTGGCTTTTAAGAAAGGATTCATTTTATCTCTTTTACTATTTAAACGTATTTATTATATAAGATTTTAATAAATATAATATTTAGATAAATGAATAATGATTGATTTAATTATATAATTAAATCAAAATATTAAATATATCCAGCACTTAAGGCAATTAAATATCCAGCTACACAAGAACTAAATACACCTAAAAGTCCAGGTATGATAAAACTATGATTGATTACAAATTTTCCTATATGAGTTGTTCCTGATCTATCAAATTGTATTGTTGCTAAATCGCTTGGATAAGTAGGTAAAATGTAATACCCATAACAAGCTGCTGCAAAAGCTATAATAATTCCAGGTTCTACGCCAATATTTAAAGCTAATGGGACAAAAGCTGAAATAGCTGCGGCTTGAGAATTAACAAATTTTGAAATCAATAAAAGCATAATTGCATAAGTATAAGGATAATCTTTAACTATATTTCCAAGCATTTCTTTCATCATTGGAGTGTGAATAGCAAACATAGTATCAGCCATCCAAGATATCCCAAAAACTGCTACCATAGCAATCATTCCGGATTTAAAAATTTCATTTGAAGCAATTTTTTTAGCCTCTGTTTTAGTAAAAATAATTATCAAAGATCCCGCTAAAAGCATAAACATTTGTATAACAGATACCATAGATAAAATATCTATTTTTGGATTTCCTAAGCTATCAAATTGAGGAATATTATTTTTTATAATTTGTCCCCAATTTGGACGTAAAAAATCAAAAATTCCAAGCAAAGCAACACAGATAATAGCACCTAAGAAAATCCACATTGCTAGCCAATTATCTTTTGAAAGCTTTTTGTTTAATAAAGTTTTAGTATTTCCATAAACATAGTTTTAAATTCTTCATTTTTGAGTTTATTTTGAAATTTCTTATCTTTATCTAAATCCTTGCCCCTAAACCATGAAAAAATTCCTACGCATAAAACTCCAAAAAGTGTGCTAGGTATTGTAATTTGCAATAAATTTATATAACCATCAAATCCTGCTAGTTTATGGTTAGAATTTAGCAAAAGTGCTGTAAGTGAGACAACAGCAACAGAAACTGGACTTGCTATAATCCCCATTTGAGAAGAGATCGAAGCTGCAGCCATTGGGCGTTCTGGGCGAATGTTATTTTAATGGCTATATCATAAATGATTGGCATATAGTATAAACAACATGACCCGTTCCGCAAAGTATAGTTAAAAAACAAGTTATAAAAGGTGCAAGTATGGTTAGAAATTTCGGGTTGCGTCTTAAAATATGTTCTGCAATTTGAAGCATCACATCAAGTCCGCCACTAGCTTGTAGAGTGTCACTCGCAACAACTACTGCTAAAATTGTCAACATTGCATCAATAGCTGGTTTTCCTGGTTTTATATGAAAAACAAAGACAAGTATTAAAATTCCTATTCCTCCAAGCAATCCAAGTGCTATACCTCCTTTTTTTACTCCATAAAAAAGACAAATAAGAACGATAATGATTTGGATTGCAAATTGAGTGCCTTCATTAAGATTGATTAAGAGCTCCATTTTGCCACCTTTATTTTATTAATATTAATAAAATATTATATTAATAAATTAAATATATCTTAGTGCGATTATTTTTGTTATCTTGATTTTTGAAATATTTTAAAAAATGATTTTTATCAAAGAGATTATGTGTAATGGATAATTTTTTATTATAAGAAGTAAGAAGATGGTATTTAAATTTTTAAGATAATTTTTATTTGAAAATTTAAATCAAACTTTTTTATCCATTCCCATATTTAAATCGAAATTTTTTGTATGTATATCAAATTTTGATTTAATAATATCACCAACAAAGAAATTTGCACTTAAAAGACCTGCTTTATTGATATTTTTTTTAAGTTTGTGAGCATTTTCATAAATATTTTTTCTAAATTCTTGATTTTCTGCCATTATATTTATATCTATATATTTTTGGTTATTTAAAGCAATTAAAATTTCTAAATTTCCAAGTTTTGAAAATTCAAGTTTAATTTGAGCAAAAAATTTATCTTTTTTTCCTCTTTTGAAAATGATTTTAGAATCATTTAAATCATCCCAAGAAAAAGGTATATGAGTGTTAATAGAATTATTAGCCAAGGACATTAATTGATTGATTTCAATTTGTGCAATCAGTCTATTTGCTTGATTAAAAATAGCTTCATTATCTGTTGCTTTGGCCAAATTTGAAACTTGAAGTAAGGTAGATTTTATATCATTTTGTATATCGTGATTTATGTCATTTTGGGTTCTTGGTTTAATATTTTGTATATCTTTCATAGAAAGATTAATTTTGTGATCAATATTTTTTAATTCCACTAAAATATTCTTGGCATTTTTAGAATTTGGATCAAGTTGTTTTAAACTTTCTTCAATTTTTTTAGAAAATGATGATAAAGCTTTGCTTAAATCTTCTGTTTCATTTAGTATCTCTCCATTATTTAGAAAAATTAAATTTTTAATATTTTGTTCATTTACATTTTCGTTTTTTGTTAGATTATTGAATATATTTTGATTTAAATTTTCATTTTTATGGGTATTATTTTCTGTATTCAAATCAATTTTTTGGGAATTTTTTATTTCTTTTTGTGTTAATTTATTTTCATTATTTTTATCAAATTTTATTTCTTTTTTGTCATTTTCTTTGTCTTTTGTTTGGGGTGTTTTTGACTCTTCTTTTGTGTTTTCTTGTTTTTTTTCGTCTTCTTGATTTATATCTTCTTTTTTTGCATTTTCTTGATTTTTTATTATTTCATCTTTTAAGTCTTTTGTTTCTAGTTTAATATCTTTAGTATGGGTTTGATTTTTCTTTTTTTCTGTTGAAGTTGTAATTTGAGTATTTTTTTCATTGTCTGTTTTATGATAAGTTTTTTCAATAATGTTTTTTAAAGTGCGTTCGAGTTTATCTAAACTTTGCATAGTTTGTTTAAGAATTTGTGGATTTTTGATTGCTATATTTTGAGGTTTACTAAGATCTTTTATAAAATCTTTTTTCAATGTATTGATTTCATTTAGAATTTTATTTGCTATTGTGATAATTTTTTTCTGGGATAATTCAGGATTTTTGTTAATATAATTTTTAAAATTTGTAATTTTTTTACCTAGATTTATCAAAGCATTAAAAGGACTGTTTTGTAAAATTTGTTTATTTTCGCTGATATTTTTTTCTATAATATTTTTAAGTTTTTCTAAGCTTTGTTTTGGATTTAAATTTAAAGAGTCTAGTTCTAAAATTTCATTGATAATATTTTCATTGCTTAAAGATTTGATTCCATTGATAAGACTATAAAAACTTTTAGGTAAAAGTTCTTTATTAAGAGAATCTTTTAATTTAGCTTCAAAAAATATTCCAGAATTTTTAAATAATAAGGCTATATCATTGTTTTTAATTTCTGTTACTGGTTTTAATAAATTTTCTAATTTATTTAATACTTGTGAAAATTGATTATTTTTTGAAAGTTCTTGTATCAAGCTTTTTAATTCGTTTGCAAAATTTGGAGCAAGATTTAATTTATTGGCTTGTTTTAGGACAGGAGAATTCGGATTTTTTTGAGCATTAATTTGATCAAGAAGTTTATTGATTAATTCTTTAAATTTTAAATCAGTTTTACTTTGTATGAATTTTTGTATATCTTCTTGAGAATCTATAAGTTTATCTAAATTTTGTTTTAAAGTTTTATTTAAAAGATTTTTAGGATCTAATTTATCTTTTAATACATCATCTTTAGAATTTGACTCAGGTTTAATTTCATTTTTGAGTTTTGTTCCTATTTGATTTGTAAGAGCCGTATTAATCATTATCTTATCTTTAAGATTTTTATTTTTTTAGAAATGAAATTTGGCTTATTAATAGCAAAAATAAATAAAAAAGCAAATAAAAATGCATAAAAATAAATAAAACCATAAAAAGTAAAATATTGCATTAAAATACCCAAAATTAAAGGAGAGATTAAGGATCCTAAAGAATAACAAAACAATACTCCGCGTCCAAGTTCTACTATACCATCTTTCGATGTTAGGGTATCATTAGCACGAGCTAGTGCTAAAGCATAAAGACAAAAAGTCCCAAAACCTAAAAAGAAAGCTAGAAAATATTGAAAATAAATATTTGGCTTAAACAATAAAAAGCATAACATAGTTAAAAAACCTATGAGAACACAGATAATAATAGCAAATTTTCTTCCTAATCTATCGGAGATAAAACCTATAATTGCTTGAGCTAAAAATCCCCCTAAAGTTGCACAAGCTATGAAATAAGAAACAAATTTTGTATCATAGCCTTGTAAAATAATAAATAAAGAAGACATAGAAAAAAATCCTCCAATAAGCAATCCCCCAACAAGACTCGTCGCAATAGCTAATGGAGCAATGTTAAAAATTTTAGGTATAGAAATAGGATGAGGTTTTGGTATCGCTGGTTCTTTGATTTTGATTAAATTTAAAGGCAAGGAAGAAAATAAAATCAAACTAGCACTTATAATAAAAATTGTATATTGACTTAAATTTAAAGCCAAAATTAAAGTACCTAAAGCATAAGAGAAATAAAAAATTATCTCATAAAAGCCTAAAATTCTAGATCTTGTAGCATTTTTAGATTTTTCATTAAGCCAAGATTCTATGACCATAAGTAAACCATAATAACAAATTCCAATTAAAAATCTCAAAAAAGCCCAAAAAAATAGATTGTTGCTTAAAGCATGTAAAATAGCAGAAATTCCAAAAATAGATACAAAAAGTCCAAAAGATCTAATATGTCCTATTTTAGATATGATTTTATGAATTCCTATTGTTGCACATAATGCTCCTATGAAAAAACAAGAACTAATAATCCCTATTACCAAAGAGCTTGAGTTATTTTCTTTTAAAATTACTCCTATTGAGCTCATCATCAAGGCATTTCCAGCAAATAAAAAAGCCATAGAGGCAAATAATGCCATTAAAGATCTAATTATTCTTGTTAAACTCATATTTCACACACAAGGCAAATATTATAATACAAAGTAATAAGGCTGAAATTCCACCCAAATAAGCAAAAACAGAAAATATGCCTTTGCGGTTTAAAAATAAAAATCCAGCAACTAAAATTCCATAGGCTAGTAATTTAAATAAAGTAAAAAATAAAGTAAAATTTTTTATTTTATCTTTAAAATTCAGGTCTAAATCGTCATTTGCTTTTTTAAATTTTATAATTTTTTGATCTTTTTTATAATTTTTAATAAAAATATTTGGCATTTGGTAAAATTGATATTTATTAGTATTTTTTATAATATTTTTTTGATAATTAAAATACGAGATAATGATAATTAATAAACTACTAAAAAATGCAATTTCAAAACTTATAATATTTTTTTGATTTAAAGAATGGATAAAAAATAAAAACCCATAAAAAAATATATGGGCAATAATAAATAATAAAAATAATTTTTTTTTATCTTTTGTTTTCATTTTTTATTTTGAAATTCTTCATAGCTTTTAACTTGTGCTTTATAGGCTTTATATACATTTAAAATAGCCGCTGCTATCCCCCAAAAAACTCCAAGCCAAAAAAGAAAAGTAAGTCCTGTAATTTTTTTTAAAAAATAACCCAAAGCTACACCAATAATAATAGCAACAATAATAGAAATTCCAAGGCTTAGGCCATTGGCGGCTTCTATGCTTTTTTGAATAATCTTTTTTCTTTTGTTCATAATTTTTTAAAACTTTCTTTTGCTGCTTCTAAAGTGATATCGATAGTTTTTTGAGTCATTTTTGAACAAATAAAACCTGTTTCAAAAGAAGAAGGAGCTAAATAAATTTTATTTTTAATCATATTTTGATGGAATTTAGCAAAAAGTTTTAAATCAGATTTTAAAGCATCTTGATAATTTTTTACTTCATTTTCGTTAAAGAAATATCCAAACATTGATCCAACATAAGAAGTTTGTAGTGCTATACCTTTTTCTTTGGCAAGTTGTTTAAGCCCTAAAGTTAGTTTTTTGGCAAGTTTTTCAAGTTTGGTGTAGAGATTTTTAGTATTTTTTGCTTTGCTAATACTTGCAATCCCTGCTGCCATAGCTAAAGGATTTCCGCTTAGAGTTCCTGCTTGATAAACTCCACCTAGTGGACTTAAATAGTCCATAATTTCAGCTTTTGCTGCAAAAGCTGCTGCTGGCATTCCTCCACCTATAACCTTACCAAAAGTTACAATATCAGCTTCTATTTTATTGATTGCATATGAACCTAAAAAAGAAGCTCTAAACCCACTCATTACTTCATCAAAAATAAGCAAAGTTTCATTATCTTTACAAATTTTAGCCAGTTCTTTTAAGAAATTAATTTCCCCTTTTACTAAACCCATATTTCCAGCTATAGGTTCTATAATAACACAGGCTATATCTTTATGTTTATGAAAAAGCTCTTTAACACTTTCTATATCATTATAAGTTGCTACTAAAGTTTGCTTTGCAACATCTTTTAAAACGCCTAAAGAACTAGGAGAATTAAATGTAGCAGCTCCACTTCCAGCACTTACCAATAAAGAATCAGAATGTCCGTGATAACAACCTTCAAATTTAAGAATTTTATCTTTTTTTGTATATCCTCTAGCAAGTCTTATGGCACTCATTGTTGCCTCTGTGCCACTATTTACAAAACGAATTTTATCAAGATGAGGAAAAGATTCTAAAATGAGTTTTGCAAGTTCAGTTTCAAGTAGAGTAGGGGCACCAAAACTTGATCCCTTTTTTAAAGCTTTAATACAAGCATTTTGTATATCTTTATCACAGTGTCCAAAAAGCAAAGGTCCCCAGCTTTGAACATAATCAATATAAGCTTCATTGTTAATATCATAAATATAAGCACCTTTGCCATGATCTATAAATAAAGGATTGCTCTGAACATTTAAAAAGGCACGAACAGGAGAATTAACTCCACCAGCTATAAATTTAGATGATTCTTCAAAAGCTTGTTTGTTTGTCATTATTTTTCCTTGTGATTGATGTAATTATATAAAGTTATTATTTCATCTTCGGTAAGAGAATAACTTGGCATAATAGATCTTGAATCTTTTTCTTGAGTAAGAGCTAGTTTAAATTTTTCAAAACTTAAATTTTGAATACTTGGAATTTTATAAGGTATTTTTGTATCTTTTTTGATGATATATCCTAAAATTTGCTCTCCACCATCTTTTCCATGACATTCTTTGCAGCTAATTCCTCTAGGATTTTCATATAGCATTTTGGCATATTCTTTCATAGTGATAAAATCTTCTGCAAAAAGTTTTGAAAAAATCAATAATACTATAAAAATAAGTCTCAAATTTTACCTTGTTAATAAATTCTTAATATGATACAATTTTTATTTTAAAAAATGTATAAATTTAAAAAGGAATACAATGGTTTTACTTGATGGCAAGGCTTTAAGTTTAAAAATAAAAAATGAATTAAAACTTAAAGTATTAGAGCTTAAAGAAAAATCTATAGAACCTTGTTTAGCTGTTATTTTAGTCGGAGATGATGAAGCGAGTAAAATTTATGTGCAAAATAAAATTAAAGCTTGTGAATTTTGTGGCATTAAATCGCTTTCTTATCATCTGAAAAAAGATATAACACAAAATGAGCTTTTAGCTCTTATTAATACCTTAAATTATGATGATAGTATACATGGAATTTTAATCCAACTTCCTTTGCCAAGCCATATTAATAAGGATATTATTTTAGAAAATATTGCAAGTTCTAAAGATGTTGATGGTTTTCATCCTATAAATGTTGGATATTTAAATTTAGGTTTAGAAAGCGGTTTTTTACCTTGTACACCTTTAGGGGTGATCAAGCTTTTAAAGGCTTATGATATTAATTTAGCAGGACTTGATACTGTAGTGATTGGAGCGTCTAATATAGTAGGGCGTCCTATGGCAAGTATGCTTTTAAATGCTGGTGCTAGTGTAAGTATATGTCATATTAAGACAAAGGATTTAAATTTTTACACTAAAAAGGCTGATTTGATTGTAGTTGCTGCAGGTTGTGCTCATTTATTAAAGGCTGATATGGTAAAAGAGGGCGTTATTGTTATAGATGTTGGTATTAATTATATTGATAATAAAATTGTAGGTGATGTTGATTTTGAAAATGTTTCAAAAAAATCAAGCTACATTACGCCTGTACCAGGAGGTATAGGCCCTATGACTATAGCAATGCTTTTAGAAAATACAGTCAAATCAGCAAAAAATAGACTTTAATTTTAGGGAAATTATATGCAATTTTTAAAAAAACTTTATCGTTTTTCTCAGTCATGGACTGGAACAGTTGTTATTGTTCTTTTAGTAATATTCTTTTTTATTCAAGCTTTTGTTATCCCTTCTGGTTCTATGAAAAATACTTTATTAGTTGGGGATTTTTTATTTGTAAAAAAATTTAGTTATGGTATTCCAACTCCACATATTCCTTGGCTTGAAATTCCTATTTTGCCTGATTTTAATAAAAATGGACATTTAATTTCTGCTAAGGGGCCTAAAAGAGGGGATATAGTAGTTTTTAGAAATCCTAAAAATACCAAAGAACATTATGTAAAACGTTGTGTAGCTTTAGGTCTTGATCGTGTAGTTTATGCTAATAAAACTTTATATATAAGAATGCACGAAGGCGATGATTTTATGAAAGAGCATTATAAAGATGATATAGTTATTTTAGGTGGGGAAATTTATGTAAAAGAACCTTATAAGCAAAAAGGGATTCATTATGATATACATAAAAATATAGAAGGTGATATTTTAGAATATATGATGCGAAATGATTTTGCTATGTCTCCTATTTATTTTAAAGAATTAGGCACCAATGTAGGATTTAACGGAGGCAATGCTTATGTTTTTGATGTTCCAGAAAATGAATATTTTATGGTAGGCGACAATAGGGATAATTCTTATGATAGTCGCTTTTGGGGAAGTGTGCCTTATAGTTTAATTGTTGGAAGTCCTTGGTTTGTATATTTTTCTTGGGATGAGGAGAAAAATGTAAGATGGAACAGAATAGGGCGTTTTGTGAAAACTTTAGAAAGTGATGAGTATTTTGAACAAAATTCAAGTAAAAATTCATCACAATCATATTAAATTACTTAAATTTATATATGTATACTAATATAACTTTAGCGTTATAGACTAAATAAAATTAAGTATATTTTTTAAAATAATACTTGACAAAATATCACTAAAGTTATATAATTATCAAAAATTATAGATTTTTTAAGAGTTTAATAATGATAAAAGTTGAGGATAAAAGAGAATTAATTTTAAAATCTATCATTGAAACTTATTTGTCAGATAATACACCTATAGGTTCTAATGAGTTGAATTCTAGTCTTTGCATTCCAGCTTCTACTATACGTGTATATCTTAAAAAACTTAGCGATGAAGGGCTTATAACTCAAATTCATATTAGTAGCGGTCGAATTCCTACTATTTTGACCATGCAAAATTATTGGAGAAATGAGCTTGATATCGATAGTGAGCTTGATATTAAAAACGAAATATTTTTATATCACTTGCTTAAAGAATATAAGATTTATTGTTTGGTTTATGGCGGAAGAGATCTTGTTTTAAAAGAAATTTTCAATCTAAATGATAAATTTATTATTTTAGACTTTGAAGAAAATGAAATTGTTTTAAAGTATAACAGTCAAGGTTTTGATTTTTTAAAAACTTTAATAGGATTAAATCTTTTTGATTTAGAAAATATAGTTTTAAAAGTTAAATTTGTTGAACTTGCTCAAAAAATTTCAAATTTAAAGCAAAGTTTGGTTTATAGTAAAATTAATGAACAAAGGGCTTATCAAATTTATCAAAATGATGAATTTGCTAAGCTCTTAGATTGCACAGTTGATAGAAAATTTAACAAAAATTTACAATTTGAGCCTTTATTTAAAAAAGGTTTTATGGGATTTAAAATCAATGCGCAATTTTTGGGCAAGAGTGTAAATATTATCTTTGCTGGTAGTGTTTATACAGACTATAATAAAGTTTTAAAACAAATAAAGGAGGCTGCGTGAGTCAAGAGAATAACGAAGAAATTATAGAAGACAATCAAGAAATCAATCAAGAACAAGAAAATAAAGAAGTTATTTTACAAAAAGAGCTAGATGAGCTTAAAGATAAATACATAAGAGCTAATGCTGAATTTGAAAATATCAAAAAAAGAATGGAAAAAGAAAAGCTTTCAGCAATGCTTTATGCCAATGAAAGTTTTGCCAAAGATTTGCTTGATGTTTTAGATGCATTAGAAGCAGCCTTAAATGTTGAGGCAAATGATGAAATAAGCTTAAAAATTAAAGAGGGGGTTCAAAATACTCTAGATTTATTTATGAAAAAACTTGAAAAAAATGGCGTAAAATCCATAGATGAAATTAAAGAATTTGATCCAAATTTACACGAAGCAATGTTTCATGTAGAGAGCAAAGATCATGAAAGTGGAAGTATTATACAAACCTTACAAAAAGGTTATAAAATCAATGATCGTGTAATACGACCTGTCAAAGTTAGCGTAGCAAAATAAATTTATTAAAAAGGATGAAAAATGAGTAAAGTTATAGGTATAGATTTAGGAACAACCAATTCTTGTGTTTCTGTATATGAGCGTGGTGAAAGTAAAGTAATACCAAATAAAGAAGGAAAAAATACAACCCCTTCTGTAGTTGCTTTTACAGATAAAGGTGAAATTTTAGTAGGCGATAGCGCTAAACGTCAAGCAGTAACTAACCCTGAAAAAACAATTTATTCTATTAAAAGAATAATGGGTTTAATGATCAATGAAGAAGCAGCTAAAGAAGCCAAAAACAGACTTCCTTATCATATCACTGAAAGAAATGGAGCTTGTGCTATAGAAATTGCAGGTAAAATTTATACTCCGCAAGAAATTTCAGCTAAAGTTTTGATGAAATTAAAAGAAGATGCAGAAGCTTTTTTAGGTGAAAAAGTTGTTGATGCAGTTATTACTGTGCCTGCGTATTTTAATGATGCACAAAGAAAAGCTACAAAAGAAGCAGGAACGATAGCAGGGCTTAATGTTTTAAGAATTATTAATGAACCAACCGCTGCAGCTTTAGCTTATGGTCTTGATAAAAAAGATAGCGAAAAAATCGTTGTTTATGATCTAGGTGGAGGAACATTTGATGTTACTGTGCTTGAAACAGGTGATAATGTTGTAGAAGTTTTAGCAACTGGCGGTAATGCTTTCTTAGGTGGTGATGATTTTGATAATAAATTGATCGATTTTCTAGCAAGTGAATTTAAAAATGAAACAGGAATTGATCTTAAAAATGATGTAATGGCTTTACAACGTTTAAAAGAAGCTGCAGAAAATGCTAAAAAAGAGCTAAGCTCTGCTAATGAAACCAATATCAACTTGCCATTTATTACAGCTGATGCAAGTGGGCCAAAACATTTAACCAAAACAATCACTAGAGCAAAATTTGAAAGCATGATTGAAAGTTTAGTGGCTGAAACCATTTCTAAAATCAATGAAGTTGTAAGCGATGCAGGACTTAAAAAAGATGAAGTTAAAGAAATCGTTATGGTAGGAGGATCTACTCGTGTTCCTTTAGTTCAAGAAGAAGTTAAAAAAGCTTTTGGAAAAGATCTTAACAAATCAGTAAATCCAGATGAAGTTGTGGCAATTGGTGCCGCAATTCAAGGTGCGGTTATAAAAGGTGATGTTAAAGATGTGCTTTTACTTGATGTTACTCCGCTTTCTTTAGGTATTGAAACTTTAGGTGGAGTGATGACTAAGATTATCGAAAAAGGCACTACTATACCAACTAAAAAAGAGCAAGTTTTCTCAACTGCAGAAGATAATCAAAGTGCAGTTACTATCAATGTTTTACAAGGTGAGAGAGAATTTAGCCGTGATAATAAATCTTTAGGAAATTTCAATCTTGAAGGAATCCCACCTGCACCACGTGGTATGCCACAAATTGAAGTTACTTTTGATATCGATGCTAATGGTATTTTAACTGTAAGCGCAAAAGATAAAGCAACAGGAAAAGCTCAAGAAATCAAAATCACAGGTTCAAGCGGTTTAAGTGAAGAAGAAATCGATAAAATGGTAAAAGATGCAGAACTTCACAAAGAAGAAGACAAAAAACGCAAAGAAGCTGTAGATGCTAGAAATTCAGCTGATAGCCTTGCTCATCAAGTAGAAAAATCTCTAAATGAGTTAGGAGAAAAAGTTGCAGAAGACGAAAAAGCAAAAATCCAAAAAGCATTAGATGACTTAAGAGAAACTCTTAAAAATGAAAGTGCAAGTAAAGAAGAAATCGAAAGCAAAATGAAAGCTTTAAGCGAAGTTTCTCATAAATTAGCTGAGAATATGTATAAAAAAGATGAGCCAAATGCGGCAAATGATAAAAAGAAAAAAGATGATGATGTAATCGACGCTGAAGTAGAATAAACTCTTTAAATTCTTCAATCAAGCCTTTTTAAAAGGCTTGAATTTTTCTTATTAAAAACTTAAATATTTTTATATTTTTTTTGAGTGTATTAATCTTAAATAAATATTTTAGGCTTTAGTGATATCCATACAAAAAAATTTTCAATCCAAACATATTAAAAACAACTTAGTATTATATTTATATCTATTTTATTATTTTATATGCTTAGTTAAACACTTATCACAAATACATATTTATATCTTTTAAAAGCATAAAAGATAAAGTTATCAACTTAAAAGCATATAAACATATAGTTAAAGCTAAAGTTTTTAACTATAACTTTAAAAAGTATATTAGTGCGTAAAACTATAAAAACTATAAAAGTATAAAAAGCATGAATATATAAGATATATAAATATAAAAGATATATAAAACAACTTATAAACTATACAAAGACATAAAAGCAATAAAATATAAAATACATATAAAAGTGTCGGTAGAAAAATAAAATTTCCATTTGGAAAAATAAAACTTCCATAAAAGTGGAAATTTTATTTTTCTACAAAACTTAAATTTAAATTGTAACTTTATTAAAATAAAACTAATAAAATAGTTCCTTTTTTAAAAAGGAAAAAATAGTATCAGGGTTAATGCTAATTACTCTAGCAGATTTAAATTTTGCAGTTTTAGTTATAACTTGTGAAGCAACATTTACTATTTTATTATAGCCCATATGTACTTTAAAAACTATTTCTTCTAATATTTGTTTATAACTTTTTTTACCAAATAAATCTATATAAACAATTTTTCTATTTTTGTTGATTTTAGAAAGCTTATTTTCAACCTGTTTCCATAAATAAGTTTTACCTACGCCCCAAGGTCCATTTATAGCTAAACACTTTTTAAATTTGTTGTTTAAAAAATTAGCAATATTATCAATTTCATTCATTATGTACTCCACAAAATAATTATCTAATTTCACAAAAATTTTAAGCTTTCTATGTAACTATCTTCCAAACCTTAAAGCTATAGATAGTTACATACTATTTTTATATAAAAAGCGGTTAAATTATGATTATATAGTGTTTTATAAGGATAGTTACATAAAAAATAAAATATAAACTTATTTTAAGTAAAAATGTAACTATCTTAGAGATTAAAAACACTTTTGGGATATAAAATTTAAAATCAAATATCGCTTTTATCTGCCTTTTAAAGAGCATTTAATCATTATCTTGGGATAAAACGGACATTTTGGGATATTTGGGATAATTTACAATTTAAATTGGGAAAGATAAAAAGGTATTTTTATATGTTTTAAAGAGCTATTATTTGGGATTTTTGCTAAAATTATTTAGAGATAGTTACATATTTTTTTAAAATACCCCTTACAAAAAGTATAAAAACAATAAAGCATAAATATAAAAACATAAAACCCAAACAACTAAAGTCATTTGGGTTTAGGAGATTAAACTAGTAAACTAAGTAATTATTTCTTACCATACATAGTTAAATTGAGCATATCCTGTATGAGTATTACCATCTCTATCAAACATACCATTATAATTTAAGCTAAAATAGAAAGCTTCATTAAGAGGAATGATAAAAGATCCTGTTGCATAGCTTTGAACTCTTGGTAAAGTAAATTCATCAGTTGCTTTAATACTACCAAATCTAGCTTTAGCTTTTACGC
>NZ_QPGR01000006.1 GCF_004323845.1 Campylobacter novaezeelandiae | reverse complement strand
GGTTTTTGTTTTGAAGTAAGGCTTTAAATAAAATACCATTTCCAAAACCATAAAAATAAAGAACAGGGTATAAGAAGTATTTATCATTATAAGTATTTAATAAGGAGTTTAATTCAGTAAGGGGGTTTTGGTAGAGCAAGGCATTTGTGCTTCTATCTTTTAAATTGATATTAAGCTTATCCTCTGCTTCAATAAGTTGATATTTTGTATTAATTTTTATTTTACTTAAAGCATTCTTTAAGGCAATATCTCTTAAAGAATTTAAATTTCTCTCAAAAAGTTCTTTTAAAAACATTAAAGTCCCCACCCATCACTAACTACTAAGGTTTGCCCTGTAATAAATTTACTTGCATCACTAAGCAAAAATACCAAAGTTCCGCATAAATCGCTTGCTTCTAGCATTCCTTTGCTTGCACAACATTTTCTATAAGCATCTAAGAAAACCTGCGGTTGATTATCTAAAATTCCTCCAGCTGCTAAAGTATTTACACGGATATTAGTGTTAAAAAGTTCTTTAGCAAGCCATACACCCAAATGATTAATTCCTGCTTTAATCACGCTATATTCAAGTGAGCTTTGCATACTGGTATTTTTATAATTTTCAAATTTAGGAGCATATACACCCATAATAGAGCTAAGATTGATAATATTTCCATAACCTTGCTTTTTAAAATATTTTACAAATTCCTGAGAAGCTAAAATAAACCCGCCAAGATGCAAATTTAAATTTTCACAAAGTTCTTCATAACTTAATTCATAATAAGGCGTTTTTCCCCAATTTTTTCCACAAGGATAAGAAGAATTAACAAAAGCATCAATTTTTTTATATTTTTGCTCAGTTTTTAAAATGGCATCATTAAGGCTTTCTTTAGAAGTGATATCAAGCTTAAGACTTAAAAGTTCTTGATCAAATTCTTTGTGCAATTCTTCTTTTAGATCTTTTAAAGCTTTTTCATTAATATCTGCTAAAACTGCAATGCCTTTATTTTTTAAAATAGCCTTGCAAAGTTCTTTTCCTATACGCCCACAAGCCCCTACAACAAAAATAATTTTTCCCTCAAGCATTAAAACTCCTCTGGTTTTAAATTTCTTTCTTTGATTAAAAACTCAACTATCTTAAAATCAAGCTCGCTATCTACATCAAAAGCTGTGCTTTCATCCATAACATAAAGAGAGGTTTCTTTTCCAAATAAATCATCACTCTTAAGTAGTCTTTCGCGTTTAAACATATAAATACTTGCATTCATATCAAAACATTTTGGTGCGCTTTGGCGTGTTGTAAAAAAACCCTGTTTTGATCTTTTTACTTCGCCATTATCAAGTTCTATTAAATTAAAATAAGGATTACGCCTTGCTAAAGTTGCAGTAATTAAAACTTCTTTATTTTCTTTTATAAATAATTCATAAGCTTTTTTTATATCTTGACTTGTTCTAAGAGGAGCTGAAGCATCTAAATCTACCAAAATATCAAATTTTACACCAAAATATTTTTCACTTCTTAAAAGTGCATCACGCATTACAGGAAGTTTTGGAGCACTATCGCTTGCAAGATGCGCTTCTCTTTTAAAAAAAACCTCGGCTTTATATTTTAATGCAACATTTGCTATCTCATCGCTATCCGTGCTTACAACTATATGTTTAAAAAGCTTTGAATTTCTTGCTTGTATAATACTATAAGCTATCATTTCAAGATCATTGATTTTTTTGATATTTTTATTTAAAACTCCTTTAGAGCCACCCCTTGCACAAATTGTGCATAAAATTTCAGCCATTTTTAACCTCATCGCAAATTTTTAATACATTTAAAGCCTCATCTAAAGAACATAGATTTTTATCATTATTTAGTATAGCCTTATGCATTAATTCTAAAGTTGAAATTGTGTCACTTTTATAAATTTGTGTTTTAATGCTTTTATCCTTATTATAAATTTTTAAAATATTTTGGATCAAATCGGCTTCATAGCTTTTTTTTGGAGTATGAATAATAATCTTTCTTTGAGTAAGCTTAGAAAAATAATCAAGCTTGATATGAATTCTTAAGCCTTTGGAATTTTTTAAAGATAAAAAAGCAAAATCATCACTATTAATCTCAAGTTCTGAAAATTTTAAATTTTCACTATATAAAAGTTTTAATTCTCCAAAAAGAAAAAAAGCTAAATCAATCTCATGCGAGAGATCAAGCAAAACTCCTCCCCCTAACTCTTTTTTTGAGCTATAATTTTCCCTATAATCCACATCACGCCAGTTAGGCAAATAAGAATGACAACTTAATTCTACAAAATAAGGTTCTTCATATTGTAAAATTTCTTCTAAAGCCTTTATTAAAGGATTAAATCTCAAAAGATAGGCAATAAATATTTTATTTTTATTGCTTTGAAAAGGGATAAATTTTTCAAATAAAGGTTTTTCAACTAATATAATCTTATCTTTTACGAGTGTATCAATTTTTTTTAAAGTCTCTAAATGCAAAGTCGTGATATTGGCAATCACAAAAAGATCAAAATCTTTTAGAGAGATTTTATTCCAAGAATTATAAAGCTTTACTTCATTGATATCTTTTTTACAAGCACTAAAAGAGAGTAAAGAAACATCAAAGCCTAAATTTTTAAGAGCTAAAAAATGTTTTTTTCCAATACTTCCAAAGCCTATAATTAAAGCTTTCATCTAAAATCCTCATTTGCTCTTGCAAATTCTTCAATTCTACCTATATCAATCCAATAATCACGCAATAAAAAAGTATTAATTCTTTCATTTTTTTGCATTAAAATTTTAATTAAATCGGGCATATCTAAATATTCATTTTTTTTAAAAAAGTTCAAAACTTCAGGTTTTAACGCATAAATACCAGCACTAACCAAAAATTTCATAGTTGGTTTTTCTTGTATATTTTTTATAAAGCCATTTTGTTCTTTTATAACTCCATAAGGTATATTTTGTTCAAATTCTCTTACACACACACTCATTAAAGCTCTACTTTTTTCATGAGCTTTTAAAAATTCTAAAAAATTAAGCTCAGTTAAAATATCTGCATTCATCACAATAAAACTTTCTTTTAAAGGCTTATCAACCAAACTCAAAGCTCCTGCTGTTCCTAGCTTTTTCTTTTCTTTAACATAAGAAATTTTAACCCCAAAATCCATTCCATCTTTAAAATAATCTTCTATAATTTGTCTTTTATAATTTACGCAAAAAATAAAATTCTCAAAGTTTTGCAAAGAAAACCTTGAAACAATACTTTCTAAAATAGGTTTTTTTCCTACTTTTAACATAGGTTTTGGTGTATGTTTAGTAAGCTCTTTAAGCCTTGATCCAAGTCCGCCTGCCATTAAAATTACATAATTTGGAAGTTTTATTTTAGCTAAAAGCGAAGAAATAGACCTTATAGAGAGCACCTCGCCTTTTTCGTTAACTACAGGAAAATCATAAATATCTGTTTTTGAAGAAAGCTCTAAAAGTTCAGCTTTATTTGTATTTTCTTTTATTACGATAGGATTTTTAGTATAAATATCTTCTATACAATCATAAATCATTTTTCCATTGATTAAAGCTTTTCTAATATCAGAATCGCTAATTACCCCTAAAAATTTATCTTTTTGATCGACTACAATACCAAGTCTTACTCTTTCTTTTCCAACTATATTTAAGGCTTCTTTTATGCTAGAATTTGGACTTAATTTTAATTTTTTGATATCCATAACAAATCCGTAAATTTTTTATTTAAAATTGTATCTAATTTTACATTTTTAAGTTTTGTTTTAATAAATTTATTAGGATTTTTTATCCTACTTTCAAAAGGATTTTTAAAATTTTTTAAATTATCTTGGAATTTTTTATCTTCTAGTTTTTGAAAGGCTTGTTGTAAATCTTTTATACTTGTATCAATGATATTTTCGCTTCTTATTCTTCCTTTTTGACGATCACCTATATTGATACAAGCTACTCTTAAAAAAGGACTTTCTATAATACCGCTAGATGAATTTCCTATTACAGCTTTTGAAATTTTCATTAAACTCAAATATCTTTTAGATCCAAGATTATCAAAAAGTTTTGCTTTTTGGGGATATTTTTTACAAAAATCTGCTAAAAAATTATTAATCAAAAGTCCATTTTCATCAGCATTTGCTTTAGTAAAAATTAAACTTGCTTTTTTAAGCTTTGTTAAATTGCAAAGCAATGTTTGAATATTATTTTTAGTTTGTTTTAAATTTAAAGTTTCAGGATGATAAGTAATTAAATAAATATTTTCATCAAATTTAAAATCAAGCTCTTTTTCAAGCTCTTCTTTGCTTAAAAAATCCATATTTTTTACAATAAACCCTCCAAGAGAACCTATATTAAAAACAGAATTTTTATTTTCACCCAATTGCAAAACCCTATTTTGGTATTCTTTTGTGCTTACAAAATGAAGATGGGCCATTTTAGTAATACTATGTCTTATACTATCATCAATAGCACCTAAAGTAAGTTCCCCACCACAAAGATGAGCAATAGGAATTTGCATTAAAAGACAAACGCTAGCAACCGCTAGCATTTCATAACGATCGCCTAAAATCACCACTATATCAGGTTTTAAACTTTTAAATGCCTTAGAAAAACCCTCAAACACCAAGGCCATACTTTTACAAAGACTTAAATTATCATCATTTGAAAGCAAAATAGGAATTTTTTCATCGATCTTAAATTCTTTTTCTATCTCTTTATAGGTTAAACCAAATTCTTGGCTTAAATGTGTGCCTGTTACAAGAATTTGAAGGATTAAATCTTTATCTTTTTTAATTTCTTTACATAAATGACTCAATAAATACCACTCAGCTCTTGTAGCACTTACAAGGCAAATTTTTCTTTTATTCACGGATCAAATCATCTTTTTTATAAGATCTTTTAGCAATTTTATTTAAAAATTTATCATATTGCATTGCACAAATTCCATTTCCTGGACGCTTTGTAGTTAAATTTTCTTCGCTAAATTTTTCACCCTTTAAAATATCTTTTTTTGCCACAAGACTTTTTCTTGCTATATTTATGTTTTTCTTTTCACTCTTGCTTATTCTTTTAATGCCATCGCCTAAAGCTAAATCAAGCTCTTTTATGCTTTGACACATGAGTTTAAGTTCGCTTGGTTCTAAACTTGCTTTATGATCAGGACCACTCATTGATTTATCTAAGGTAAAATGCTTTTCAATAATACAAGCACCTAAAGCTACAGCACCTAAAGCTACACTTATACCTTTGGTATGATCAGAATAACCCACATTTAAATTAAAAGCATTTTTTAAAGTTTGCATGGCTTTTAAATTGACTTCATTAAAGGGAGCGGGATATTCGGTTGTGCAATGCATTAAAGTGATATTGTTCCTTTTTTGACCATTTTTACAAAGTGCGTCTAAACAAGCTTCAATTTCACCTAAATTTGACATTCCTGTTGAAAGTATGATTTTTTTATTTAATCTTGCAATAGCTTTAAGATAAGGAAGATTTGTGATTTCTCCACTTGGAATTTTAAAAATTTCAAGCCCAAGACAATGCAAAAGTTCTATACTATCTAAATCAAAAGGGGTTGAAAGAAAAGAAATATTATGAGCTTTAGCATGAGCTATAAGAATTTGATGTGCTTTTAAATCAAGCTCCAATTTTTTTATCATTTCAAACTGGCTCTCGTTTTGATTTGTTGTTTGAAGTTGATATTTGGCTTTTTTTGCATTAATGCTTACGCAATCTTTGGCTTTAAAAGTTTGAAATTTGACAAAATCAGCTCCGCATTTGGCTGCAATTTCTATCATTTTTTTAGCTAGATTCAAATCTCCGTTATGATTTACCCCTGCTTCTGCAATGATAAGAGTTTTTTTCATTTTGTGCCTTTATTACTAAAGATAAATTTTAGTTTTTATTATTGTAAATACAAATACATTTTTTTTAAAAAAAACTAAACCCACTATAAAGAATTTATCTTATTCATTTATATATTTATTTTGTAAATAATATTTTATTGTAGCAAAAAATATTCCACTCTTTTTTTAAATTTATAAAGATTTAATATATAAAAACTTTCAACTTAAAATTTAAACTAAATTTATTTATATATTTAAATCTATTTATTTTTAGTTTATTAAGAAATTTCGTTTTTAAGTTTAAATTCTCCAAATTCATTTTTATAAAATAAATCCATATTATAATGCTTCTCAACAATGCGGTAAAAACGATCTTTATTGATGCCAACAAAAGAACAAAAATCTTCTATACATTTATCATCTAGTTTATGATCTCTTTCTTTAACGATTTTAATAGCTTTTTCTCTATCTAAAAGTCCATATCTTATGAGTCTAGCCGCATAATCACTAGCCATAGCATGCCCAAATTTTGGGTATTTCATCCAAGCATGAATAATATAACCTATGCTATCAATTTGATCAAAATTCTCAACACAATGAGTTCTATCCCATTCATTTTGTAAATCTGTAAAGCCTCTACTTTTTGCAAAAATATAATTTGAATAAGAATTCCATTTAATAAAATAACTAAGATAAATAGGATCTAATTTAGCAAGATCATTTTCATTAGGCTTGAAAAAAAGTTGAAGATTTTCCTCTTTGATTTCATCATCTATGAATTCGCTCAAATCCAAATCTTCTGCCACCCCATTTAAAAAAATATCTTTAGCACTAGGAGTTTCTAGGTCATACCCCCCCCCATACTCATAACTTACATTTTCACCATAAACTAATAAAGGCGTATTAAATTTCAAAGCCATGGCAAAAGGATAGGTATAAATAAGCCTATCAATAAACCACGTTGGTTTTCCATATTTTTCAAAAGTTTTTAAAGTAATTTTTCTTTGAGTTTTTAAATCAGGTTTTAAACTGATAATATGACAGCCAAAAGTCTCACTTAAATTTCTTAAATTTTTTCTTCCAGCCTTTGTAGTCGTAAAATTATCTTCAACACTAAATAAAATAGGATTCATTCCTAACTTTTCTTTCATGATATGCACTTGAAAGTGAGAGTCTTTTCCTCCACTTACAGCAATAGCACAATCATACTCAAATTTTCCATTCATTCTACGATATTTATCACATAATTCTTCTAACTCTTTAAATCTTTTTTTATAATCAATCTTTTCTTTATTTTTATGATTGATACAAGCAGAACAGATATTTTTACCTTCTGCATCTTTAAAAAATTTAATACCTGGTCTTGTATTTGGCATTACACAATGATCACAATAAATCATAATATTCCTTGATTTTATTTAAAAAATATAATCATAGGATAAATGAGTTAATGGGGGGGGGAATCGTTAATAAAACGATATTTTAAAAATTTTTCACTCTTAGAATTTTGACAAAAATACTCATATTGTGGCACATTAAAAATAATTCCACCTATATAAAAATAAGAATCCACTATAGAAAATTTTTGCTTATAATTAAAAAGTGTATCATCATCTTTAACACCACCTCCTAGTATGCAAAATTTCGAACCTTTTTTATTTGCATATTCGAAGAAAAAATCCAAAAGCGCAGCATTGGCATTAGCCTTTAAAGAATTGGCACTTAAATGATAATAAGAAAAATCTTTACAAAGAAAAAAAGAAGCAAAAGCTAAAACCTCTTCATTTAAACTTGCTTTTAAGACAATATATTCTTTAAAATTATATAATTTATTAAAATATTTTTTATCAAAAAAATAAAAATTTTCTGCGTCATTTCTTTGCATTGTTTTTTCATAAAGTATTTTAAAATCTTTATTTTCATCTATTTTAATAAAATCTATTTTTAAATTTTCTCTCGCTTTTTTCACATAAGCTTTAATACGAGGATTGTAATTTTTACGTATAAGAGTGATATCTTGTTCAGTGGGAACTATAATGATTTTTTTATTTTTATTTATAAAATTTAAATTATTTTTATAAGCATTTATATGATCATCAAAAGGATGAAAACGTATAAAAAAAGCTATAATCTTTTCTTTTAAAGCTTTTTGCTTTAAATTTTCAAAGGCTTCGTTTAAAAAATCCTCATCTTTAGTATTGGTATAAATTCCATTATATCCATAAGGACTTTGTAAATCAAAAAAGCCTGAATTTAAAATTTCTTGCTTAACTCCTAAAGTTTTAAAGACAAATCCGTCTTTTTTATACTCAAATTCAAAAACTTCTCCATACAATTTTGCATAATCAAAACTAAAATAAATATCATCTTTAAAACTAAGAGTATTAAAATTGGAAGCAAGATAAGCTTCAAGACTTACCTTGCTCATTTTCCATTCCTCTTTAGAAGATCTAAATCCCCCCCCCCGCCATTAGGGTATTTTTCACCTTCGATAATAAAAATTTTATCAATAATCCTTGTCTCTTTATCTTCTAAAACATCTTCTAAAGTAAGCATACTTAAATTTGTTCTTTTAAAATCTTTATGCTTATAAAGGCTTTTTATTTCATTTAAAGTGCTAAAACGAAGCTTTCCATTGCCCTTATAAATGCCATATCCAGGAGTCTGCTCTAAACCTTTTTCTTTTTCATAGCCAAAAAGTCCAGTAGCCAAGGTCATAGAAAGAAATTTTCCACAAGGCTTTAGCTTCGAAATGGCTTTATCAAAAATACTTTTAGTTTTTTCAAAATCATTACAACACAAAGAGGCTATATCAATAATCGCATCAAAACTTTCATTTTCAAATTCATCAAGTTTTTGAGCATAATCACCTATTTTGATTTCTTTGATTTGTTTGCTTAAATTTTCATCTTCTAAACGTTTTTTAAAACGCTCAACTCCTGTTTTACTCCATTCTATACCACTAACACTAAAACCTTCTCTTGCACAAAACCAAAGATTAGCACCTGTTCCAAGTCCTAATTCTAAAATATTAATTTTACTTCTATCTTGAACGTTATAAAAATTTCTTGCAATAAAACGGATTAGATTTTCACTAGGATATTTTCCCCATTCTTTATTGGAGAAAATGTTTTCCCAAAAATTTGAATTATCCATATCTTTCACCCTCTATAACAAAAAGTTCATTTTTTATTTTCCCTTCCTCTTTTAAAGAATAAATTTGAGTATTAATCACTTTATAATTTTTTCCATTATAAAGTTTTTCTATATCCAAATCATCACAATATCTGATATTTCCAGTAAAAGCATCACTCCCAGAAGATGGAAAACAAGTATGATAAGCTAAATTTACATCCTCATAAAAACCTTCGTTATTAAAACTAGGGGTAATGGAAAAGAATTTACCTCCAATTTTTAGCTTCGAAATGGCTTTTTCAATGATATTTTTAGTTTTTTCAAAATCATTATAAGCTAAAGAATAACTATCAATCCAAGCATCAAAACTTTCATTTTCAAATTCATCAAGTTTTTGAGCATAATCACCTATTTTGATTTCTTTGATTTGTTTGCTTAAATTTTCATCTTCTAAACGTTTTTTAAAACGCTCAACTCCTGTTTTACTCCATTCTATACCACTAACACTAAAACCTTCTCTTGCACAAAACCAAAGATTAGCACCTGTTCCAAGTCCTAATTCTAAAATATTAATTTTACTTCTATCTTGAACGTTATAAAAATTTCTTGCAATAAAACGGATTAGATTTTCACTAGGATATTTTCCCCATTCTTTATTGGAGAAAATGTTTTCCCAAATATCCATTCCCAAACTTTTATCTTGAATGATTTCAGAATTTAAAACATATTTTTTCATTTCAACCTTTCAAAAATTTTTATTGTATCTTAGATAAATTAATAAGTTCAATGACCAAATTTAAAACTCTTGCTATCCTCTAAAAATTTTTTATAATCCTCGGGCACACCAATATCTATAAAATAATCATCAAAAATACAAGCTCTAGCTTTTAGAGTTTTAAAATTTTCTTGTAAAAAATTTTCAAAAGAAAATTTATCCTCTAAAGAAAAATCCTTAAAAATATCCTTAGATACTAGATAAATTCCTGCATTAATAAGTCCTTGTTTGAAAAATTGTTTTTCTCTAAAAGAACTTACAAAATTATCTTTATCAAGTTCTACGGCCCCATATCTATCAAAATCCTGCATTGATTTTAAGGCAAGACAAATTTTGCTTTCTTCCAAATTTAAACAAGATAAATCTATATTAAAAAAGGTATCACCATTTAATACTAAAGAATTTTCATTTGCCAAATTTAAGGCTTGTTTAATAGCTCCACCTGTGCCTAAAGGCTCCTCTTCTATGCTATATTCTATTTTTAGATCTAAAAAATTATATTTAAAATGATTTTTTATTACTTCATATTTGTAAGAAACAGCTAGGATAACTTCTTTGATATTTTGGGTTTTAAGATATTCAAATATAAATTCTAAAAAAGGTTTGGTATTGATTAGGGCCATTGGTTTTGGCACATCTTTAACTATACTCTTAAGTCTTGTGCCAAAACCTCCACAAAGAATAATAGCTTTCAATGAAAACCTTTTCCAAAAAGCTCCTCTTCTACTATGGCACAAAGTATATGTCCTATTAAAATATGAGATTCTTGTATGCGTGGGGTGCAACTTGAAGGCACTTTAATACAATAATCACAAAGTTCATTCATCTTTCCTCCGCTTTGTCCTGTTAAGCCAATGCTAATAATTCTTTTTTCTTTACAAATTTCTAAGGCTTTTAAGATATTTGCACTATTTCCACTGGTTGAAATTCCTATAAAAATATCCCCTTTTGTTCCTTGTGCTTCAAGCTGTCTTGAAAAAACTTTCTCATAACCATAGTCATTTCCAATAGCTGTAAGTATGCTAGTATCTGTAGTTAATGCTATGCTTGCAAGCCCAGGTCTATCAAAATAAAATCTACTTACAAGCTCTCCTGCAATATGCTGTGCATCAGCTGCACTTCCACCATTACCTGCTAATAAAGTTTTATTACCATTTTTATAAGCTTTTATAATTTCTAAAGCTACTTTTTTAATAAGGTCTAATAAATTTTCATCTTTTAAAATTTGTTCTTTTGTATCTATGCTTTCTTTAAAATGATTTTTTATATAAGCTAACATCCATTCTCCTTTAAATTTACAAGCCTTAATTCTTTAGCACTTAAAATCACTGCTTTAAGCTTTGGGGCTAAACCTTGCTTTTTAAAATTTAAAATTTCATTTTCAAAAACTACTTTTTCATGTAAAGCCATAGTCATTATTATACACTCTATATCTTTTAAGCTTTCTTTAGAAGCATTAATGATTTTTATAGAGCTATTTTGTAAAAATCTTCCTATTTTTTCAGGATTTAAATCAAAACAATACTTCAATTTTACTAAATTTTTTTCATCTATAAAACCGAGCATCGTATTTGAATGTATCCCTGCACCCATAAAAGCTACATTTTCAAAAGACTTTAAAAAATCATTTAGCATTTTAACTTCTCTTTGAAAATAATTTTTTTCATTGAAAAATTTAACTTCCAAATTTAATTCTTTAACATCAAATCTTTTTTCAAAAATAAGTCCCATCCATTGCTCATCATATAAATAATGCTTATCAATTAATACACAGTTTAATTTTGAAAGCACATTGACTAAAGTATTTTCTTCAAAAAAACTTACATGATCATGAAAAAACTCGTAAAATTTCTTATGCTTAAAAATTTCTAAAGTATTTGGCACTTCTAAATAAATTTTACCCCCAAAATCCAAAAAATCTACCACTTCTTTTAGAAATTCGTTTGGCTTTTCTATATGCTCTAGCAAATGCCTAAAAACAATAAAATCTACTTTCTCATCTTTTAAAATACTCCTTATCTTTTTAGCTTCAAAAAAACTTTGTATATGCATTACATTTTTAAGATCTTTTGCTATCAAAGAAGTATGACTTGGATCTACACTATAAATAAATTTAACCTCCTTGGCTAGAGCAAAAAGCAAATCACAAAGCCCTGGAGCTATCTCTAAAAATATACTATCTTTTTTAGCGTGACTTATGATTTTATCTTTAATTTGTATTAGAGTTTTATTTAAACGAGATGTAAAATTTTTTTGCTGATAATAAGCCTTATTTGAATAAGCTTTAAGCATTTTTGATACATCAAAGGCAAAATTATACAAGACTCCACATTGATTACACTGTCTTAAATCCATAATGCAATCACCCCTTGCATAACCCTTTTCACCTATTTTTTTCATAGCCTCAAACTCAAAAATATCTCCTGATGAAAAAACATTTTTTAGCATTAAAATTTGCTTAAATTCTGCCTTTTCTTTACATAAAGGACAATCCCCCCCCCCGTTGTTACTGCTATTAAATCTTATATTCTCCATGTTTTAACTCCTTCTTTTGTAAATGAAAAATCTTGAACATAACCTTGTTCTTTATTTAAAACTTCAATAAGCTTATATTTTTTAATAGGATCTACCAAGAAAAACATAAACCCACCTGCACCTGCTCCACTTGTTTTGCCACTATAAGCGCCATTTTGAGTGGCTAAATTATAAATTCTCTCAAGCTCATCATTGCTAACAATTTCTGAAATGATTTTTTTACTTTTCCAAGATTTACCCAATATAGATCCTAAAGTTTCAAAATCTGCTTTAAATAAAGCCTCTTTCATATCAATAGCATCTTGCTTTATACTGTGCATTGCTTTAAGAGACTTTTCATTGCCTAATTTTCCTTTTTTATGTTCCTCTATATCCTTTGCTTCTCTTGTAATATTTGTAAAATAAAGCACCATTCTAGCTTCAAGCTCACTAACTATCCAATTTCTAATGCGTAAAGGATTAACTATGACTTTTTTTTGATCATAAAATTCCATAAAATTAAAGCCGCCAAAAGTAGCCGCATATTGATCTTGAGCTCCTCCTACTATGCCCATATCTTCACGTTCTATTTCATATGCAAGTTTTGCTACTTCATAATCCCCTAAAGGCAAATTAAGCCATTCTGCAAAAGCTTTTATAACTCCAACAACTAAAGTTGAACTTCCGCCTAAACCGCTTCCACTTGGCACATCAGAATAAGTATGAAGAGAAAAACTTAAAGGTTTTTTAATAAAATCTTTCACTAGGCGATTATAAATAGCCTTAAAAATATCTAAATTTTCATCATTGTCTAATTTCTCTTTGCTTTCATATTCTGCATAAGCATTAGTATCAGGAGAATCAAAAATAATTTTTTTATCATCTCTTTCTATAAGAGTGCAATGTATATAAAGAGAAATCGTAGCATTTAAAACATAACCTGTATATTTATCACAATATAAATTTATATCAGTTCCACCCCCTGCAAGACCTAATCTTAGAGGGGTTTGAGATCGAATAATTTTTTTCATAATTTTCCCCATATAAAATTAAAAAATTATAACAGAAAATAATAAGCTAATCACACCCAGTCAATTAAAATATTTTTAACATCAAATTCTTTTATTAAAGTTTTCAACCTTGACATCTTCTTTTCTCCATCATCAAACATATAATGATGCATTTCGCAAGCGATATAAGTAATTTTCTTATAAAGTTTTTTTTGAATAAGTTTTTCTAAAATTTCAAACTCAGATCCTTCAACATCAAGTTTTAAAAAATAAATTCTCTCATTCTTTTTTAAAAGTTCTTCTATGAATTCACAAAGATCTATAACATGAACATCATAAGACTTAGAAGTTTTATTATCCTGTTTACTAGAGATAATACGGTTTCCTTGAGACAAGATTCTGTCTTCAAAGATTAAAAATTTTGTTATGTAATTTTTAACTCCAACAGCTTTTTGATATAAAATTGCATTTTTATTATTTTCATATTTTTTATTTAAAAAGAAATTTAAATGTAAATTAGGCTCAAAAATATAGCTTTTCCCGCCACAATGCAAAATAATATCACTAATTAATCCAGCATGAGCTCCACAATCAATACAAACAGTGCCCCCCCCTATCCTAAGAAGCATGTTATAAAAAATATCATAGTATTTTTTTGGAATTCTAGCATTATCAAGTAAAAGATTTAATTTACCAAGTCCAAAAGGATCGGCTATTGCGCCTTTTATTAAACCCAAAGAATTATAAATACTTTCTTGCTTGCTAAATTTATTCATATTATGTAAATTTGAAAGCAAACTTTCCACATCAGCAACCACATTACGTGATTGTTGATGATTATCAATTTGATATATAAGTTTATTTAATTTATCCTGTAAATTTAAAAGATTTTCTTTTGTCATTTTTTCTCCTTACACGTTTGCAAAACGATTGACTTTCATCATTTTAAATGCCCTTAAAAGCTCTTCAATACCATCTTCTAAAGTATTATCTGGTTTCCAACCAGTAGATTCCAGTTTTGCATTTGAAACCAAATAATCCCTTTTATCCGGATCTTCACCTATGCTAGCTGAATGGATATAAAAATCAGGAACATACTTTTTAATTGTTTCAGCAAGCTGTCTTTTGGTCAAATTTGCAGAACTTAAACCCATATTATAAGCTTGACCTTTCATCTTATCGTAGTTTTCAATTCCATGAATAAATCCTTTAACTACATCACGAACATGAATATAATTTCGTCTAAAATGCTCTTCAAAAAGTACTATGAATTTATCTTTATACGCACGATAGGTAAAATCATTAACGAGTAAATCAAGTCTCATTCTAGGTGAAATTCCAAAAACAGTAGCCAAGCGAAAAGTTACACAATTCCCTTTATCAAGTAAATATTGTTCTGCATGCACTTTATCAATTCCGTATTCTGAAATAGGGCGTAAAGGAGATTCCTCGGTGCACATTGCATCTTTTTCTCCTATACCATAACCACTATTTGTATTTGGATAAATAAATATTTGAGAAGGACTTGCAAAATCACTTATCATTTTTATAGCTTCATAATTAATCATTTTAGCTAATTTTGGATTTCTTTTGCAAAGTGGAGCTCCAACTAAAGCAGCCAAAGGAATGATGATATCAGCTTTTGCAACCTCACGCTTAATAAGATTTTCATCCATAGCATCACCATTTATAAAAGTAAAATTTTTATTATAAAAACAAGGCAAAAGAGAAATCTGATTAAACATCAAATTATCAATTACACAAACTTCATAGCCTTTTTGAAGTAAAATCGGTGTTAAAACCGAACCTATATAACCTGCACCACCTGTAATTAAAACTTTTTTTAACATATTTTTCCTTTAAATCGACGGTTTTATCGATTTAAAGGAATTCTGCCTTTTTTTATTTCATCTCTCCAATGATTTAACAAATCTTTCAACATTTGTTTAACTGGAATTTCAGCCTTCCAATCGATAAAACTCTTTATTTTACTATTATCAAACATTTGATAGTCTGCATCAATAGGGCGCATCCTATCTTCATCTTGTTTTATTTCGATACCCCCCCCCATATCACTAAAATTTAGTAATATATCTATAATTTCAGGAAGTTTAAAAGCTTCTTCACCTGCTATATTAAAAGCTTCACCGCAAGGAATATTTCCTTTTTCGCTTTCAAGAGAAAGTAGATAATAAGCTCTTATAGCATCGCGGCAATCTTGAAAAGTTCTTACACTAGATAAATTTCCCACCTTAATGACTGGTTCTTGATAGCCCGCTTCAATAAGAGCAATTTGCTTTGCCACAGTACTTTCAAAGAAAACATCACTTCTTCTTGGGCCACTATGCGTTCCCATTCTGGTAACAAAGGTGCGAATTCCATAAGCTTCGCCATAAAATCTTCCCAAATAATCAGTCCCGATTTTACTTATGCTATAAGGACTTGCTCCATGAAAGGCTGTTTCTTCGTTAAGTTTTATGCCTACTTTTGCTTTACCATAAACTTCACTTGAAGAACAAATATGTACTACTGGATCGTATCCATCTTTTTGTCTTAATAATCTTATATTTTCTAAAATATTAGCTGTACCTATTATATTGGTTTGCAAGGTTTCAATAGGAATTTCAAAAGAAGTTTTAGGATAAGATTGAGCTGCTAGATGAAAGATAAAATCAGGACGCCTGCTTTCAAAAAGTTTTTGAATACTAGAATAGTCATTTAAATCTGCATAAAAAATGGAAATTCTATCTTTTTTATTAATTCTATCACTTAAATGATAGATATTGTCCATAGGTTCTTGCCAACGCATCATACCTAGAACATCATAATCTGTATTTGCCAGTAAAAAATCTGCCATTTGAGAACCAACTTGCCCTGTAAAACCCGTTATTAAAGCCGTTTTTCTCATGCTCGCTCCAAAAATATCGACTCAGTATTTTAGCTTATTTTACTTGCATTTTGCTTATATCTAAATAATTTTACAAATTCCAATAAAAATTATTTTGTTATATAAATTTTAAAGTTTAAAAATATAAAATCTACATTAAGATAAATTTTCTTTATAATTATTTTTATACCATTCATACATCATTGCTATTCCTTCTTTTAAATCGATTTTATGCTTCCAGCCCAAAGCATTAATTTTAGAACAATCCATAAGCCTATCCATAGAACTATCTGGTCTATTTGTATTGAAAACTAGATTGCCCTTAAAGCCAACAATATCTTTTATGATTAAAGCTACTTCTTTTATTGTATAGTCAATACCTGTACCTATATTAATATGTGTATTCTTGATATTTTTTTCATCATGTTTACATAAATCTTTAAAATCAATATTTTGCATTACATAAATTGCTGCATCAGCCAAGTCATCACTATGAATAAATTCACGTCTTACCTTTCCACTTCCCCAAATTTCAACACTTTCTTTTTCCACTCCATAACGACTAAGATAAGTCTTAGCTTCATCTAATGTTTTTAAATTTAAATCTTTTAAAAGTTCTTTTTCATTACCAATTTCTAATAACTTCGCCAAATGAAATTTTCTAAGCAAAGCGGGCAAAACTCTAGACTTTTCAAAATCAAAATTAGCTCTTGTTCCATAAAGATTATTTAAAGCTAAAGTAATAAAATTGGTACCATATTGAATATTATAAGATTCGCACATTATAGCTCCTGCTATTTTTGCCACGCCAAAAGAACAAGCTCCATACTCTAAATCACCTTTAAATAAATATTCTTCCTTTAAAGGATTTTGACAAAATTCTGGATACATATAACCCGAGCCAAAAAATATCAATTTTTTAACCTTATTTAAATAAGAACTATGAATGATATTATTTTGTATCATTAAATTTTCATAAATAAAATCTGCCCTTTGTGCTACATTTGCCGCCCCACAAGGCAAAACTGCGCATAAAAATACAAATTCGGGTTTTTCTCTTTCAAAAAATTCATTTACTGCTTTTTGATTGGTTAAATCAAGCTCAGTTCTTGTCTTTAAAATTAGATTATCAAAACCTCTTTTTTGCAAATTTTCAACTAAAGCACTTCCAGCTGTTCCTCTATGTCCTGCTATATAAATTTTAGAATCTTTTTGCATTATTTATCCTTTTTCATTGCTAAAATATCACGCTCTGATAAAATAGGATTAGATGTAGGCCAATCAATATTTATTCTCTCATCATTCCAAGCATAAGTAAATTGATCGGGTGCATCAAGATACTCTCCATCATAAGCAAGTTTATAATAATACACTGCATTTTTAGAACTAACATAATGAGAATTTCCCATATTTGGCGGAATTAAAATAAGTTTTTGATTTTCTTGATTGATGATAAATTTTTCCCATTTTAAATAAGTTGGAGAATCTTTTCTACAGTCAACTACAACCTGATACACCTCTCCATAAACACAAGTCACAAGTTTATAGGTTTTAACATCACCATGAATTCCACGCAATACATTAAAATAAGAATTGATAAATTTATCATGCTTAAACTTTATATTTTTTGGAATAATATCTCCCAAATCTTCCTCTGTAAAAGCTGTCCAAATTTCACCACGTAAATCTTTAAATTTATTTGGAGTAATAATATATACTCCTTTTAAGATGCTTGATTCTTTGATTTCAAATTCTATCATTTCAAGCTCCTTTTAAGAATTTAGAAGCTTGGAATGTTAAATTGTTTTGTCTACTAAGAGAAGTTAATTTTTTATAATCCCCCCCCCCCGCTATAAGTATTTTTATACCATTCATACATCATTGTTATTCCTTCTTTTAGATTAATTTTATGCTTCCAGCCCAAAGCATTAATTTTAGAACAATCTGTTAGTTTATTCATTACTCCATTTGGACGATCTTTGTTAAAAACTATATCTCCATTAAATCCCACAATATCTTTAATTAAAAAAGCTAGTTCTTTAATGCTTATATTCTCATTCACTCCCACATTTAAATGAGTGTTTGTAATCTCTTTGTCTTTTATTTTTAAATCTTTAAAATCAACATTTTGCATTACAAACATTACTGCTTTAGCCAAATCTTCGCTATGTAAAAATTCACGTGTTGGAGTTCCATCGCCCCAAATTTCAACGCTTTTTTCATTAACACCATATTTTGCAAGATAAGCTTTAGCTTCTGAAAGTGAATTTAAATTTAAATCTCTTAAAAGAGCTTTTTCATTGTTATTTTCAAGCAGTTTTGCTAAATGAAATTTTCTAAGTAAAGCAGGCATTACATGAGCTTTTTCAAGATCAAATTTGTCATTATTTCCGTAAAGATTTATAGGGGTGATGGCAATAAAATTTGTATTATATTGGATATTATAAGACTCGCATAGCATAAGACCTGCGATTTTGGCTATAGCATAAGGCTTATTAGTATATTCCAAATCTCCACTAAGCATTTGTTTTTCATTAGTTGGCGTATTTGCATTTTTAGGATAAATAGTAGTAGAAGCGATAAAAAGAAGTTTTTTTACCTTGTATTTAAAACTTGCGTGGATTACATTGGTCTCAATCATTAAATTTTCATAAATAAAATCTGCACGATAAGTATTATTAGCAGCTATACCTCCTGCTTTTGCGGCTGCTAATATAACAAATTCTGGTTTTTCTTTTTCAAAAAACTCATTCACCGATTTTTGGTCAGTTAAATCAAGCTCAGAATGCGTTTTGTAGATTAAATTTGTAAAATTTTCTGATTTTAGCTCATCCAAAATAGCGCTTCCAACAAGACCGTTATGCCCTGCTATATAAATTTTAGAGTCTTTTTGCATTAATTATCCTTTATATAAATCTAAGTGGTATTTCAGGATTGCTTAAAAAAGTTACACTATCTAGCTTTATTAAATTCCCACTTTTTCTATAAGTGTTTTCATAATCTTTTGCATCGTTTTTCCTAAGATAGCTTACCTCTGCTGTAGTACTCCAAAACAGCCCCTTAGAATAAAAAATTTTTCCATGATTATTAAGATGAGTGTGTATAGGGACAAAATATTCATTAATTTTTTGAAGCAATCTTAATCTTTTTTGAGCCCCATCTTTTTCTTCAGGATTTAAACCATGAAATTCAAAAATAATTTGTGAAAAATATTTAGATAACAATGAAATATCAACACTTTCAAGCATATCCCACTCGTGATTTTCTATATCACACTGCAAAATATTAGGTAATTTTTCATCTAGATTATTATCTTTTAAAACTTGTAGTAAAGTAATGGTATTTTCATCATCATTGGTACCTATAAATTTTTTATAAAAGGTAATATTTGGATGATTATAAGGACCTTTTTCTATAGAACCATCATACTCTATCACTTTAAAACCTTTTTGTGCCATTTCTAAATCCCAAGGAGAATAATCAGAAACACCTAAAGATAAAGCTTTCACACAATCCCCCCCCCCATTAAATTGATGCATTACATAACCACCATCATTTTTTCCACCTACTCTAATAAGCTTTTCTAAAGGTAGCGCAAGGGGTTTAAAAAGTTTTAGATATGAAGTAATATTTTCATAAATCTCTTCATTATCATTAATACGGATAAAATTTCTATCTCTATTTTGCAAAAGTAAAAGTAAAATTTGTTTATCTTTTTTATCAATATCCAAATTTGTAATTATATTTGACATTAAAATTTGATAGTTTAATTGATTGTTATATTCTAGTTTTTGATTTAATTTTTCTAAGAGTTTTTCTAAATTTTGCATTATTTATCCTTTTTCATTGCTAAAATGTCACGTTCTGATAAAATAGGATTAGATGTAGGCCAATCAATATTTATTCTCTCATCATTCCAAGCATAAGTAAATTGATCGGGTGCATCTACATATTCCCCTAAATAAGCACACTTATAATAATACACTGCGCCTTCTTTAGAGCTTACATAATGAGCATTACCAAATCCTGCTGGAACAAGGATAATTTGTTGATTATCTTGATTGATAATAAATTTTTCATACTTTAAATAAGTTGGAGAATCTTTTCTACAATCAACCACTACTTGATGAACTTCTCCGCTAACACAAGTAGCCAACTTATAAGTTTTTACATCACCATGGATACCACGAATAACATTATATTTAGAATGTATAAATTTATCGTGTATAAATTTTAATCCATTTGGCAAAAGTTTATCTATGGTCTCACTTGTAAAAGCTGTCCAAATTTCACCGCGTAAATCTTTAAATTTATTTGGAGTAATAATATACACCCCTTTTAAAACTTTTGATTCTTGTATATCAAATTCTATTGCCATTAAAAAACCTTGTATTTTCTTTAATCTTTTTAGTCAAATCAATAATCCCTTAAAACAAATATTTATATTACAATATTCATAATTTTTAAACTTTCTATAAAAATTATGATTTAGCTTTTAGATTACGTCTTTTTGAAATATTTATCTTTTAACCTAAAATTTTTTTTTAAATTTTTAATATCAAAATATAACTTGATATATCCTCCCTTATGCCAATTTTTATCAGCTTTTATAAGTATTTCGCCCAACTTATAAGTAAAACTATTTTTTTCTTTACAAGCTTGTTCATAATCTAAATAGTATTCTAGCGGAAAATCCTTCGATAATTTTTCTTGCTTATGCATTTCTTTGATATAAGATAGCACATAAGGCATCCTTATATATCCAAGAAACGATTTAGAATTCTCTATCATAGCTTTTCCAAGTTTATATGATAGATGATTATGGATAATTTTAACTGCTCCAATTGGTTGTAATTTTTTGCTTTCATAAAATACTTGATAAAAATGTTCCAAAATAATAGTTCTTAGATTTTGATAATGTTTATTTATTACACTTTCTTTATTAAAAAAACTATAAAAGATCATTAAAGCTACCTTAGCTATAAAAGGATAATTCAAAATATCTTTTTTTAAGTAGTTTAAAAATATTTCACTTGGCAAATTTGGATTAAAATGATTATCAAGCAATACATGTAAAAACTCATCATTTTTAAGATAAATTTTTAATTGCTCATTTGCCTCGTCATAATATTGATGTTTTAAAAGAAGGTTAATTAAAAAGATCTTAGAGTTTGTATTTTGAGGATCGTTTTCCAAGGCTTTTACTAGGAATTCCTTCTTGATTTTAAAAGAGATTTTAAGTTCATCTGCAAGTAAATATAAATGAAAATAACTAAAAGACTTCTGCAAAGGATGAATATCGTTAATCTCTATATATTTTGAAATAGTTTCATATTGCTCATTGATTGAAAAAAACCGATAAATATCAGTTAAAAAATTTCCACCTATAAAACTTGCACACCTTGCAAACCCAGTTGTTCCTGAAGCAAATATTTCTTTAGCTTTTGACATTAAAAACATTTCAAATATAATTTGCTCATATTTGCATAGACCTTTTATCAAATCAAAAACGATTAAAAGATTTTCTTTACAATCAATATTTCCTTTGATATATTTTTTAAGCGTGTCTAATAAATTAAAATCATCGCTAAAAAGTAAAACTTTCTTACCCTCTCTTAAAAATTTCAAACTTAAATCAATAGCAAAAGCATAAGATACGCATTTGTATCTTATAGCCCAAGTAATATCCCTTAAATTTTTAAGATATATACCATCTCCAGCTCTAACATGCACGGCTATAAAATCTCCTAAATCTTTAACGATTTCTTCAACTTGATCAAAAACTTTTTTTACTGAGTCAGAAAATCCTATCTCTTTCCAACATAAACTTAAAGCTTGTCTATACTCATCTTCTTTTACATCATTAAAAAATAAAGATAAATCATCATAAGTTGAATACCAACCCCAATCATATTCATAAGGTTCTTCTAAAAGTCTATTGATACTTTTTTTATATAAACTCCAAAATACAGGCGTAGTATAAACATAAGTCATATTAGATTTATGATATTTTTCAATAAATTCTTTACTAAATAAAAATTCTTTAGTTGGAAGATTTGCATAAGGGATCATTACTTTATCATCTAAAACATTGTTAGCATCAATAATATCACGCCAAACGAAGCCAAATTCCAAATTAAATCTTTTTGAGATATAAAGAGCATTTAAAAAAGCTCTCATTCTCTCGCCAAAACCCTCATCCCTTCCTGCAATAATTAAAGGTTTTTTCATCCCCCCCCCCCCGATAAAAGAGATTGTTATTATTCATTTTTATCCTTTTTTATTTTAGTTTTATAAAGCTTAATTATACTACTAGGCAGAACAAAAATAGCTAAAATTTTGTGCTTTCTAAATGTTTTTAATATAGTTTCTCCAAGTCGATAAGAAAAAAAATTTTTAACCCAAATAGCTTCATTGTAATCCTTATAAATGGCAAGATCCATTTTTTTATCAAGTTCTTTAGCATAAATTTTTCTTTCAACCTTATGTGAAATAATAAGTACGGGTATAATAAAAATTAATTTTATAATACCCAAAGGTTTTTTGACATTTAATAAAATAGCATTGCCCAATTTATAAGAAAGATGTGATTTTATAATACTTACAGCACCTATTATATTTAAATTATTTTCTAAGCTATACTGCATCTTGATTTTATTTTCACTTCTTAAAACGGACCATAAAAAACTAGCAGTTTTATTTTTGGTATTTTCATTAGTTATTCTAGGAGCGAAAATAGTTCTTTCACTTGAAACTCCATCAAGCAAGAAAGGGGTGCTACCCAAAATTTCAACTATTTTTTTATCAATAGTATTACTATTAATATAAACAAGATAAATTTTAGTTAATTTCATAGAAGTTAATAAATTTTGATAATCTTTAAAGCTTGTAAAATATTCTGTATATTTAATAACCCCATTAATATAATCTTCATAACCAAATGCTTTTAAAGCATTACCTTCTAAATCATCACAAATAGGTTTTATATATTCATTTTCCTCCTTAAAACCGATCACCTGTCCTTCCAAAGATCTTGCAAAAAGTTCTATATAAAAAGAACCCACCTGATTCAAAGGAATCATAAAAAAAGAAGGGGCTTTAGTCTTTGCTAATTTGGATCTAAAAAGATAAAAACTTCCAAAAATTTTATCCTTATAATTTGGCATATCTTCTACAAATGAAACAATATAATCAAGTGTTTTTCCTGTACCGCAAAGCTCTACAAATGCAAATTTTTTATCTAAATTTAATTCTTGATTTAAGTATTTAAAAATTAATTCGATCTTTTCTTTATTATTGTTTTCAAAAGGCTCTCTAAAAGATTCTCTTGAACCATATAAATATTTTGTTTGTATATTTAAATTCTCTTTATCTATGATAATATCAGCAATTTTTTGCAAAACAAAACCATCTCTTGCAATAAAGTATAAAACTTCAACCTTATTTATAACTGCTTTTTTTAATACCCAAAATATATAAGGAAGAAGCATAGGTGCTCCAAAACAAGCTCCTATTTCCTCTAAATTACTAAAAGCACTTTGTGTTCTTAATTTCTTAGCAATAGAAATTATTTCTTGTAAGGCTAAATGATTAGGTTCTAAATTCAGAGCATACTCTTCATAAGGCAATAGATTATTAAAATAAAAATACGTTTGTATGCCTAATTTTCTAGCTTGCAAAATGTCTGCATTAAAATTATCTCCAAAATGCAACCATTTTTTAGGGCTAATTTTTTCTTTTGCAAATACTACTTTAAATAATTTACCATTATTTTTTTTCCTTTTATATTCCGAAGAAACATAAATTGGAATATCTTTAAAAATATCATCAAATTGTATTAAAAATTGTCTAATTGTATTAGAATTAAAATACATATCAGAAATTAAAATAACTCTTTTATTTTCTTTCAATAAAAACTTGATTAAATTTATATTTTTATCTATAGGATATAAACATTCAGACTCTATTTGAATTTCTAAATTCATTAAAAATTGTTTTTGTTCTTCGTTTAGAGAAAAATTTAATGCTATTAAATTATAAATTTCCTCAAAATTCACATCTTGAGATTTAGTATTACAAATATATTCATAAAAATATTGCTCAGTTTTAATTCTTATTTCTTCAAAATTTTTTACTAGAATTTTAGGAAAATTCGTTTTTTGTAATTTTTCCTTCATAACTAAAAATACTGCTTCAGGTTTAGCAAATTTTCTTGAAATTAAAGTATCAAAAACATCGAAGGAAAAAAGAGAGTAATCATTTTGCTTAATTTTATACAGATAAGAATTTTCACATATATTATCTTTTATCATTTTTAAAATATTTTTTTCATAAATTTCATATGTAGAAGTTTGGAGATAACTCTCTCTTGCTTTTTTACCCTTTTCATAGAGGCTATCTTTTTCATTAAATGCTTGAATAAACGCTTCTTTTAAAGCTATAACATCTCCTGTTTTAATCAAATATCCATTATTTTCATTTAAAATATATTTAGCTCCGATATTTTGAGTAAGTATTAAAGGTTTTGCCATCATAGCACCCTCTAAAGCAACAAGAGAGCAAGATTCATCCCTTGATGGAACAACCACTACATCGCAATTTGCAATTAAAGTATGTATTTTTTGTCTATCTCTTAATTCTTTATGATAAAAAATATTAGGATATTTTTTAGCCTGATTTATAACTTTGTGATAAATCTCTTTACCGCCATCCCAAAACCTTCCAGCAAAATGAAGTTCACATTTTTCTCTTATCTCTTTAGGCAAAGCAATGAAAGCATCAAGCAAAACATCGTAACCTTTCCTTTTTTCTATGGTGCCAAGTGTTAAAAATTTTAATTTTGAATTATCCTTTTTAATATCTTTAAATTCATCAAAAACATCATCAACATAATCATGCAAAACTTCAACATTTTTATTATAATTTTTTACTATAAAATCCTTAGCATACTCACTCACAACATAAAGTTTTTTAGCATTTTCTAAAGCTTCTTTTCTTCCTTTTTTCCAAAAAAAATCAGGCAAATTTTCACCCTCTCTAATATACCAAACTAAAGGAACATGATTATTTATTAATTCAACAGCCTTATAAACAACTATAGTATTTGCAATCACTAATTGATATTTAAAAATTCTTTGAAAAACAAAATTTTCATCAATAATTTCTTCATCTATAATTTCAACATAAACACCAAGCTCATCAAATTCTTTTATATAAGGACCTTCTACATAACTCCAAATATCTACCAAATAACCATTATTTAATAAAACTTTACAATTTCCTTTAAAACTATTTAAAGCTCCTGTGTATTCAAGTTCTGGTGTAATCAATAAAACTCTTTTCATTTTTACCTATCCATTAAATATTCATTTATATTTTTAGAACTTTTTCTCCAAATTCCAACTTCCTTCCACTCTAAAACTTTACAATATCTACAAAATGGTATAGGTTTAGCTAAAAAAGTTAAAATTTCTTGATAATTTTTAGCTCCATAAATATCAATATAATCGAATTTAGAAATCTTAAACATTGTTTTTACTTCATCTTTTCCTACAAATTTTTTATTAAAATGTTCAATATGAGCAGAAATTGGACAAGTAAATAATTTACCATCTTTAAATTGAATACAATGATTCGCCATTGAGCAATTTATAAAACTATTATAATTGTCACATTTTCCTAAAGAATCTAAACTAAATTTCCAAGAAGTTTTTATAGTTTTTTCATCATTAAAAAATACCAAGGACACTTGATATTTTTGACATAAATTTTTAATTTCCTCCCATTTGATATTAAGAGGATATTTTGTAGGCCTAATTTCAACGTTATTTTTCTGACACGAAAGCCAAAAATCTTCCTTTTGTTTATTAAGTAAAATTCCATTAGTTACAAGCCAAATGGCACTTTTTGGAAAATATTTTCTTGTAATTTCAATAAATTCTTTACATTGTGGATTTAAAAGAGGCTCTCCTCCCATCAATCTAAAGGTTTTAATAAAACCTTCACTAATTCTAGCGAGGGTTTTCATATCTTCTTCAAACTTTAAAATATCTGGAAATTCCTCATTAGCAAGTTGCGAAAAGTGATTACAACCAAAACAATTTAAATTACAATGCTCTGCTAAATGAATTTCAACAACTTCTAAAAATGCTTGTGGGGTAATCTTTCTTAAATGAAAGTCTAATACTTGGTTTGCGCGAGTTTCAAGTTGGTTTGCGCGAGTTTCAAGTTGGTTTGCGCGAGTTTCAAGTTGGTTTGCGCGAGTTTCAAGTTGGTTTGCGCGAGTTTCAAGTTGGTTTGCGCGAGTTTCAAGTTGGTTTGCGCGTTCTCTTATTATCTCTTGTCTCTTATAATTTTTTATAATAGAAAGAAACCATTGTTTAAATCTTTGCATATAATCTACCTTTAAAAAGATAGATTATATAAAATTAAAACAAAAAATTAAATAAATTAGTTAAGTTTTAATACTTCTCCTAATTTTAAATCCCATTCTTTTGGAATGAATTCTATAACCCCAGAAAAAGGAGTAAAAGTTAATTCACTAAATTTAATATCTTTATTATTAAGCAAAAACCAATCCACTCTAACAAAGATAAAATCCTTTGCAAGTTTTTCGCTAAGTTTTATCATTTTTTTAATTTCTTCTTTTGGAGGGTTATAATCTTTTTCTAAATTCTCTCTTTTAATACGAAAAGGCAAAAGATTTAAATTTATATCATAACAATTTGCTTTTATCTCATTCCCTGCACCTTTATAAATATATATAAAATTAACTTTATAGTTAAAACAATAAAAAGAGTAACTATAAAGACCGCTATTTTTTGCTAAATCATTTATTTTTTCTTGTTTTTCATTTTCTATGTATTCTTCAATTAAAATTTTTGGCTTTATATTTTTATAATGAAGTTCTAAGCCATAAGTAAAAGCGTAATTAATATTCATCCAAGAATTAAGCTTTTGGATAGTTTCTTCTTTATTTAATTCTTCTTTATTTCTTACAATAATCACATAACCAGATCCATGATTGCATTTTATAACAAATTGATCAGGCAAAATATCAAAATTTATATCATCTGCTTTATCATAAACCGCTATTAATGGAATAAGATATTTTTCTCCTATTGTTTCTTTTATATGCTTTCTTACTAAATATTTATCTGCATATTTAGTTTTTAAAGAGGTAGAATCATAAATTTTAAGCCATTGAATTTTTTCATTTAAAGTTTTTGGATTTTTTAAATCAAGTTCATAACACATAACACTTTTAAACCATTTTTTTAACTCTTTTGGATATTGCGAGGATTTTAGCTTTTTATAATATTCATATCCCCCCCCCCTATATTCTCTTTTTTATTATTTTTTGTAGAATTTTTATAAAGAACAAAAGGTAAAATAAAAAGTTTTCCTTTATACCATTGTTTTAAAGATTTAAAAATAATGCGTCCTATTTGATAAGTAGCTTCATCTCGTATTTTAATAAGATCTAAAAATTCGTTATACAGACTAAGAGAAGGAAGTTTCAAATCAGGTCTAAAAGAAATAAAACCTTTATAAATTTTTTGCTCAAAATTATGCCAAAGGCAAATTTTGAGCAATGAAAAAGGAAATTTTAAACGCTTTATAAAAGTATTAGCCTTAAAATAACAGTCTCCAATTTTATATACTAAATGATTTTTAAACCGTGATTGTAAGTTTATTAAGCCATAATAAAACATCTTAGGATTCTTAATGATATAATTTATAACTTCAATTTTATGCAAACTAAATATCCTATGATCAACTTCTTTATTTTCTAATATTTCTTTAAAATCTTTTGCAAACCTTTTTATAAAATCTAATTTATATTTATCATCAATTCTATCTAAAGTCCATATATAGTTTCCATAACGATGTAAAGCACAAACAGGAGCTATACTTTTTTCTATAAAAGGATATTTTCTTAAAAAGTTACGTATATAATCATATTCCTCACATATAGCATAAACTTTTTCTTTGCTATAAACAGAAGAATTTGGATTATCTCTTCTTAGCATATAAAATGCTTCATTTAAAAAATATATACTCTTTGCAAAAGAAAAAATTTGAAACCATAGTCCATTATCTTGATATGAAGCACCCAAAGATTCATTAAGTTTAATTTGATTTGTTCTTAATAAATCCAATCGGTAAATACCGATTTGATTTATTCCATCAGTTGCTAAAAAAATTCTAAAGTCTTTTTGCCAATTAGTTACACTATTATAAAGATCTTTGCAAGCTAAATTAACTACATTATTATAAATTTTCTCTCCATCTTTTACCACATAATAATCACTTTTTACGACTTCTAAATCTTGAGCTTTAGCTACTTCATAGAGTCTTTCATACATATTTTCTTTAATATAATCATCACTTTCAACTATTCCTAAATATTCTCCTTTGGCCTCTTTTATGCCAAGATTCATTTGATAACCATAACTTTTTTTATCTGATATTATTACTTTTAGTCTTTTATCTTGCTTTTCATAGTCTTTCAATAATTCTAAAGTTCCATCAGTTGAGTTGGCATCAATACAAAGAATTTCTATATCTTTTAAAGTTTGATTTAATATACTGTCTATACATTCTTTAATATAAGCTATAGAATTTAAAGAAGGAACAATAATAGAAACTTTGGGAATATAATTCATTTCAGTCCTTTATAAATAATATTAAAATTTAAAATCTTAGCCCATGTTAAATCTTTTCCACATTCAATGACATAAGGATTTCCAACTAATGATAAAAGAGGTATATCACTAACACAGTCGCTATATGCATAAGAATTCTTTAAATCATAATTATTTAAATTCAACATATAAGAAAGTTTATATAGTTTTCTTTCTTGCATGGTATGAATACCTGCTATATCGCCAGTAAGCTTTGTGTATTTTTCTTCTAAAGATACTGCAATAATATTTTTAATATTATAAATCTTAGCAAACTCTTTTATATAAAGTTCAAGTCCTCCAGATACTATAGCTATAGTATGTCCTTGATCTTGATGATAAAAAAGTCTATCCATCACGTTTTGATTAAGATTTTTAATTATCTCATCGTATACAAATTCCTTTGCAACTCTTTGAGCTACTGACACAGGAAGATCTATTAACCACTCATATCTTGGATATGGTAAATTTAATTTCTTGTATTGATTTCTTCTTTCTAAATTTTTATTGTATTCATAATTTGGATTATGTTTTCCAGCTAAAGGTAAAAATTTATCAAGGGTTTGAAAATTTGTTATAGTTTCGCAAAAATCAAATAAAGCTAAAATTTCTTTAGACATAATATTCCTTTAATGATTATTCACCTTATTAAATTCTTGCATATTTTTAGCTACTATTTTCATTTGCTCCCTTGTTCCAATACTAATTCTACAATGATCCTTTATAATATGAGAATAAGATCTAATAAAAATATCTCTTTCTTGTAAAAAATTACAAAATAATGAAACATTTTTTATTTTAATAAGTATAAAATTTGCCATAGAGGGATAATAATCCATTTCATACCCACCGCCACCACTATTAGCTATTGAAAAATGCTTTAGAAAAGACAAAAATTCTTCTCTTGCTAAAGTAACTTCATTCACATAAGATTTTGTATAAGCTAAGTCTTTTAAAGCGGCAAAGGCTGCAACTTGTGATAACATAGAAATATTTTTAGGATTACGTAATTTATTTAAAGCTTTAATATTTTCATAATGAGAAATAACATAACCGATTCTAAAACTTGCCAAAGCAAAAGCTTTAGAAAAAGTCCTTGTTATTATTAAATTCTTACATTGCCAAACTATATCTTCAACACTCTTATTGCAAAATTCATAGTAAGCCTCATCAATTAAAAATATTGTATTGTCATTGTTAATAATTAAATCTTTAATCTTTTCTATATTATAAGCTTTTCCTGTAGGATTGTTTGGATTGCAAAGATACAATAATTTGATATTTTTATCCTTAATAAAATATTCAAGTTTATTAAAATCTAGATCAAAATTTTCATCTAATGGATAAATAACCGTTTGAATTCCTACATCATTGGCTCTAGCTCTAAAGTTATCATAAGTAGGTGCAACAATACAAACTTTATCATTCTTTTCCAGAAAAACATCAAGAATACATTCATGTGCTGCATCTGAACTTGGAAAAATTTCTATATAAGAACTATCCTTCTGATTACAATAATTAGCCAATTCATCGAGTAAAACAAGATTTTTAGTATTGGGATACCAATTTAAATGTCCATTAGACAAGAAATTGTTAATGGCTTTAATAACATAAGGAGATGGCGGAATACTAGCCTCATTCCAATCGAGTTTTAATATATTTTTTTTATTAGATAAATTCCATATTTTATGAGGAATTGAAATGTAGGGGGATAATTGTTGTATATTTTTATTTGGTAGCATCGCTCAACCTTTTCAATTTCCATAAATCACCAAGCTTTTTATCCCATTTGTTTGGAACAAGTTTTTCTCCTGCTGCACCATGTGTAAAAGTAAGCTCTCCGATATAAATCTGCTTATTGGGTTGATATAAGTCAACTCGCACGTAATCAAAAGGATAAGAAAGCTTTAAAGAGATATCCATCATTAAATCAAATAATTCTGGTTTAGCAATTTCATTTACATTTTCTAACTCATACATAAAATTAAAAGGAGCCAACTTCCAATTGTAATCATATATAACTCTTTGATAATCATCAAACCTATCAGTTGTTACTTGTATATAATTATTTAACATATTCCTTTTATCAAAAATATGAAATTTATAAGTATCTGCAGGTTTTTTATTTTCTGCTAACAAGAGTTCTTCAGCAAAAATTCTTGGCTCTATATTTTTATAGTGCCATTCTCTAAACACATCATAATAATTCCAATTTAAATGTTTTTTTAACTTCTCCATAGCTTCTGAAAAAACCTTGGTATCTCTTAAAAATTTTTGCTTATTCTCTACTATTACATAACCACCGCAATCATGATTCGTTTTTAGAACAAAAGAATTTGGCAATTTCGAAAAATCAATTTCATATAAATCTTTATATATTGCATAAAGTTTTGGTAGATATTTACAAGAATTTGTTTTAAAAAGTTCTTCTTGTAATTCATCGATTTTTTTAAATAAAATCGAATCCTTATCTAAAATACTATAATTACTCTTTTCTCTATTTAAAATCTCATTAACATAAATTCGCATTTTAAGTTTATCAGCAAGGAAAGAATATATAGGACTTCTATCATATAAGATTCTATAAATTAACTTTTCATTAAAAGTTTTTGGATTTTTGAAATCAGGCGTATATCCAAAAATATCTCTATGTCTCTGTAATAAAAATTCATTATCTTCTAATCTAATATTTAAAAAATTAAATCTATTTTTATATTGACGATAAATTTTTTTTATTTTAAATATAAAAGTAAATGGATTTTTTATAAGTGCATTTCCAAGCCTATAACTTAAATGCTCTTTGGTTTTTAATGCTTCATTGTAATCTAAATACTCTTCAAGTCGAGGTAATTTTAAATGGGGATAAAATTTTACTAAAGTATCATAAACTTTTTTTTCAAATTTATATTTTACCACTTCATAAGGTATTTTAACAATCTTAGTTAAACTTTTACTTAAAAGGAAGCTTCCAATTCTATAAGAAAGTTGAGATTTAATCCTTTGTGCTGCACCAAAATAAATGGTATTTTCTGCAAATACATTATTTAAATTTAAGTAATATGCTTGCGGATCTTTAATAATAAATTTAATTTTTTGAATATCACTTTCTTCAAAAAGCGTAAAATCTAACTCATTTTTTTCTAATATTTCTTTAAAATCTTTTGCAAACCTTTTTATAAAATCTAATTTATATTTATCATCAATTCTATCTAATGTAAATATATAGTTTCTGTAACGAAAAAAAGTCGCATAAGGTAAAAATGAATTCAACTCTGGTTTTTCATTTAAAAAGTTACGTATATAATCATATTCCTCACATATAGCATAAACTTTTTCTTTGCTATAAATAGAAGAATTTGGATTATCTCTTCTTAGCATATAAAATGCTTCATTTAAAAAATACATTTTATTAACTTGAGTGTAAATTTGAAACCATAGTCCATTATCTTGATATGAAGCACCCAAAGATTCATTAAGTTTAATTTGATATTTCTTTATAAAATCTAGGCTATAAATTCCTATTTGATTAATGCTTTGAGAATGGAATATTAATTTATTATCAGAACAAAGAAATTTATTATATAAATAATATAAATGAGTTAATCTTGTATAAATTTTCTCTCCATCTTTTACCACATAATAATCACTTTTTACGACTTCTAAATCTTGAGCTTTAGCTACTTCATAGAGTCTTTCATACATATTTTCTTTAATATAATCATCACTTTCAACTATTCCTAAATATTCTCCTTTGGCCTCTTTTATGCCAAGATTCATTTGATAACCATAACTTTTTTTATCTGATATTATTACTTTTAGTCTTTTATCTTGCTTTTCATAGTCTTTCAATAATTCTAAAGTTCCATCAGTTGAGTTGGCATCAATACAAAGAATTTCTATATCTTTTAAAGTTTGATTTAATATACTGTCTATACATTCTTTAATATAAGCTATAGAATTTAAAGAAGGAACAATAATAGAAACTTTGGGAATATAATTCATTTCAGTCCTTTAATTCTTTTTTGCAAAATTCAAGTGCAGAATTTATCACATCTTGCATATCATAGTATTTATATTCTCCAAGTCTTCCACCAAAATAAATATTTTTTTCTTGTTTGGCTAATTCTTGATATTTTTGATATAAAACCTGATTTTTTTCATCATTAATCGGATAATAAGGCTCCATACCTTTATGCCATTCTAATGGATATTCTTCACTAATTACACTCTTAGGACAAGTTAAAAATTCAAAATGTTTATGCTCTATAATCCTTGTAAATGGAGTTTTTTTATCTGTATAATTAACAACAGCAACTCCTTGAAAATTTTCGATATTTAAAACTTTATGTTTAAATTCTAAACTTCTATATTCTAAATTTCCAAATCTATAATCAAAATAAGAATCAATTGCTCCGGTAAATATAATTTTTTTAGCCTTACTTTTTAGCTCTTGTCTATTTTCTAAAAAGTCTGTATTAAGCAAAACTTCACACTTTTCTAGCATTTTATTAAAAATTCTCGTATAACCGCCTTTTGGAATACCTTGGTAAGGATCATTAAAATAATTATTATCATAAATATACCTTACCGGGAGTCTTCTTATAATAGAAGGAGGTAGTTCCAAGCAAGATCTCCCCCATTGTTTTTCGGTGTAACCTTTTATAAGAATCTCATAAATATCTGTTCCCACTAAAGAAATAGCTTGCTCTTCTAAATTTTTAGGTTTATTCTTAATAATAGCTCTTTGCTTATCAATAATTTGTTTTGCTTCGTCTGGAGTTTTTATATTCCATAATTTACTAAAAGTATTCATATTAAAAGGTAAATTATAAATTGAACCTTTATAATTAGCTATAGGAGAATTTATAAAATGATTAAACTCGCAAAACTGTTCCATATAATTCCAAATATTAATATTGGAAGTTCTGAAAATATGGGCTCCATATTTATGAACATTAATATCTTCTAAATTTTGAGTGTAGCAGTTCCCGCCTATATGAGATCTTTTTTCTACAACTAAACACTTTAAATTCTTTTTTGAAGCCTCATATGCAAAAATACTACCAAATAAACCGCTACCAACTATTAAATAATCATACATAAAAACACCAAATTTTTGAATTTAATTTTTAATGATATCATTTTTTTATTAATACTCTTGTTAAAAACTTAGTAATTTTTCTAAAGTATTTATATAATAAAAAAAGTTTTTTATTTTTAAAAAATTTCCAAAAAATAAAATAATTATTCAAAACAATAGACAACCTTGGCTTCAACTTCCAAGGATCATTGTCTATAAAAAATATTTTAAAGGCATTTTCAATCATATGATCAAAAAAAGCTTCTTTAAATAAATCAGCACCTTTTTTATTTTGAGAAGATAAAAAAATTATACTTAAATTTAAAACAAAAAATATACTTGCAGAAGAATAGTATTGCTTAATTGTATCATAATTATCAAAAGCTTTTACAAGATCTTTTAAATGATTGGGATATTTAAAACCTTTAGATATATTTATTGTACTATTTTGCCTAATTCTATAAATATGCATCTCTCTAGGAAAAACATAAATTAAATTACTCTGAAAAAATAATAACATTCCAAAATGATGGTCTTCATGAATAATACGATCAATAAATTTTAATCTTAAACTTTTCAAAAAGTCAAAATCAATCATTCCAGACCAAATAAAATAAAAACTAGTTATATTATATTCAATACTTCTTTTTAACCATTCAATAGGAGTAATAATTCTTTCTTGATAATTGTACAACTCTAAAAGCGAACTCCATTTTTTTCTAAAATGCCCTTCAAAGTATGGTTCACTTTTAAACCATACTATTTCTACCCCATTCATTCTCTTAATACATTCTTCAATACAATTAACCTTCCAGTAATCATCAGAATCTAAAAAAATTATATAATCAATATTTGGATTTTTAAATTCTTTCAGTTCTTTTTCATTCTTAAAAGCTTTATGACTTTTATACATAGAATATACTTTATAAGAATTATCACCTTCCACATTAAATTCTATTAGAGAATTTTCTTTTAATATTTTAGTTCTATTTTTAAAACTATATTCTCCATTAAAATATTTTATACCAATATTTCTAGCTGTACTCTGCCCTCCATTCTCTTTATTAAAGAGAGTTATTCTTGTATCTGTAAGAGTATACTCTTTTGCTATATTAAATGAGTTCTTATCAGTGCTTCCATCATTTACCAAAATAATTTCTAATTTTTTATAAGTCTGATTTATAACACTATTTAAACATTCTCTTAAATATTTTTCTACGTTATATATCGGTATAACCACACCAACAGTTTTCATCTTTAATTACAAATCTGTTAAAAATAAGTCACTAGAAAAAATTTTAGATTTTACTTTTATAAGTTCACGACTAATACGATTAGCTACAATTAAATCTGATTTTTCAATAAAACTATTAAGATTATTTTCAATTTTAATACCTTGAAATTTATCATCTTTCAATAAGGGTTCATGTATAATGAAATTTAAATCATTGTTATATTTCTTTAAATAGTTAATTATATCTAGGATAACAGAATTTCTAAAATTATCAGAATTATTCTTCATTATAAGTCTAAAAATACCTATATTTTTTACATTCCGAGACAAGATCGAATTGCTTATAAATTTCTTTCTAACTTCATTTGATTCCACAATAGCTTTAATTAGACTATTTGGGATATTTTTAAAATTTGCCAAAAGTTGTTTCGTATCTTTAGGTAAACAATAATCGCCATAACCAAAACTTGGATTATTATAATAATCTCCTATTCTAGGATCTGCGCATACACCATTAATAATATCTAATACATTTAAATTATAGTTTTTTGCATAAGTATCAATTTCATTAAAAAAACTGATACGCATAGCTAAGTAAGTATTTGAGAAGAGTTTAACACTTTCTGCTTCATCAGAATCCATAAAAAAAGTCTTAAGATTCTTTTTTTGAATACTTTTATAAAATAATTCAGCAACTTGTTTGCCTAAATTCCCTTTATCGCCTATAATCATTCTGCTTGGATTTAGACAATCATAAAGAGCACTTCCTTCGCGTAAAAACTCCGGTGAAAAAACTATATTATCAAATTTAAATTCTTTTTTAATTCTTTTTGTATATCCTATAGGAATAGTACTTTTAATAATAACTATAGCATTAGAATTAATGTTCTTAATTTTCTTTAAAATATCTTCTATATTCTTTGTATCAAAAAAATCAATAGTATCATTATAATTTGTTGAAACAGCAATAATTATATAGTCAAAATCTTTATAAACTTGTGAAGTATCTGCTAAAACCGCCTTTAATTTATCGGGATTTTCTCTAAAAAATTTTTCAATTAATTCATCATTTATAGGAGATTTATTATTATTGACGCATTTTACTTTGTTTTCATCTATATCTGCTAATAAAACATCATATTGTCTTGATAAAAGTATAGCATTAGCAAGACCAACATAACCTATTCCTACTACCAAAATTTTCATAAAACTCCTTTTTTCTTATAGTTAAAATTAAATAACCATTTTCTCAATAAACGATAAAATTTGGTTTGCGAAATTTTAGCTTTTAAATAAGATAAACCTAATATTTTATAAACAAAACTAAATAACTGTATATTTTTTAACTCAAATAAATAAGGTTTATATATAAAAGAATGTAAACAATAAAAACTTTTATCATTTTTTTCTGCTATCAAGTATCTTTCTTTATCTAAGATAATTTGAAAAAAATCATTTCTATATGTAAAACTATAAAGCTTATTTTTAAGATAAAAAACAAAATTTAATAAATCTTTTTCCATATCAATATTCAATTTTTCTATTGTTTGTTTAATATTTTTCTTATCATTATGACTTAAAGTAAGCAAATAATTATAAATTTGCAATTTCTCTTCATTGCTTAATTTTCTATCCCATTCTCTTTTTTCATAGTGTTTTTGTAAGTCTTTATAAAAATACCAAGAATCTGGCAAAATCCCTTTTTGAAAATAAAATACATCTAAATGTTTTATATTAGTCATTTTATATTCTATATTTGCATCTAAAAATACTTTAGTAATTTTTTCTTGTTGTAAAAAATCTAATAAAAGCTCATATTTTAATTCTTTATCTATAAAATCATTTATATTCTTATAAATGATTTCCCCTATATAAATACTAACATCTTTAAAATCATAATTTTTATCTTTAAAAAGTATTAAAACTTTTTCATTTTTAGCTTGAAAAACTTGTAAAGGTTTTAAACTATGTGTTTGCATATTTTTTAAATTCTTATAAAAAAGTTTATGATTTCTATGTCTTCTATCCATGTAACCATTTTGATTTGGTTCTATGTGCCAAAAATGATACATATAAATTCCATAAAAACAAGCTTCATAACCAAGCAATGAAAACCAAGATCTAAAACCTTCAAAATTATAAAAATTCCAATTTCTAGAATCATAATTTAAATTAGAGGGCATCTTTTCAAATTCAATACAAGACTTTAAAATTCTAGCAAAAAGATCAAAATCTTCGTAACTATGACCTATAAATCTTTCATCATTTCCACCAAGCTTTAAAAAAGTATGTTTATTTATTACTATACTTGAAGTAGAACTTGGAGCAAAAAATTTAACATAAGTATTTTTTCCGCTTATTAGATCATTTTGTATTAAACTATCCCATAAACTTTGATCTTGTTTTTTTAAGGAGTTACTTGCTTCTTGCGTAAGATAAACAACAGGTAAAACAAGTAAAGCATTTAAATTTAAGGAAATATTTTTTATTTTAATTAAATTAAGAATTTTTAAAAAGCTTTCTTTAGAAAGATAGCAATCTACATCTAAAAACATTATAACAGAAGAGCTAGCAAAAGAAGCGCCCAAATTTCTGCATTTTCCTTGTGAAAAAAAATTAATTTGAGAATCATCTTTTAAATAAATGTAATTATTTTGAATTATTTTTTCTTTTAAATTATTTTTTAAAGAAGAATAACCTTCTACAAAAATAAATTCTATCTCTTTTAAATCTTTAAAATCCTCTATTTTTTCAAAAATTCTATCTTGAATATAAAGACGCTCTTTGCTTAATCCAAAAGGAATAATAACAGACAAAAGGGTCACTAAACATTTCCTATAGCATAAAGCTGAATAATTCCTACAACTTTTTCTTTTTTTCCAACTATAATTTCTTTAATTTTATATTTTAACATGATCTCTTCTGCTTCGCTTGCCATAGCATCTGCATCTACTAATTTAGGATTAGTGCTCATAATTTCCTTAGCCCTAAAATCAAACCTTGGTTTATCACTAGCTTTTAAAGCACGACGCAAATCTCCATCAGTGATAATACCAACAAGCTTTTCATCTTCTAATACTATACAAAGCCCTAATTTTCCAGATGTCATTACATTAACAAGATCATTAAATTCAGTTTCAGGATGAACTATTGGAAGATTCTCTGAAACCATAAGATCTTTAACTTTTGTTAAAAGCTTACGTCCTAAACTTCCACCTGGATGAAAAAGTGCAAAATCATCTGGTTTAAAATTTCTAGCTTTCATTAAAGCTGCTGCTAAAGCATCTCCCATAACCAAAGTTGCAGTTGTTGAGGACATAGGAGCAAGATTTAAAGGACAAGCTTCTTTGGTGATAGAAATATTTAAACAAATATCTCCTTGTTTTGCTAAGGTTGATTTTAAATTTCCGCTCATTACTATAAGAGGAATTTTTCTTCTTTTTATCACAGGAACAATTTTCAAAAGCTCTTCAGTTTCCCCAGAATTTGAAATAGCAATTAAAACATCATCACAAGTAAGCATACCTAAATCACCATGCAAAGCTTCTCCAGGATGGATAAAAAAACTAGGTGTTCCAGTACTTGCTAAAGTTGCAGCTATTTTTGCTCCTATATGACCTGATTTACCCATTCCACTAACAACGCAACGACCCTTAGTATTTAATATAAGAACAATTGCCTTGGTAAAATTATCATCTAAATTTTTAGACAAATGTCTAATGGCTTCTGCTTCTGTTTTAAAAACCTCTTTAGCAATTTCAATACTATTTAACATTTTTATTCCTATATTTTTAATACAACATTAGTTGCAATAGCAATTTGATAAAGAATTTGAGTAAGCATACTAAAGATTTGCAAATTTTCACTTTCTATTTTTGGCAATACCAAAATAGAATCTCCTGCTTCTATTTTCATGCCATTGTGATATTTTTCAGCTTTGCCATTGATTCTTATAACCAGAACTTTAGAAGTATCTGCCCTATCTCCATAACCTCCTGCTTGATCTATATAAAATTTTAAATCCTCTTTTTTAGTATAAACAAATGCACCTGGCAAAGATACTTCTCCTTGAACTATAATAAGATTGTTTTTACTTGGGACATTTACAATGTCTCCATCTTCTAAAGTAATAGTATCATAAGCTTTCACATCATCTATAACAATTTGTCCTCTAGGTTCTACCTGTTTTGCTCTTTGTATAAATTCTAAAATAGTTCTTGATTGTTGAGCACGTATAGCTGCACCTTGTGGAGTAACAGAAGTACTAGTTAAAGCTAAGGTTTCAAGTTCTTTAAGTTGTGCCTTGATAAGCTCTTTTTGCGTTCTAGCAACACTTTTTCTAAAAATTTGCAAAGAGTTTATATCTGATTGACTATTTACTTTTATAAGCCTTGAAACATCTTTTAATGTAGTCCCTCTTCGTATCACCAAAGTACTTAAACCATCATGTTCCCCTTTTATGGATATACTAATATTTTGCGAAACATATTCTGGCTGAAATTCAACCTCATCACCCGTTCTTAAAATAACTTTTTCAAATTGCATTTTATTATAAGAATGAACATCAAGCTTGTGATCATCTGCGTATGTTTTTACAATAGCATTTGTTACTATAGGTTTGGCTCCAGCAATTTTAGCTAAATCACTTAAAGTTTTAATATCATCTCCAAGCTCAAAACGAAAAGGTTTTTGAACATCTCCGCTTACAAAAGCATATTTTTGAACATTTCCAACTAAAATTACATCTCCACTTCTAAAAGGAAAAAGTTCCATTTTTCCTTTTAGAAGAAAATCATATAAATCTATATTTTTAATTACTTCATTATTTCTTAAAATTTGCACATTTCTAAAACTTCCATATTCTAAATTGATACCTTGTGCTTTATCTAAATACTGAATAATTGAATCAGAGCTTAATCCTTGATAAAGACCTGGAGCATTAACGCTTCCTGTAACAAAAACAGAAACATTCTGATAAGCATTCATATCCGCATAAACAAAAACATTATTTTTATAAATACGACTTACCTTAGATTTAATCACAGAAACTAAAGCACTATTTTTTACTCCCAATAAATTAATAGCCCCTACTTTTGGAATAAAAATATTACCTTGAGAATCCACTACTAAAATTTGAGAAAATTCAACAGCTCCCCAAATTTTTAAGCTTATTTGATCTCCGACTGCAATTTTATAATCAGGATTATAAACCCTTTGAGTAAAATTTTTAAAATTTCCATTAAAAAGTTCTGCTCCAAAAACAAGAGGAATAGCTGTTTGTCCCATTAAAATAGTACTTGAATTATTTTCTATATCCCTAGGATATACCGAAGATACATTCTGTTCAAAAACTGGAGTATTATTCTCACTTGCAACAATTTGAGATATATCTACTGCTGCAAAAGAAAAAATAAATGAAATAAGTAATATAAATATTTTTTTCATTTTAGTATTTGTGCTCCTCTATAATCATTTTAATAAATTTAAGAATCCCATATGCTAAAGATAAAACTATAAATGCTGTAACAATGTCATAAATCCTTTCTGGATACTTTGCACTTTGGGGTTTACTTGGATTTTGTATCACAACTAATTGTTTTATCTTTCTTAGAGCTTCTATTCTAGCACTCTCATAAGCTTTCAAAGCTGTTTTATAAGCTTCTTCTGCAAAGCCTACTTCTATAGTTAGATCTTGAAATTTAGCTGCTAAATCATTTAACTTTTTACTTGAGGTATTAGATGAAATTTTAGCCTGCTCTTTATTAAGTTGTTTCTTAATTGCTACAATTTCAGCCTTTAAAGTAATAATTTCTGGGGCACTATCATTCATATAGCTTTGCAAAGTTAAAAGTCTAGCTTCTTTTTGTGCTAAATTAGCTTCTATTTGTGCAATTAAATTCGCCTTACTTTCAGCCTGTTTTAAAGGATCAAAAACTCCATATTTATTTTGAAAAGAAATTAAATTATTCTGTGCCTTTTGAAGTCTTTCTTTAAATTTAACCACCTCATTTTCTGCAAATATCATTTGATCTCTTGCTGCCTTATGAGAAACTTCATTTACAAATTTTTCGCTCTCTTCCATAATTGTTTTTGCAATCAAATATGAGGATTCTGGAGTAAAACCTTCTACTTCGATATTTAAAAGACCTGTTTTATCATCTGTATGGATCTTTATACGATTTTGATAATATCTTAAAAAGGCTTCATTGGAACTTGATTCCCATAATTTATAAAATAAATCTATATTTTGATCTGCATAGAGTTCTTTTATTTTAATTTTTTGTTCCAATAAATTAAGCATATCAGAAGAATAAATATAACCTTTTAAATATTTGATATCCTCATTTGACACGGAAGCACTAGAAAGCAAAGATAAAATTCCACTTGTTTGAATACTACCACTACTTGTTGATCTTACATCAAAACTCATAGTTGTTACATAACGATTAGCTGCTATTAAAATATAATAAATCACAACAAAAATCATTAAAAACCAAACGATTTTAAAAGAATCAAATATACTTAAATCTTTAATTTTTTCTAATAAACTTTTCTTTTCTTCCATTAAGCTTTTCCTTGATAAACAGCTATACCTTCTTCGATATCATCATAAACTGTAATTTTTCCATTTTCCATAAAAATAATTTTATCACACCATTGTTTAATTTCGGCAATATTATGAGAAACCATAATAACTTTAGATTGGCTTAATTTCTCTCTATAAAGTTTTATACTTTTTTCTCTAAATTTAGGATCTCCAACTGCTCCAGCTTCATCAATTAAATAATAATCAAAGTCAAATGCCATACTAAGTCCAAAAGCAATTCTAGCTTGCATACCTGAAGAATAAGTTTTCATAGGCTCATTAAAGAATTTTCCAAGTTCTGCAAATTCTTCTACAAATTTAATTTTTTCTTTAAGTTTTTCTCCTTTATAACCATAAACCCTTGCTACAAATTTAACATTATCTCTAGCAGTTAAAGAACCCTGAAAAGCACCATTTAATCCTAAAGGCCAAGATAACTTTTTATTAGTTATAATTTTTCCACTATCTGGAAGCTCAGCACCACTTAAAAGTCTCATAAGTGTTGATTTTCCAGCTCCATTATAGCCCATTAAACCAATACTACAATTTTCAGGAAATTCAAAAGTAAAATCTCTAAAAATATAATGCCTTTGACCATTAAATAAAGGATAAGATTTAGTTAAATTTATAAGCTTTATCATTGTCTTTTCGTTGCTGTTAGGGCTTGTCTATTGTAATAATAAAAAAATAATCCTATAAAAAGTACAATGGCTATACAAAAAATAGGATACTCATAATTACAATCCTCATATAAAGGATAATTATCAAAAAAATTATACCTTAAAAGCTCCATAATATGAAGCAAAGGATTATAATAAAATACATCAAGCAAAGGTTTAGGTATAAGCCAAGTAGGGAAAATAATACCCGAGGTCCAATAAAAAACAATGCTAAAATAAGCAAGTAAAGTTCTTAAAGGTTCAAAAAAATGATGAATAATTGCAAAACAAACCCCCAGTGCAAAACCTGAGCACATCAATAAAAAAATACAAAAAGCAACATCTAATAAATGTCTTGGTAAAACATTTAAATGAAAAAACCAACCCGCAAAAAATAAAATAACGATAAAAATCACAAAATAAATACAAAATTCAAGTAAAGTCCTAGCAATAAATACATGAATTGGTTTTACAGGTTTATAAGCAAATAAAGCTAAATTTGCCCCTACGCCATTCATAAGTTGATTGGCTATACTTCTAAACATAAAAAAGGGCATAATACCAGAAATTAAAAACATAAAAATAGAAATTCCTTCTGGCATTACTTGATGATGATACTCTCTAATAAGAGTTCCAATTATAGTAATAACCAAAATAACAGACATGGGCTCCCCTACAACCCAAATATATCCCAAATGTCTGTTTGCACCAAATCTTGTTTTTAACTCTCTAAAAAAAAGAGCATAAATAACATTTAACATCTATTTTCTCTATTTTATAAATTTTAAAAAATTATAATACATTTTTTGTTAATCAATTTCTTTGAAATTCAATTTTTTTATTTAACATTAAGGTATTATCAGTGAATTTAGTCCATAAAATATATAAAGCATAAATTCTTATACCTTTTTGAAATTTTGCAAAAGGAAATTTTTGATAATAAAGCTTTTCTTGTTCTTTGGTAGCATTTATGAATTTAGCCTTTATTTGAACTCCTTTTAATAAAGCAATTTTTTTACCTTGATAAACATTCACTGCCACACAAGGGTTAATAATAGAAAGTTTTATATGTTTGGTGTTTTGATCAGAAGCGATGATAAAAGAAAAATCAAAAGTATCAAAAACATAAAAAGCATTAGCAATATAAACTTCTTCGCTATCTTGCATTGCAAAACTTAAAATTTCATTATTTTGTAAAAAATCTATAATTCTTTGATCCATAAAAAATTATACTAAAATAAATTTAAAAAAATCCGATCTAAAATTAAAGTCCACTATAAAAGGAGTTCAAAATGGAACTTAGTGCAAGTAAAAGTCAAAATTTTTCTATGGATTATACGACAAAAAGCGGTAAGCATCTTACTTTTTCTATGTATGATAACCAAAGTATAAACTATAATAACGAAGAAGGTAAAAATTTAAATTTAAAACGTCAATATGGTTTTAGTTTTAGCTTTGAAGGTTCAAAACTTACTCAAAATGATTTAAATGAAATCAAAGATGCTATGAAAGAAGTTGAACCAATGATACAAGATTTCTTAAGCAAAAGTAAAGTAGGAGAGTTAAACCCAAAAGAACTTATTACTAGTGCAATGCAAATAGCAAATGTCTTACCAACTCCAAATGATGAGAATCATCAAAATGCTATTATGAACAATTTTACCAACAAATTGCAAAATTTACTTAATAAAAATCAAACTCCAAGCACAGAAACAAATACTTCAATGCTTGAAGATAGTAAAAAGCTTTTAGATGAAGTTTTAGAACAAATGAAAAAACAACTTGAAAAACAACAAGAAATAGCCAAAGAAAATAAAAATAACACAGAAAATAATCTTAATCTTTATGCTTAATACTCTTGCCTTAAGGCAAGAGTATTATAGTTTAAAATATTAAATATTTTTTAATCCTATATCTAAATTTGTAAAAATTTCTAAATTTAATTAACGATAACTTAAATATTATAAATTTTCTTTAAATTCTTTCGTTCCTCTTTTTTATATTTATATTCTTTCGCAATTTTTTTAAGCTCTTTTATAAAAATAAAATATCCACCCTTATGCCAAGTTTTTTGAGCCTTGATTAAAGCATAACCTATTTTATAATAAAGATGATCTTTTACAAATTTTAAAGCCTTTTCATGATCTTTATAAGAAGATAAAGATCTAATATGCTTAAATTTATCTTTTTTAAACTGTAAATATATTATCAATAAATCCAAAGGATTTTTAAGTAAAGTTTTCAAAGTAAAAGAATTTTTTACCATAGCCTCACCTAATTTATAGTTTAAATGATTTTTCATCAAAAACTCAGCACCTATTTTTTTTCAAAATTAAAAGGAGTTTGAAATTTATCTTTAATTTCTTTAAAATAAAATTCAAAAAGTTCATTGCATCCTAAATTCAAAGCAATTGAGCTTGCAATGTAATCAATATTTTCAAAACCTTTTTTAGCATACTTAAAAAAATAATCAAATATAAAATCACAATAATATCTTGTATTGCCACAAAATAAGGTCTCTAAAAAGGCATTTTTTCTTTGCATAAGTAAATTTTCAATACACTCATTTACTTCTTTAATTTGCTTTTCTTTAAATAGAATTTCTATCCATAAAAGATGAAAGGCATCGTTATTTGGATTATAAAAATGGGCTTTTTTAAGCCAAAATTTTATCTCTTCTAAAGATTTTTTTAAAATTTTAGCAAGTCTAAAGCCATGAAAACAAATAAAAGATTTATGAAAAGAATGAACATTGATTCGATCTAAATATTTTTGAATAATTTTATATTGCTCTTCATCACTAAAATACTCATAAATTCCAATATCTTCTTTATATTTACCAGTTAAAACAGCTAAATTTGCATAACCTGATGTTTTGGTATAATAAATTTTATCAGACCAAGACATTAAAGCATTTTCATATAAAGCCTTATAAACATAATCTTTTTTATCACATAAATCTATAGAAAAAAATAATTTCTTTTTTTGTATTTCATTAAGATTTAATAAATTTGGAAGTTCATTTTTAAAACATTCAAGCAAAGATAAATCATCACTAAAAACTATAATAGCATTATTATTTTTTAATTCTTTATTAATAATTTCTATAGCAAGTGTAAAATTAAGAGCTCTTGCAAAAATATTAGGTCTTATAATTTGTTTTTGAAATTTATTTAAAAAAATAGCATCTCCTACTCTTATATGCAAAGAACAAAGCTGCTTATTATCAATATTTTTCTTTAAATTAATAATTTTTTCTTCAGCTTCTTTTAAAATTTCTTTTATTTTAGGAGCAAAATCAAGCTCTTGCCAGATTTTAATCAAATTTAATTTATATTCTTTAGTATCTAAATCATTAAAAATTGTATCAAGACGCTTTTGTGTAGCGTGAATTGGGAAATTTAAAACTTTTGTATCTTTTAAAGAATTTATGCTTTTTCTCTTAAATTTGCCAAATTCATCCATACGATTTTCAAAAATACCATTATAAGAATACTTTTGTATAAATTCTTTAGAAAAAATTTCGTCTACACAAGGAACAACAACAGGAGCTAATTTATTTTTAGCTACTTCAGTTTCACTAGCATTTAAAGGGTGCCATATAAAACCAAAATCAAAATTCAAACGCTTAGCAATATAAAGTGCATTCAAAATAGCTCTTAATCTTTCTCCTAACCCATCATCTCTTGAGGCTAAAATTAACTCTTTTTGCATTATTTACTTTCAAAAATTTAAAATATATTTTTTAGTATAATTATATAAAAATTTAAGAAAGAAAATTATGCAGACAATAGAAATACTAAAAAATATGTTAGAACTTCAACAAAAACTAAATGATGAAACAAATGGTATTGGATGGGAAAATGGTTATACTAAAGAAGGCAAGCTTATAAGTTGGAGACGTTGTATTTATATGGAATGTGCAGAGCTTATAGACTCCTTTGCTTGGAAGCATTGGAAAAATATCGCCTCATCAACTGACTGGAATAATGTCCATATTGAACTAGTAGATATTTGGCATTTTATTCTTAGTCTTTTACTTGAAAAGTATAAAAACGACAAAAATTATAACAATATTGCTATGGAAATTAGCTCTATAAGTATTTTTCAAGACTTTTCTAAAGAAAAAATGAAGCCTAATGAGAGCGATACTTATAATATTTTAAATGACATTGAATTACTAATTCATGAGTGTAGTGGTTTTAATCTACGCTTATATACTCTTTTATCAAATTATTTTGCTTTAGCTATTAAGTGTGGTTTAAATTTAGAAAGTCTTTATAAAACTTATATAGGTAAAAACATTTTAAATATCTTTAGACAAGAACATGGTTATAAAGAAGGAAGTTATAAAAAAAATTGGAATGGTAAAGAAGATAACGAAATTTTAAATGAAATTTTAGAGAATAAATTTGATTATAAAGAAATCTATCAAAGTCTTGAAGAATACTATAAAAAAGTCAAATAATGCTCATTTTTAAACTTGCCTTAAAAGATTTTTTAAGTATTAAATTTTTAAAATATGCTTTTATTCCACTTCTTTTTAGTTTTTTATTTGTAAGTATTTTAGTTATTTTTGGATTTTCATTCTTATTTAATTATTTTAATACCTTATTTAGTATAGATGAAAATTCTTTTTGGGCATGGCTTTATGCTTTTCATTTTATGCAGGTTATTATAGCGATTATAAGTATTTTATTTTCTAGTCTTGTTATTATTTTTGCTTCTGTTTTTTTAGCACTTTTTATCACATCTTTTTTAACACCTTTTATTGTTAAAGAAATCAACTCAAAATATTATCATTATGAAATAAAAAATGAAATTTCTTTTATAAAAATCATTTTTGAATTTTTAAAAATATTTCTAAAATTTATAGCATTTTTTGTGCTATGTACTCTTTTTTTATTTTTACCTTTTATAAATCTTTTTATTTATTATCTTGTATTTTATTATCTATTTCATAAACTTTTAATATTAGATGTTACAAGCTCTGTTTTAGACAGGGAAAATTTTAATTTTTTTCAAAATAAATTCTCTCCTTTAGAGTTTAAATTCAGCACACTTTGTTTTTATTTGCTTTCAACTTTACCGCTTTTGGGTATATTTTTACAAGTTTTTTTTATAATTTTTCTTACTCATCTAAGTTATCAAAGAATTTTAAAATTGCAAAATAAAATCTGAAGGGCTTATATGATGATTATATAAATAAGCTCTTAAAAGCCTTGGAATTTTAAAAATTCTACATTCTTCTTTAAATTTTTTAGGTAATTTTTCACAAATTTCGTGCTTAAATACAATAGCACTTTTATCTTTATAAACCACACCTATTTTTCCACCTAAAATACAATCACCCTTTAAAGCCTCTTTTCTTTGGGCTGCACTTAAAACAATTCCTTGAATTTTTACAGCCTTTGCAATATAGCCTTCATCTCTTGGGCAAATTAAAAGATCTTTAAATTCTTTTATTTTTTCTATATCAAAAAGTTTTTCTTTATCTTTTTGAATATATTTAAAACTTTTTTTTAAACCTTCTTCAAATTCCTTTACAAAATCATTTGAAAAATGCTTTCTAATATAATTCCTAAAATATTTTTCATTTTCATTGCTTTCATCATTAAAGTATTTGATATTTTCTTTATTTAGAAAGCTTAAAATTTTATTTTTAGAAGTAAAGAGTAAAGGGCGTAAGAGATTATAATTTTTACATTTTTCAAATTCACTCATTCCTAAAAGCTCTATCACCCCTGCTCCACGCGAAAGCTGCATTAAAAACCATTCTAGTTGATCGTTTAAATGATGAGCTAAAATGAGATTATTATAATGATATTTAAAACAAATCTTTTCAAAAAAATCATAACGAAAAGCTCTTGCATTTTGCTCGAAATTATTTTTAAAAAAAGGAGCTGAAATAGTAAAAATTTGTTTATTAAATTTAAAAGCAAGTTTTTTAGCTTCATCTTCTTCTAAATCGCTATTTTTTCTTGTTTTATAATTGATCATAGCAAGATCAAATTCAATTTTTTCTTGCATCAAAAAATAAAAAAGTGCGGTAGAATCACTTCCATAAGAAAAAGCTAATAAATTTTTACCTTTTCTTAAAAATTCTAAAATTTCCTCTTTAATCTGCATATTTTTTCAAAGCTTTTGCAATAAGTTTTTTATCAACGCTTTGTAAAATTTCACACTCATAAATTTGTCCCATTTCTAAATTTCCACATTCGCTTTCATTGATAAGGATTTCTCCATCAATTTCCCTATCCCATCTTAAATCTTTTCCAGCAATAAAAAATTCACCCTCGCTACTTTCTCCTGTGCAAACCACTAAGCGTCTCTTACCTACTTCTTTTTTAAAACTCTCATTTATCACTTTATCTACAATTTTTTCTATTTTTTTAAGTCTTGAATTTATAGTTTTAAAAGGAATTTGCTCCATATTAAAAGCAGCAGTATCCTCTTCTTTAGAATAAGCAAAAACACTTATTCTATCAAAATCAAAATCTTTTACAAATTCACAAAGCTCATTAAAATCTTCATCACTTTCGCCAGGATGTCCTACAATAAAACCTGTTCTTAAAAAGCTATCTTTAGCATTTCTCATTAAAGTTAATATTTCTTTAAGTTTTTCAGAATTCATTCCTCTTCTCATAACTTTAAGCATATTATCACTAATATGTTGCAAAGGCATATCAAAATAATTCACAAAAATCTTAGAGTCAATAATGCGTTGTATTAAAGTTTTACTCACACTTGTAGGATAAAGATATAAAATTCTAGCTGCTTTTATGCCTTCTATCTTTTCTATCTCTTCGATCAAATAAATAAGTCCATCTTTTTGCCCTTTATCATATAAATACGAGCTTGTATCCTGAGCGATAAAAGAAAAATCCTTGTAACCTTTTTTTACTAAATCTTTAACTTCTTTTACTATGCTTGAAATTTCACGTGATTTTAGTTTGCCCTTAAAAGTTGGGATAGCACAAAAAGAACAATTTTGATTACATCCTTCGGCGATTTTTATGAAAGCATGGGAATTTGATCCTGTGATAATGCGTTTAGAATTTTCACTTTGCAAATAAGTTGAACTTGAAAATAAATTTGTTTTTTTAAGTATCATCTCATCAATTCTTTCATAATCACCTACGCCTGTAAAAAGATCAACTTCTGGAAGTTCTTTCATAAGCTCTTCGCGGTAACGTTGCATCAAACAACCTGTAACTACTAAAAGGGAATTTTTCTTTCTTTGTTCATGTAAATTTAAAATCGCTTCTATACTTTCTTTTTTAGCACTTTCAATAAACCCACAAGTATTAACAATAATCACATCTGCTTTATTTGGTTCATCACAAATTTCATACTCACTTAAACGACCTAGCATAATTTCACTATCAACTAAATTTTTATTACAACCCAAAGATAAAAGATAAAGTTTTGGCATTTTCCCTACTTTTATTTTTTTTTTTTTTGATATAATCCGACGCCAAAATTATATCAAAGATTAGTGAGAAATTTAATGTTAAATAAAAATATAGTTTTACTTGGTGGCAGTGCTTTTGTAATGGTTAATGGCATTCAAGTAGGTTTAAGAAAAAAAGGATTTAAAGTAAGTAATCTTGCTCTTGGAGGAACCTCAGCTTTACAAAACCTTTATGAATTAAAAAGGAATTATGAAATTTTAAAAAATTCTGATTTAATCATAACTTCTTCCAATGTCCATGATATAGGAATGTATAATAATATAAACAGTTTAAAATATTCTTTTGAAATTATTGATTGGTTTTATAAAGAGCTTTTTCATTTAAATAAAAAAATTATAGTTTTTATAACTCCCACTCCTCAAACTTGGATGAATGAAGTATGTATAAAAAGTATTAATAATTTTCATAAAAAACTAGCTAATAAATATGGTTTCAATGTTATAGATTTACAAGAATTTTATATCAAAACCAATTTACTTTATACTTTTCAAGCCCTAAGAGATGGTGCTCATGATTTTGATTTTGTTATGAGAACTTTAGGAGAAAATATAGCAAATAATTTTCATAAGTTTTTAAAACCTAAAAAAATTAATTTTTCTTATGATAATCCTACTTTTAAAATTATTAAAGCTAAATATTTTAGTAAAAAACTTTCTAAAGAGTGCTTCACCAAAGAAAATTCAAGTTTTAAAGAAGAATGTTTATTTATAGATCACAATGATGAATTAGAAATTGATCAAAAATATAATGATTATAAAATTATAGGAATTCATTTTTGGGATTCTAAAGGCAAATTTAAATTTATAAATAAAAAAGAGATAGAATGGGGAATTAACTTTTCTCATCTTGGTTTTACTAATTTTACTCACTTTGATGATTTAAGCATAAAACCTAATATGAAATTTAAACCACTTTTAAATTCTAGTATGAATTTTATTAGTTTTTTTCTTGTTAAAAATGATTATATTCCTTATTCTCAAACTACAAATTTTGAAATTCTAGCTTATGAAAAAATAACAATAAAAAAAGAATATGATTTTAATCATTTAATCCCACCTATAAAATTTTATAAAGAAATTATTGATGAGTATTGCGCCATAATGGATTCAAGAAAATTAGCTCCTTTGCAAAAACAAATTTCTGATCTAAGTCAGCAAAATTTAAAAATTAACCAAAAAACGAACTTAGAATTAGCAAACCTAGAGCAAGATTTAATCTTTAAAAAATTACAAAATAAAAAACTAGCCAAACAAATGGGTATAAAAATAAATGCAATAATGCCTAAACTTACTATGATAAATCCAAATTCAGCAAAAGCAAGAATTCATAATCACTTATCTTATAAATTAGGACAAGCTTTAATAGAAAATTCAAAAAGTATATTTGGCTTCATAAGAATGCCTTATGTATTATCTTATATAAAAGATAAACATAAATTTGAACAAAAAATCTATGAAGAAAAAATAAAACAAGATCCAAACTTAGCCTTGCCTAGTTTAGAAACTTATCCTGATTACAATGAAGCCTTAAAAGAAAAAGAATGTTTTACTTATAAATTAGGAGAGGCTTTAATACAGGCTAATAAAAATTGGTATGGGGGGGGGTATATCAAATTTATATTCAAAGATGTGCCTAGGTTGAAGAGAGAATTTAAAAAGAATAAATTATAATTTTAGATAATTTTATTTATCTAAAAAAAATCGATTGCCAAGTATTATTTAATAACTAAATATTTAAAACTTAAAATAAAATTTTTAATTTTTTGATAAAATTATAAAAATTTTATAAATATCAAGAAAGAATTTTATGGATAATTATGAATTTAATGAACTTATTAAAACTCTTAAAAATAAAGTTAATAATATCGCCTCTATTATAAAACCAGATGATATAAAAAAACGTCTTGAAGAAATAGAAAAATTAGAAAATTCTCCAAGTTTTTGGAGCGATGTTAAACAAGCAGGTGTTATAGGCAAAGAAAAAACAAAAATTTCTAATCTGTTAAAAAACTATGAAAATGCTTTCAATGCAGTTAATGATGCTAGCGAACTTTTTGATTTAGCTAATGACGAAAATGATGAACAAATTTTAAAATCTTTATTTGATGATGCCTCAAAATTAGAAGATACTATCACAAGTCTTGAAATTTCTATGCTTTTAAGCGGAGAAAATGACAATAAAAACGCCATAGTCTCTATTCATCCAGGGGCTGGTGGAACAGAAAGTAATGATTGGGCAAGTATGCTTTATAGAATGTATTTAAGATTTTGTGAAAGAGAAGGTTTTAAGGTTGAAACTTTGGATTTTCAAGAAGGTGATGAGGCAGGACTTAAAGATGTTAGTTTTCTAGTTAAGGGTGAAAATGCTTATGGTTATTTAAAAGCTGAAAATGGAATTCATCGTCTGGTTAGAACCTCTCCTTTTGATAGTGCTGGACGTCGTCATACGAGTTTTTCAAGCGTTATGGTAAGTCCAGAACTTGATGATGATATTGAGATTGAAATTGAAGAAAAAGATATAAGAATTGATTATTATAGAGCAAGTGGAGCTGGAGGTCAGCATGTTAATAAAACAGAATCAGCTGTTAGAATAACTCATATGCCAAGTGGAATTGTAGTGCAGTGTCAAAACGATAGAAGCCAACATAAAAATAAAGCTACTGCTTTTAAAATGCTAAAATCAAGGCTCTATGAATTAGAACTTATGAAACAACAAGATGCTAATAATTCAAACGAAAAAAGTGAAATAGGATGGGGACATCAAATTAGATCTTATGTACTTTTTCCTTATCAACAAGTTAAAGACAACCGATCCAATGAAGCTTTTTCCCAAGTTGATAATATATTAGATGGAGATATTAAAAAAATAATTGAAGGTGTTTTAATTGCTTTAAAAAATAAATCATAAATTATCTACTATATAAAAATATGCCGGGATATTTATCTTAGCATATGGATCTATCTCTGCACTTTGATACATATCTTCATCATTAATTTTTGTAATCACTCCAACTGGAATTCCTGCAAAAAATATCCCATCAAGACCACTTGTGAGAATTTCATCTCCTATTTTAATTTTGGCCCATTTAGGAATAAAATTAACATATATTTTTCCATTACGACCCTGAATCAATCCAGGAGCTTTATCTTTTCCAATATAAATAGAAAAAACGCATTGATCATCTCCTTGCAATAAAGCCATAACGCGTCCATCTTTATTTATAGAAATACCTGCAGTAAATCCCTTGTAGATAAGGCCTCTATTTTTATTTTCATGATTTTTTACCAAATCAAGCCATACTCTTTTATAGTCATTAATCTGCACATAAGATATAGCTCTTACTAAAGAAATTCTTGGAAAATATTGAGTTGAATTTCTATCTTCTAAAAGACGGTTTAGCTCATTGGCAAAAGTAGTAGCCAATATACTCGAATTTTCAAGCTCTTGATTTCTTTTTTTTAAGTAAGAAATCTGTTCTGCTTGATTAAAATGTTTTGAAATATTATTATAAATGTATTCTTTAAGATTGTAAAAATTTCCAATTATTACATCATTAATCCAAAGAATATTTTTTTTTATAACTCCTCCATAATAAAAAGAGATAAAAACTAAAAATGCTAAAATTAAAATATAACGTATTCTACTCTTCATTAGTTAGCTGTTGTAATAATGAAATTTCCTCCAAAGCTTTACCTGTTCCCTTTGCTACAGCTAAAAGAGGTTCATCAGCTATATAAACTGGAAGGCGAACAATCTCACTTAGATACTTGTCAAGTCCTCGAATAAGTGCCCCACCTCCTGTTAAAACAACTCCATTTTCTACAATATCTGAAGCTAAATCAGGTGGCATCATTTCAAGTACCATTTTTAAAGCATCTGCTATTTCTTTAAGCTGTTCTTTTATGGCCTCTCTTACATCTTCGCTTGTAAGTTCTATACGACTTAACAATCCGCTTACTTGATCACGCCCTTTAACAACCATTGATAATTCTTTCATGAGCTGAATAGCTGATCCTATAGTGATTTTAATCTCTTCTCCAGTTCTTTCACCTATAATTAAATTATATTTTTCTTTTACATAATTAACTATACTCATATCTAGCTTATCTCCAGCAGTGCGAATAGATTTTGAAATAACCAGACCACCTAAAGAAATAACACCTATTTCAGTAGTTCCTCCGCCTATATCTACAACTAAGTTTCCTTTTGGTTCTTGTATAGGTAAATTTGCTCCAATAGCTGCTGCCATCGGTTCTTCTATCAAAAATACCTCTCTAGCACCAGCACTTAAAGCACTCTCTCTAACAGCTTTTCTTTCAACTTGAGTTAGACCATAAGGAACAGAAATAATAATTCTAGGACGCAAAAAAGATTTTCTACGATGAGTTTTTTCTATAAAATAACGAATCATTTTTTCCGTCATATCAAAATCAGCTATTACTCCATCTTTCATAGGACGAATGGCTTCTATGTTACCTGGGGTTTTTCCTACCATATCTTTAGCTTCTTTTCCTACAGCTAAAATTTTAGCCTTACTTCCATATCTTTCACGCTCAACTGCTACCACGGAAGGCTCATTGATTACTATACCTTTATCCTTAACCAATACTAAAGTATTAGCCGTGCCAAGATCTATTCCCATATCGCTAGAAAAAAATCCTATAAGTTGATCAAGTATCATTCTTTTCCTTTATTATCTGTTTTTTTAATTAGCAAAGCTTTTTCATTATCACAAACTACGCCTTTTGTGATGATAATATCATAATTTTTATATTCAGGAAGTTCAAACATTAAATCAGTCATCATTTCCTCTATAATACTTCTAAGTCCTCTTGCTCCCGTTTTTCTTTCTAAGGCTAAATGCGCTATTGCTCTTATAGCATCATCTTCAAATTTTAATCTTACTCCATCAATGGCAAAAAGTTTTTGATATTGTTTAATAATAGCATTTTTAGGCTCAGTTAAAATCCTTATCATATCTTCCTCGTCTAATTCATTTAAGGAAGTAATTATATGCAAACGTCCTATAAGTTCAGGTATAAGTCCAAAATGCACAAGATCATCAGGCTCAATTTTTTCCATTAAATTTTTATTTTTCTCTTTTTTATCATCAAAAAAGCCAACAACATTATCGCCTAATTTTCTTTTTAATATTGTTTCGATACCATCAAAAGCACCACCGCAAACAAATAAGATATTAGAAGTATCTATTTGGATAAAATCTTGATTTGGATGTTTCCTGCCACCCTTTGGAGGAATATTAACCAAAGAACCCTCAATAATTTTAAGCAAAGCTTGTTGCACCCCTTCTCCACTTACATCACGCGTAATTGATCTGTTTTCACTCATTCTTGCAATTTTATCAATTTCGTCAATAAAAACTATTCCTTTTTGAGCACGCTCTACATCACCATCAGCAGCTTGTAATAATCTTGTTAAAATATTTTCAACATCCTCCCCTACATATCCTGCTTCAGTTAAAGAAGTAGCATCACAAATAGCTATAGGAACATCTAAGAATTTTGCTAAAGTTTGCGCAAGAAGAGTTTTACCACTTCCTGTAGGACCTATCAATAAAATATTTGATTTAAATAACTCTGTATCATCCTCACTTAAATGTGTTTTAAAAAGTCTTTTGTAATGATTATAAACTCCAACACTAAAAACTTTTTTGGCTCTTTCTTGTCCTATAACATAACGATCAAGATAAGCTTTTAATTCTTTTGGAGTTAAATCTTTAAAATAATTATCCTCTTTTTGATTTACCTCTTTTAAATTCTTCTCTTCGCCAAAGATTAAACTATAGGCTCCCTCAACACAATACTCGCAAATAAAAGCATCATCATGCTCATTTGAGAGTATTCTTCTTTGTGAACTCTCTATTTCATCGCAAAAGCTACATTTCTTAGCCATTATTTTTCCTTTTATAAATAGGTATTCCTCGCTTTGTTTCTAAAATAAATTGACACATTTTATTTACATTTTCACTTAAATTTTTTTCTAATAATTCTTGTGCATTTTCTTTAATATTGCCTTTATTAAATAAGAATTTATAAGCCCTATTTAACCTTTCGACCTCATCTTTATCAAAACGTCTTCTAATTCCTACCAAATTAAGACTTCTAATGCTCGCACGATTTCCTTCAGCTAAACAAAAAGGAACTATATCTTGAGAAAGTGCAGACGCGCCGGCTATCATGCAACCTTCTCCTACCTTAACAAATTGATGAATAGGAGTTAAACCACCAACAATAACATAATCCCCTAATTCAACGTGTCCTGCTAAAGTTGCATTATTAGCCAAAATAATATTATTTCCTAAAACACAATCGTGTGCAACATGACAATATGCCATAATAAAAGCGTTATCTCCTATAGTTGTAAACCCATTTGCTTTTTGCGTTCCTGAATTTATTGTTACAAATTCTCTAATAACTGAATTTTTACCTATATTAACACCGCTTATAATTTCATCTTTTTTGTAAGAAATATCTTGAGGAATATCTCCTACAATAGCATAAGAAAAAATGGTAGAGTTATCTCCTATACTAGTATGAGCTAAAACTCTTGCTCCTTGTTTTATAGTAACATTATTGCCTAACTTTACATTTTTTCCTATATAAGCATAAGGTTCTATAATAACATTTTCACCTAAAATAGCCCCTTGTTCAATAACTGCGCTTGGATGAATATTTTTCATTTATCAATTATCATTGCTTTAAGTTCTGCTTCTGCAACCAATATACCATCTACAAAAGCTTTTCCTTGAAAAATCCATAAATTTCCACGATTTTTCACAACGCTCATTTCATAATCAAGCCTATCTCCAGGTCGCACTGGATTTCTAAATTTAGCTCCGTCTATACCAGTAAAATACACCACTTTACTTTTAGGATCAACTTTATCTTCCATACTTTCAAAAGCTAAAACCCCTCCAGTTTGTGCCATACCTTCTAAAATTAGCACTCCTGGATAAATAGGATGATCTGGAAAATGTCCTAAAAAAACTGGATCGCTAATGCTAATATTTTTATAACCTTTAACTACTTGCGACTTTTGAAGATCAGTAATTTTATCTACTAATAAAAAAGGGTAACGATGAGGTAAAATTTCTTGAATTTGTGATACATTTATCATTAAAAGCCTTCAATACATTTATTACAAAAAAACTGAATTTTACAAAAAAAATACTAATAAAAGCATAAAAATTTAAATGATATTAAATTAAAATAATTTTTTCTCTTGTATCAAAATAAATTTCACTTTGAGCTAAAATTTCATAACGTCCTTTGGTAATTTTATCTAAAATAACAATAGGAGAAAGATTATAAGTACCTAATAATCTTTGACGCAAAGAAATTTCTTGTTTAATTTTTAATGGCTTATTTAACAATTCATTAAAATCTTTAAATTTATTTTTCAATAAGGCATTAAAATAATTAAAATCCCAAAAATTTATTTCATCCTTAAAGCTCATATAAACTTGTTCATAATCTTTTTCCAAACTAAATTTGGTATAAGAATTTTTAAAATGAGAATAAAATAAAATATAACTTTTAACAACTTTTTTATCAATTTTTATTAAAGCTTTTAAAAGTCTATAGTTTAAAAATTTTTCCCTTGAAAGTTTAAAAGCAATTTCTTTTTGTTCCAATTTAAAAACTTTTTTATACAATGAAATTCTCTCTTCTATACTAGAAGGAAGAATTTGCTTAGTAATAGGACACATTAACTCATCAATAAAATTTTTATTTTCTTTTTGCTTTTTAAGTCCATAAATACAACCGCAATAATTTTGATGATAAAGCATATCTTTTTTAGCTAAAGCAAATTGTCTTTGTGTTCCACCATTTTTTCTAAAATCAGGAGCTATAAATTTAATACCATAAGACGTGCATTGTTTATTTAAAGCCTCTTCAAGTTGTTTTAGATCTTTTTTAGGGCTTGTAAGAAGAGTTGTTGTTAATTTTGTTTCGCCAAGCTTTTTAGCAAACTCTACGCTTTTTAAAATTCTCAAATCAAAACAAATAGAGCATCTTGCCCCTTTTTCTGGCTCATCTTCATAGCCACGAACTGCATTAAGCCAAGTAATATAATCATAATTACCTTTGTAAAGTTTTATTTTAAGCTTATTGCAACTCCTTTTTACATCTAAATATCTTAATTCATATTCACTATATGGATGGATATTTGGATCATAAAAAAAGGTTATCAACTTTTCATCAGGATAGCATTTTTTTAATTCTTGTAAAAAAAAATGAGAATCAACGCTACAACAAATATGAACAAGCATTATTAAAGCTCTTCAAGAACTTTTTGTGCATGATTTTTGGCTTTAACATTTTTATAAATTTTAATAATTTTACCTTTTTCATCTATAACAAAAGTTGATCGTATAATTCCCTCATATTCTTTGCCATAATTTTTTTTAATTCCCCATGCTCCATATATTCTTGAAATTTCCTTTTCACTATCACTTAATAAAATATGCTTTAAGTTATATTTTTGTATAAAATTCGTATGAGACTTAACACTATCTGGACTTATACCGATAATCACTGCATTTTTTTCACTAAATTTTTCATAATCCTCACTAAAATCACAAGCTTCTATCGTGCAACCTGGAGTATTATCCTTTGGATAAAAATATAAAATTACCTTTTTTCCAATAAAGTCTTTTAAAGAAATTTTAATACCATCTTGATTTAACAACTCAAAAGCAGGTGCATAATCTCCTATTTTTAATTCACTCATTTTCTTCCTTTTTAATTTGTTCTACGCTTTTTCCACCAAAAGCAATATCATAATTTTCAATATCTTCTAAAACAACAACAACTCTTTCTTTGTTCTTGTTATATTTAGTGCTTAAAAGCTCTGTTATATCAGAAATTAAATTAGATTTTTGCTCTTTACTTAGTGCAGGTTTTGCAAGTTTTATAGTAACTAAAGGCATATAAACTCCTTAAAAATTTGAAATACTCAAAATTATAATTATTTTACAATTTTTAATTTCATTAGTATATTTTTGATAAAATTATAAAATCATTAAAAAAATAAAAATTAATGATTGATAAGTTATTTTTAAGAACATTACGAAAGGAAAAAAATGCCGGCTGATTTAAATGATTATTTCAATAAAAAAAATCAGAACAATAAACAAAACTTAAATTTTAAAACTCCAGATTTTAATTTTAAAGGTTTTGGAAAATTTTCACCTATAATTTATATCATTCTTGCAATTATATTACTAATTATCGTTGCAAAACCTTTTGCTATAGTAAATTCCGGTGAAATGGGGATTAAATCAACAACTGGTAAATATAATCCTAATCCTTTAGAACCAGGACTTCACTTTTTCTTGCCTTTTATACAAAAAATTACCATTATCGATACTAGAGTAAGGCAAATCAACTATGCCTCCATAGAAGGAACTAATGAAAATTTAAATTTGGGATCTGGTGTCATTAACAAAAACAGTATTTCTGTTTTAGACTCAAGAGGACTTCCAGTTTCTATAGATGTAACTGTTCAATATCGCTTAAATCCTTTACAAGTTCCTCAAACTATTGCTACTTGGAGCTTAAACTGGGAAAATAAAATTATCGATCCTGTAGTACGTGATGTGGTAAGAAGCGTAGTAGGTAAATACACAGCAGAAGAACTTCCAACTAATCGTAATGCTATAGCTACTCAAATCGAAGAAGGTATTAGAAAGACTATAGAGGCACAACCTAACGAACCCGTAGAACTTCGTGCAGTTCAACTAAGAGAAATCATACTTCCTTCTAAAGTGAAAGAACAAATCGAACGCGTTCAAATTGCTAAACAAGAAGCTGAAAGAACAAAATACGAGGTAGAAAGAGCTAATCAGGAAGCTTTGAAAAAAGCAGCTTTAGCCGAGGGTGAAGCCAATGCAACTATTATCAGTGCTAAAGGTAAAGCAATGGCTGTTAAAATTGAAGCAGATGCACAAGCATATTCAAACAAAGAAATTGCCAATAGCTTAAATAATCCTTTATTAACACTTAAACAAATAGAAACTCAAAAAGAATTTAATGAGGCTTTAAAAATCAATAAAGATGCCAAAATTTTCTTGACTCCTGGAGGCGCGGTTCCAAATATTTGGGTTGATACAAAAGATGCCAAAAGGCAAAGTTCTATTAATAATTAAATATTGAAAGCAAAATGCAAAGCTTAAGAGAAAATTTATTATTTTATATCAACCATTTTTATTTGGTTGATTATATGCTGATTGTATTTATATTTTTTCTTTTTATTTGCATATTGCTTTTATGCTTTTTTTTAAAACATAGACCTATTACCGCCTTAGTCATTATTGCTTTTGATATTATTGTTTGTTTTTTCCTTTACATATATAGTTATAAATTTGTAGATTTAGAGGTAAGAAACCGCAAAACACATATCATTCAAGAATTAAAAATTCAAAGTTCTAATTCTTTAGTTGTTGATTTTGATATTAGCAATACTGCTAAAACTAATTTTAAAATTTGCAAAATTACTGCTAAGATTTATAAAAATTCTGATAAAAGCAATCTAGTATTTTATTATAAAAATCAACTTATACCTTATAGAAAAAAGAGTATAGAAATCAAAAATCTCAAAAAAAATACAACTCAGACTCAAAGAATAACTTTTGAAAATTTTAATGATGAAAATCATACTATAAAATTAGATTCAAAGTGTTTTTAATGCATTTTACTATTTTTCATTTATTGGCTTTTATCATTTTATTTTTATGTTTTATACTTATTTGTATTATTATTTTTTTAAAGGTTAAACAAAAAGAAAGTGCTTTATTATTTTACACTATTAATACAATTTTTAGCTCTCTTTTAATTTACTCAACTTTTCTTACAATTAATCAATTTACTGTCAAAGCAAGTATTGAAAAATTAAACTATACAAGAGATTTAAGAAATGAAAATTTAATCATCAAAGGAAAGGTTAAAAATTTAACCAAATTTGACATCAAAAAATGCTATCTTTACCTTAATATGGTCGATAGAAAAAAAGCAAATAAAGACATTTTTTATGAAGAAAATCTGAAAAAAGCAAAAATGAAAAGCGATTCCGTATCATATATTATAGAAATTATTGATAAATTGCCAGGCAATACTTATAAAGAGTTTTCAGCGACTGTTCCTTTTCCTCCAAGTTTCTCTAATCCAGAAATTTACAATACTTTAAAATGTATCTAAGTTTTAAGTAAGAAATTAAAACTTAGATTTTTCATTTATTTTCTACTTTCATAAGCTTTAATAATTTCGTCTTTTAAATTATATAAATCTTCTAATTTTTCTATGCCAACATTTATTCCATCTGGAAAAGTTATTGATTTTTTAGATGTATTAAAATACAATCTACATATCCATTTTGTAACCTTACCTTGATATAAAATTCCAAAATAACTTAAAGTATCTTTATAGCTTATATCATCAAGACTCACATTAGCTTGTGCTAGTATCGACTTTACTATATAAAAACCTTGCAATTCTTCTTCAGTAGTAACTATATCTTTATTTTCATCAATTTGTTCTTCATTTTCATCATCATTAATACTTTATAAATTATTTTTAATACTTGTAATTTTCTCATAAGCTAAATCATTAATGATTTCTTTAAAAGATTTTTTTATATAATTTCTAAATTCATCTAAAACAGCACTAGTCATTCTTTTTTCTGTCATTTGTTTAGCAAAAAAGCTTGTAAACTCATCACTTGGATTTTCTATTTCATTTTTAAATATTTCTTGTATACCTCTGTAATGCTTTTTTTCCATGGCAATACTTAAAATTTCATCCAAATTTAAATCTGTGCAAATAAAACGTTTTAAATCTTTAATATCTCTAGGCTTTAATTTTTCAAGATTTATTACAAAAAAAGGAGTTTTATCCATTAAATTAACCTGATCCATATCAGTGAAAAATCTATACTCAATTCCATTAGTAAGAATAGCGAATTTTATACTTGGACTAGCATTAAAATATCTTATAAGCTGATTATTGTGATTATCTAAATTTTCAGTATGATTTTTAGCTTCGATAAGAATAAAAGGTTTTGAGTCTTTAAAAATTGCATAATCAACCTTTTCACCTTTTTTTGTACCTATATCTGCAGTGTATTCTGGTACTACAACACTAGGGTAAAAACATCATAACCTAAACTTAAAATTTAAGTTTTATAAAAATTAAAGCTTATAATATAAGCTTTAATCAAATAAATCAAACAGGCAATACGCGTATATTTGGACTTAATTCTTCTTGTAAAATATTTTCTATAGCATAAAGTGTCGATCCGCTGCCACTAGAACATCCACTACAAGCACCAAGATAACGTATATATACATCGATCGTTGCATTTTCTGATTTTTGTATATCAATTACTTCTAAATCTCCACCATCGCCATGTAGCATTGGACGAATTTCACTATCTAAAACAGTCTCTACTGCTTTTAATTGTTTTACGACAGTCATATCATTAAAAGAAATGTCATCTTTCAAATTTCCTTGAAGTTTTTCTTTTTCCATTTCGGCCCTAGTTTGTGCCAAAATATCGACCAAATAATACTCTCTACTCTCATGTCCACCTGGTTTTACGCAAGATTTGCAAAATGCTCCTGCTTTTGTAAACTGAGTAATTTCTTCAACAGAATGCAAATCATTAAGTTTAATCACTTCTTTAATTGTTCCAAGGCTCACCCTAGCACATTCACAAACTATAATTTGATCTTCAAAATCTTCTGGATTTACTCCTTTATACTGAGCTGCTGCTTGTTTAATGACATCATAAGCCATTACAGAACAATGCATTTTTTGCGGTGGAACAGCTGGGGTTTCTGGATTATCACGCATTGCAAATTCAACATCTAAATTAGTAATTTTAACAGCTTCATCAACTTTTTTTCCTATACAAAGTTCAACCATAGTATCACTACTTGCAATAGCCGTCCCACAACCAAAACTTTTAAATTTAGCATCTATAATAATATCTGTTTTCTCATCAACAAGCCAATAAAGTCTTACAGCATCGCCACAACTTTCTGCTCCAAAATCTGCAACAATTAATTTTGCATTACGAGCTTTGGCATCTTCTTCGTTAAATTCACCCATATGTTTTGGATTATTCATTCTATCTTGAACTTTTTGAGAATACTCCTCCCAAATTGATCCACCAATTAAACTATTTTTTCCCATAATATCTTCCTTCTATTTATAATTATTTGGATTGTAAGCGTATGTAGAAGAGATAGCTCTTAATCTTTGTGTTGCATTTTCAATTTGTCTTGCAACATAATCAATCTCTTCTTCTGTATTAAAACGTGATAAAGAAAGTCTTAAGGCTGTATGAGCTAAATCATTTTCTGCTCCAATAGCTTCCATTATAGGATTACTTTCAAGCGCCTCACTGGCACAAGCTGATCCTGTGCTAGCTGCAATACCGTTTTTATTAAGATCCCAAAGCATTGCTTCTCCTTCAACTCCTTTTATACTTGCTAAAATTGTATTAGGTACTCTATATTCTCTTCTTCCAATAACTGAAGTATCCTTAATGGATAAAATTTTATCTTCTAATTTATCCCTTAAGCGTCTAATATGAGAATTTTCAAAATCCAACATTGTATTTGCAATACGCAAAGCTTCTGCCATGGCAACGATAAAAGCTACATTTAATGTTCCGCTTCTACGTCCTCCCATATGCTCTCCTCCGTGTAACAAAGGAGTTAATTTTAAACCTTTTTTAATAAAAAGTCCGCCAACTCCTTTAGGACCATGAAACTTATGAGCCGAAAAAGAAGCAAAATCAACATTTACATCTCTTAAATTTACTTTAATTTTTCCTACAGCTTGCGTAGCATCTGTATGGAATAAAGCTCCATATTGATGAGAAAGCTCGGCCATTTCTTTAATAGGAAAAATCATACCTGTTTCATTATTTGCCCACATAACACTTACTAATGCGGTTTTATCACTAATAACACTTTTTAAGTCCTCAAGAGTAGAAACACCCTCATCATTTACAGGAAGTTCTATTACTTTTACTCCTAAAGATTTTAAAAACATAGCAGCACCTATAACAGCTGGATGTTCAACGCTTGAAATAATTACTTCATTACGATCTTTATGCAAAATATAATCAAAATAAACACTTTTTAAAACCCAATTAATACTTTCTGTTGCACAAGAAGTGATAACTATATCATCTAAATCACTGGCACCAAGCCCAGCATAAAGCTTATCCATAGCTTCTCTTAAGGCTGGATGAGTCTGTGAGCCCCATTGATGAAGACTATTTGGGTTGCCATACATATCCTTAAAAAACGGCAACATTAATTCATAAGCATTAGGATCAAGCATAGTAGTTGCATTATTATCTAAATATACTTTCATTTTTTTCCTCATAAATAATTAGGATATTTTTTATCCTGTTAATCTTTTAAACTGATAATAACACAATTTTATAAAATTTAGTTTAAATTATAGAGATATTTAAGACATTACATTAATATAAGAATATAAAATTTTATTTAAATTTGCTTGCCTTTCTCTATGCTTTAAAAAATAATTAAAACTTTGAGTTTTTTCTTGATTGATCTGAGATAAATTTTTATTATTATTTTGATTTTGATACTCTTGTTTTAAGGTATCAAATTCTTTAACTAAAGAATCTGTATAAATTTTAAAAATAGAACTAGAATTTGCAAATTCTCTTAAATCCATATCTTTTTGATAGTTGATATATTGTTGAAAAAATACAGAAAGCTTTTCTTTAGAGATTGTATTTTTATCAACACCATTTACATAAAGATAAAGATCAAAACTCATTTTTTTCTCATTATTTTCTTTAATATAATCTTCAATGGATTCTTTTCCTTCTAAAATTTTATATAAATTTTTATGAGAGTTAAGATCAAGACTTATAGGTTTCATAAAAAAATTTATTTCTTCTTCATTTTTACTTTTTATATCTTGATAAATAAAATTAACCAAAAGACCGGATTTTGAAACTTCTGAATTCTTGCTTAAATACGGTTTAATAATGTCATTTGATGAAGTATTATTTATTGCTTTATCAAAATGAAAATTAATGATTTTATTATCAAGCATTAAGGTATTTAAATTTTTATTTTTATCTAAGGTTAAATTTAATACTTCTTGATTTTCATATATACGATTAACTTGCCCTAGCAAATTCCCATTATCAGTTGAAAATCCTTGCATAAGCTTAGAAATTTCATCACGACTTAAGCTATTATTGTCATTTTCTCCAAAATTTTGATTTACAGCCTTTAAGGAGCTATAATAGCTATTGAGTATATAAGGTAAGTCTATTTGATTATAATTTAAATTTTCATCTTGTCTAACCATCTCTTTAGCTATACTTCTTGCACTTTTAATATGAATTTGATATGCTTCTGGAATACGAGAAATTCTATTTAAATCTTCGCTAAAAAAACCCTGCTCATTTATTCTAAAGCCAAATTCACTTGGATAAGTTGTCTGAGTAAACTTATAATCAAGAAATGGATTTAACTCATTATTTACATCAATAGTCTCTTGTTTATTATTTAAATTTAACAATGTACTTTTTTCATAATGAGTTAAAGCCAAATTTTGATATGGATTAGCTAAACCTACTAACATAAAAATCTCTTTTCAAAAATATTGCTAAAATTTATAAGCAAAAATTGTGCCAAATTTAATAGCTTTAAATTCAGCATAAAAAAAGCAAATTTTCACTAGTATTTCATACATTATTCTTAAAATTTAAAGGAAAAATATGCCAAAAATGAAAAGCGTTAAAAGCGCTGTTAAACGCTTTAAAGTAGGTAAAAATAAGATCAAAAGAGGCTCTGCTTTTAGAAGTCATATTTTGACAAAAAAACCTGCAAAAAGAATGCGTGATCTTAGAACAGCAAAATATGTTCATAGTACGAATATAAAAGCTGTTGAAAAAATGTTAGGAATTTAAGTTTTTGACAAAAGTCATTTAAACTCCCCTAAGATAAGGGAAAGATCCATTTTGGACGCCAATTTGTAAAAAGGAATAAATATGGCAAGAGTAAAAACAGGTGTAGTAAGACGCCGCAGACATAAAAAAATCTTAAAACTAGCGAGAGGCTTTTATAGCGGTCGTCGCAAGCATTTTAGAAAAGCAAAAGAGCAACTAGAAAGAAGTCTAGTTTATGCTTATCGTGATAGACGTCGTAAAAAAAGAGATTTCCGTCGTTTATGGATTATACGTATTAACGCTGCTTGTAGGTTGAACAATATCAGCTACTCTAGATTTATTAACGGCTTAAAAAAGGCAAATATAGAGCTTGATAGAAAAATTCTAGCTAATTTGGCTATGAATGATGCTGATGCTTTTTCAAAAATAGTTCAAAACGTCAAAGAACATTTAAAATAATCTTTTAGAGTCAATTTTATATTTGACTCTAACTTTACTACAAGATATCTTCATTAAAAAATAAATTTATTTATAGCTAAATAGTAAATTAAAATTTAGATATAATAAAAACTTACAACTATAAACCATAGAAAAGGAATAAAAATGCAATCAAGCAATGAAGATATAAATGAGATTTTACTTAAAAGCGTAGAAATTCTTCCTCCTTTACCAGATACAATTGTAAAGCTTAATAATTATATAGAAAAATCAGGATCTAACATAGAAACAAACAAAGTAGCCGAAATAATCTCTAGTGATCCTTTAATAACAGCTAAACTTTTAAAACTTGCTAATTCTCCTTATTATGGTTTTTCAAGAGAAATCACAACTATTAATCAAGTTATTACTTTATTAGGCATTGGAAATATTAAAAATCTTATTACTGCTGATTCTATTAAAGATAGTTTTAAAGTTGACCTTTCTCCTTATGGTTTAGATACTTCAGTATTTTTAAATTCTTGTAGAGAAGAAATATTTTTTATTGCAAATTGGCTTAATGAAGAAGACAGACAACTCTCTTATCTTCTTGCTCCATGTGCTCTATTATTGAGACTTGGAATGATTATATTTGCTAATTTTTTAATACAAAATAATAAAGATAAAGAATTTTTAGAATATCTTAAAAAAACAGGATTAAGCGACATAAAAGAAGCTGAAAATAAATATTTAGGGGTTGATCATATATCATTTTTGGGCTTCTTACTTCATCGCTGGAATTTCGATGAAAGCTTAGTTGAAACTATCTGTTATATTCACACTCCGCATTCTGCTTCTGAAAAAGTTAAAAAATCATCCTATGCTTTATCAGTTATCGACCATCTTTTTACCCCATATAATGGTAGCTCCCCTTTTAATGTTAAAACTGCTATATCACTTCTTGAGGAGGCTAATTCTCAAGGAATTTCTTTTAATATGCATAATTTTCTAGCAAAATTACCCCCTAAAGCAAAAGAAAATTTAAATAAAAATTGAAGTATTGATGAAAACTATCATCTTGCCTCCAAATGAATTCTTAGATGATTATATTTTAAATGCCGAATTTCATAAAATTGCAAATATTTCAAAAAATGCTTATAAATTTTGGAAAAATATTAATATAGCCAAATATCAAGGGACAAGAACAATTTTTTTACATAAAAATTGCATTTTAAAAAAATATAGACATATTGTAAAACAATGTAGCGACTTAAGCGGTTTTGTTCTTGCAAGCTCTTTTTGTTCTTTTACAACTTTAGCCCCTTCACATCTAGTTAAAAAAAATAATTCTTCTATTTATAAACTTTTAGAAATTAAAGAAATTTATGGAATCAAATTTGTTAATTTAAAAGCATTTTATGATTTTTTAGGGCTAGACTACCATCAATTTATCTATATAGAAAAATGTCATTTTTTTAGCCCAGCCCCTTTTGAAAAGCGTATTAAGATCACTGAGAGTATGTGTGTTGGATATTATTAGTCCATTTCATAAAAATCATCTTTATCCTCATCGCTGTATTCATAATCATCCTCATCATAATTATAATTTTTTTGATGCTCTTCATAATCTTGACTTTCTTCAAATTCATCATAATCTAAATATTCTTCTTCATCGTAAGCCATTTTTTCTCTCCTTATAAATTATATAGGCTATTTTAGCTTAAATTTTTAATCACTTTGTTATAATTTAATATTTTTATTAAGGCATATTTATGAAAATTACACATTTAGATAAAAACAATCAACCTCAAATGGTTGATATAAGTGCAAAAGATATTACTCAAAGAATTGCTATAGCAAGTGGAGTTATTTCCATGAGTAAAGAAGCTTTTAATGCCATAAAACAAAATGCGGTCAAAAAAGGACCTGTTTTGCAAACCGCAGTTATAGCAGCAATTATGGGAGCTAAAAAAACAAGCGAACTTATACCTATGTGCCATCCATTAATGCTTAGCAAAATTCAAACAGATATAGTAGAAAATGAAAAAGAATATTCTTTCAAATTATCAGTAAGCATAAAGTGCGAAGGAAAAACAGGTGTTGAAATGGAAGCACTTACAGCCGTAAGCATTGGTTTGCTTACTATTTATGATATGGTTAAAGCTATTGATAAAACCATGTGTATTAATAATATTATCTTAGAACATAAACAAGGAGGTAAAAGTGGAGAATATAATAGATCTTAACCAAGAACCCATTATAAATTATCCTACCTATTGGGATTATAAAGTTATTTTTCGTACAGAAATAAAAGCAGAAGAAATTTTTATAGATATTCTAAAACAAAGAGATTTTAAATTTAAACATACAAATTCAAGCAAAAATGGAAAATATCAAAGTTATTTGCTTTCTGTTTATGTAGATAGCAAAATGGACCGTTTAAATATTTTTGAAAAATTAAAAAATAAAGCCCAATTTGTTTTATAGAAAGAATATTAATATGAAAAATACTATAATTATTTTTGAAAATTCACTTTTAAATTCCCCTAAAGAAAATATTGAAAATTTAATTGAAAAATTAGTTTTTAATCTAGCAAAAGAGCAAATAGATAGAAATAAAAATAATTCTCAAGAAATTCTTAACCAACTTCTAGTTGAATTTTTAAATTCTCTTAAAAAAATTAACCTATTAAACGATGAAAATGTAACCTTGCTTATAAGAACTCTTATTAAAGCAAGTATTTATGAGGAAGAAAAAATTCTTTATAATTATATTGATAAGTTAACCATTTTCAAAAGAAAGGTCGAAAATCAAAAAAATATGCTAAAAAATCAAATTAGTAATAATTTTTTAGAATTCGAAAAAACCTTACTTCAATCACCTTATAAAGATGATTTGCTTGGCAATATAAATGATGCAATTTTATTTGATATTGAAATGTTAGGAATTTTAAAAGAAACTGCAGAAAGTGCATTTTTAACCACACTTGAAAAAGGTGAAGATATAGAACTAACAAGTAGCGAGATTGCTAAAAATCTTGTATATAATGCTATTTGTGAAACGAATTTTGAAAAAGAAAGAATGCTTAAAATATCAAGCATAATACTAAACACTGCTTTTGAAATAGCTAATGAATCTATAGCTTATGCTAAAGATTTATGTCTAGGAAGCATTAAAGGAACCCAAGAAGGCATTGCTTTGAGTATAGAGAAATTTAAAAATTCTCTTGCTTATACAAATTTTAAAGAAGATATTTATATAAAAAGCAAAGAATTGATACGAATAGAAGATGATTTTATTGATCTTTTAAAAGTTGAAAGTAAAAAACAAAATAATCCTTCTAAAAAAATTGTTGAAAGTTTACTAGAAAATGAATTAGATAATATATTTGCAAAGCTTAAACGCTTTGCTTCAGAAAGCAGAGAACAGCTTATTTTTAATCTTCATGAACTTAGAAATAATCCAAAAATTAATGATTTTAATAAGCTTGCCCAAAAGAAAATTTATGAATTTAAACAAGAAATTTTTGAACTTGAAAAAATAAGCAATGAGAAATACAATGATTTAAATTCTAAAAAAGCAAAAAAACTAGGTATAAGACTTTGGGAAAAAGCAAAAAAATTAATAAAAAAATAACCAGGATGAAAGATGAAAAAAATTATTAGCATTTTAGCGATACTTACAATAGCTTACTTTGCGCATATTTTTTATATAAGCAAGTTAAATCAAAAAATTTTTAATCTTATTACCCAAAATACAGAATTTTATAAAATTGAAAATATTAATTTTAATCAAGGTTTCTTTAAATCTCATGCAACATATGATATTGTATTTACAAATTTAAATAAGAATTTAAAAAGCAAAGTTGAATTAAATATGTATAATAATTTTTTCACTTCTAAAAATATAGAAGGTAATTTTAGTAATCCTTTTTTTGATTCAGATGAAATTCTTGGCAAATTTAATACAAAAATAACATTTAATGATGCAAATTTTAATATTTATTTTAATGATATAAATTTAAATCATAAAAAAGAAAATTTTATTTTTAAAGGTCTTAAAGCAAATATCTTATTTGATAAACAAATCAAAATCAAAAACACTAGTCTTGATATAGACCAAATTATTGTAGATTCATTTTATGAACATATTAAAATAGACAATATAAGTTTCAATAATCATATAAATACCGCTCTTCATATCAATGAATTCTTAAATACTTTTTATGAAAGCGAACAAGAAATTAAAATCTCTAATCTTGATATAGATAAAATTAATTTTACAAATATTATTTCTAGAATGGATATCAATTTAAATGATAACAATACCTTAAATTTTAATATATTTTTAAATATTGACAATATTTCCAATGAAATTACACCAAACTCTAAAGAAGAGATTAAAAATCTTAAATTAAATCTATCTTTAGATCAAATATCAAAAGAAACTTTAGAAAATTTAAATAAAGAACTTAATCAAGGAGAAAAACCAAATCTTGAAATTTATTTAAAAGAATTTTTAAAATTTAATCCTAGTTTAAATATGCAAGAATTTAGTTTTTTTAAAGATAAGAAAGAAATCAAAATGAATGCAAATATACAAACTTATAATACAGATTATCAAGTTAAAGCAACAATTACCAGTGATGAAAAAATTTCAAAACTATTTCCTAGCACTATTTTTATAGGCGGATTTGATGAATATTTTGTACAAAAAAATGGGAAGTATGTTATGGATTTTAGTTTAAATAATACAGAAAATGATTTTCATATGAAAATTAATGGAAATGATTTAAATTTAGGAATTTCTTTAGATTGAATAATTTAAGTTTAAAATTTCGTCCTAAAAGTTTAGACGAAGTTTTAGGACAATATGAGCTTGTAGAAATCTTTAAAAGATTTATTGCTATGCAAAAACTTCCTCATAGCATTTTTTTTGGTCCAGCAGGTTGTGGAAAAACAAGTTTTGCAAGAGTAGTAGCCAAAGAATTTGGACTTGATTTTTATGAATTTGATGGGGGCAATTTTAAACTTGAAGAACTTAGAAAAATATTGGAAAATTATAAAAATAGCCTTTATAAACCATTTATTTTTATAGATGAAATTCATCGTCTTAATAAAATTCAACAAGAAATACTTTTAATTCCTATGGAAAATTATCGTTGTATTATAATAGGAGCAAGTACAGAAAATCCTTATTTTGTATTAAGTGAAGGTATTAGAAGTCGTTCTATGCTTTTTGAATTTCAAAGTTTAAAAGCCAAAGATCTTGATATATTATTTTCAAAAATACAAAAAGAATTAGAATTTAATATAGATGAGGACGCAAAAAAACTATTACTCCAAAGTTCAGATACAAGATCGATGTTAAATTGGCTTGAATTTGCACTTGTTTTAAATGAAAAGCATATTAGTTTAACAAATCTTAAAAAACTTAAAAATAACATTTCCAATGAAGGAGCAAATTCAAAAGATACACATTTTATTTTAATTAGCGCCTTAATTAAAAGCTTAAGAGGAAGTGATGTAGATGCTAGTCTTTATTATCTGGCTAGATTGATACAAAGTGGAGAAAATGCAGATTTTATAGCAAGACGTCTTGTAATTTTTGCAAGTGAAGACATAGGCAATGCTGATCCTAATGCCTTAAATTTAGCAGTTTCAACTTTACAAGCAGTTAAAAATATAGGCTATCCAGAAGCTAGAATCATTTTATCGCAATGTGTAGTATATTTAGCAAGTGCCATAAAATCAAATTCAAGTTATAAAGCTATCAATCAAGCTTTAACCTATGTAAAAAATAACAAAGCTTTAGAAATTCCAAATTTTTTAAATAACAATCATGAGGATAAAAAGAACTATCTTTATCCTCATGATTTTGGAGGCTGGGTTAAACAAAAATACCTTAGTAAAGATATAAAATTTTATGAAAGTAAGGGTTTTGGCGATGAGGCAAGACTTTTGCAAAATTTAAAAAATATAAAAAATAAAAATTAAAACTTTTTAGTATTAATAAACCACTTCATATGGTGATTTTAAAAAATTAATTTTTACCTTCATTGCAAATTTTCACTTATTTTTTGGTAATAGTAATAAAAATTTTCATTAATCTATCAAACAATGATTTTAAAAATCTTCTACAAACCTTAAAAACTCGGCCGATATTTTATCTAATGTTTTAAAATAATACTTCTTATTCTAAAATAACTCCTTCATTAATCACCACTTCCCCTATAATAAAAGCATCTGAATTTTCTAATACTTTGCTTACATTTTTAGGATCTATAATCATTATTAAACCTACTCCCATATTAAAACTTCTATACATTTCATCTTCCTCAACTGCTTCTGCTATGGTATAAAAAATTTCAGGGGTTTTTAAATAATGTTTTCTAATCACTGCACCCATACCTCTTGGCAGAACTCGTGGTAAATTTTCTATAATTCCACCACCTGTTATATGAGCTAAAGCATTGATAAAAGGTTTTAATTTTAAAAAATCTTTTACATAAATACGCGTAGGTTCTAATAATATATCAATTAATTTTTTACCATCTATTTTATCATCAAAATTCATTCTTAATTCTTCAAATAATACTTTTCTAGCCAAAGAATACCCATTAGAATGAAGCCCAGAACTTGGCAAAGCCAATAAAATATCCCCATTTTTAACAAATTTCATTCTATCTAACTCATCCTCTTCAGCTATGCCTACAGCAAAACCAGCTAAATCAAAATCATTTTTTGCATACATTCCAGGCATTTCAGCTGTCTCTCCGCCTATTAAAGCACAATTTGCTTCTTTACATCCTTTAACAATACTTGCTATAACAGCCTTTGCAACTTCAATTTCAAGTTTAGCACTAGCATAATAATCCAAAAAAAATAAAGGGGTGGCAAAATTGCAAATTAGATCATTTACACACATAGCAACTAAATCTTGACCTATAAAATCATATCTTTTACTCTCTATAGCAAGACGTAGTTTTGTTCCAACTCCATCTGTAGCTCCTAGTATAATAGGCTTATTAAAACCATTTGGCATTCTAAAAGCCCCGGCAAAAGATCCAATATCCCCTACAACATTATCATTAAAAGTCTCTTTCACCAAAGGCTTAATTGCCTTTACAAAAGCATTTCCTTTATCTACGCTTACACCTGCATCTTCATATGAAATTTTCATTTATTTTCCTTTAAGAATGAAAAAGATATTTTAACGAAATAAATTTTAATAAGGCATAAGATGAAAAATGCTTTTTTTGTAACTGCTTCTATAGCCTGTGGAAAAAGTTCCTTTATCAAAATTGCTAATTCTATGGGATTTAAAAGCATTAGCGCAGACAAAATTGCTCATCAAATTTTAGACAGTTTTTCTAAAGAACTTATAGAAATTTTTAGTCCATTTAATACAGATAAATTAAATTTGATTAACGATCATAAAATAGATAGAAAAAATCTTGGCAAAATAATCTTTTCAAATCCACAAGCAAAAAAAATCTTAGAAGATTTTACTCATCCTAAAATAAGAATTAAAATTTTAGAACAAATGCAAATTCTAGAACAAGAAAATAAACCCTTTTTTATAGAAATTCCGCTTTTTTTTGAAAGCGGGGCTTATAAAAATTTAGGTAAAGTAATTTTAATTTATACCTCCAAAGAATTAAGTTTAAAAAGACTCATGCAAAGAGATAATTTAAACAAAGAAGAAGCTTTAAAAAGAATTAATGCTTTAATGGACATAGAAAAAAAAGTCTCTTTGGCCGATTTTGTAATCACCAATGAAAGCTCTTATGAGATTTTTCAAAAAAAAAGTATAAAATTTATTGAAAAACTTTCTAAGGAAACAAATGAAATTTTATAAATATTACGCCAGTGGAAATGATTTTATTATATTTAATGCCAATCAAAAAGGAGATAAAAGCATGCTTGCTAAAACTCTTTGCAACCGTTATGAAGGCATAGGTGCAGATGGAATGATAGCCATATTAAAGCATGATAAACTTGACTTTGAATGGGAATTTTATAACAATGATGGCAGTAAAGCTGATATGTGTGGTAATGGAGCTAGAGCAGCGGCACATTTTGCACATCATTTTAATCATCAAAAAGAAAATATTAACTTTTTAACAGGCGCTGGCATTATAAAAGCACAAATTAAAAATGATCTTGTTAGTATTAATTTAGGAAAAATAAAATACATAAAAGAACCCTTTATTTTTGAAAATAAACTTTGGCAAGAGTGTGATAGTGGTGTGCCACATTTAGTGCATTTTTGTGATGATATTAATCAATTTGATATTCAAAAAGCTAAATTTTTAAGAGATAAATATAATGCTAATGTAAATTATGCTCAAATCATTGATAAATCAACTATAAAAGTGCGAACCTTTGAACGAGGAGTTGAAAACGAAACCTTAGCTTGTGGAACAGGAATGGGAGCTTGTTTTTATTTAGCTTTTCTAAAATCTTTAGTATATAATGAAGTAAAAATAATACCAAAAAGCAATGAAGAATTAATTTTTAGTTTTAAAGATGATGAAATATTTTTTCAAGGTAAAGTGAGGTGTTGCTTTGAAGCTAATTATTATTTGCTTTAGTTTTATTTTTCTTTATGGATTTGATAGTTTTGAAAAAAACTATTATAAATTAAGTCCTGAAGAACAAAGAGAAATATTTTTCAATAAAATGAATGAAATGTTTGATAATTCATTTGAGAATATATTAAAAGAAAGAGAATTTGCTCAGAATTTTATCAATGAAGGGGCTAAAACAGGTTTTAGAAACCTTGATATAAATGGTTTAAAAAAACTTATTGAACTTAAAAATAAATATCGTATAAATAATTTATTTAATTTAGATGAATACGAAAAGAAAATTAATCTCATTCCAAAATCCATGGGAATAGCACAAGCCTTAGTTGAAAGTGCAACTGCAACTAGCCGTTTTGCAAGAGAAGCAAATAATTTATTTGGAGAATGGACCTGGGGAGAAAAAGGTTTGATTCCCAATGAAAGACAAGAAGGAAAAAAACATAAAATAAGAATTTTTGATTCTTTGCAAGAAAGTGTTGATTCTTATATTCTTAATTTAAATCGCCATTTTGCCTATGAAGATTTTAGATCGTTAAGACAAAGTTGTTTCATTCAAGGCAAAAACATTACAGGAATCAAAGCTATTGAAAATTTACACTCTTACTCAGAAAATAAAAATGCTTATATAGAGATTATTAAAAAAATCATAGAAAAATATGAGCTTGAAAAATATGACACTTTAAAAACTCAAAGCCCATTTATCAAAAGGTAAAATCTCAAATTTAACTCCTTGCTCAAAAAAATTTTCCTCATTAGAAAGAGTAATAAAAAATATATGAAATATGTCAAGTTCTAGTGCCTTTGGCAATATTTTCTTGGCCTTAAGTTTTAATAAATCTATATCTAAAGTAGGACTTGCTATAAAGGCTATTTTGGATTTTTTTAAATAAAAAGTAAAAAATTTATTAAAATAAATATCTTCTTTAAATTTAAATAATTCATTTAAAATAAGATTTTCAAAAAGTTTTTTAAAATCTTTTTCTATACAAAAAGAATTTTTAAAAGCAAAATCTTGAAAATAAATTTTTTTTAAAGCTTTACTATCATGTTCCACCTTATAAATAACATACTCATTTTCTAGCTTTTTAATACTTTTATATACACTATCTTTTGAAGTTTTAATTTTATTTTTTAAATTTTGAAAAAGTTTAGTAATGCTAATTTGATTTCCAAGATTATAAGCAAGATATTTTAAAATTTCAAGCTCTAATGCCGTAAAATTATCCCTTAACATTTGATTGTTTAAATTAGATCTTCCATAATTTAAAAAAAGTCCCAAAGAATGATTAGAAGTTATATTTTTACTCATACTAAGAAATTCTTCAAAATCAAAATAATCAAGCTCCAATTCCTGAAAGCCTTCTATTTTTAAATCTTTTTTATTTGTACTTAAAATAATAGGTATATTTATATTTTTTAAAGATATATGATTTTCTAAATTGTATAAGCAAAGAATTTTAATTTTTATATTTTTTTGCAAAAAAGAAGGCAAATTATTTAAACTTTCCTCCTCAAATCTTAAATCTTTTAAATCTAAAAATAAAATTTCATCACTTTTAAACTGAGAAAGATAATTAAAAATTAAAGTTTTTTTACCGCAATATTTTGGTCCCTTAAGAAGTGTGTATGCAGAAGTAATTTTTACTTTTCTTTCATAGGCTAGCTCAAATTTATGAGGATTTTCATAAAAAAAATTTAAAATCCTCATAAAAATTAAAGATTTTGTTCTTGCAAAGATAAAGACTGATAATGAGCAATTAATGGTTCTATTATTTCATCAAAAAGTCCATCTTGCATAATTGCATCTAAACGATAAAGCGTTAAGTTGATACGATGATCACTAATTCTATTTTGCGGAAAATTATAAGTTCTAATACGCTCACTTCTATCTCCGCTTCCCACTTGAGACTTTCTTGCTTCACTTTCCTTAACTAAACGTTCATTTTCTTGCATTTCATAAAGTCTTGCTTTTAAAACTTTCATTGCACTTTCTTTATTTTTATGCTGACTCTTACCATCTTGGTTTACTACAACTATTCCACTTGGAATATGAGTTATACGCACAGCACTATCAGTAGTATTAACACTTTGCCCGCCATGACCACTTGAACGCATTACATCAATTTTTAAATCATTAGGATTAATTTCAATTTCTATATCATCAACTTCGGGCATAACAGCAACGGTTATTGCTGAAGTATGGACTCTACCTTGTGATTCAGTTTGAGGAACTCTTTGAACGCGATGGGTTCCGCCTTCATATTTTAATCTAGAATAAGCACCATTGCCTTTAACAAGCATTATAATTTCTTTAAATCCTCCAACGCTGCCTTCGCTTGAACTTACAATTTCAAGTTTATAATCACGAGTTTCAGCATATCTTGCATAAGCTTTAACAAGATCTCCTACAAATAAAGAAGCCTCATCTCCGCCTGTTCCAGCACGAATTTCTAGAAAAATATTTCTCTCATCATTGGGATCTTTTGGTAAAAGCAGAATTTTTATCTCTTCTTCGAATTTTGGCCTTAAGTCTTCTAGATTTTTAAGCTCCTCTTTAGCAAGTTCACCTAAATCTATATCACTTAATAATTTTTTATTCTCTTCAATATTTTGCAAAATTTTAAAATATTCTTTTATTTTAGCAACAATAGGTTCTAAATTCTTTTGCTCTTTAGAGAGCAGTGTCATTTTGCTAATATCTTTTAAAACATCAGTATCACTCAGAAGAGAATTAAGCTCTTCATAGCGTTTTAAAAAAGGTTCTAATTTCTCAGCTAACATTAAAATCTATGCAATTTTATTCACCAAAAGTGCCAAACGACTTACGCGACGTGAAGCGGTTTGTTTTTTTAAAAAACCACGACTAACCATAGCATGTATGCTTTTATTGGCTACTTTTAAAGCTTCATTTGCAGCATTTTTGTCATTATTTTCAACAGCTACTCTAACAGCTTTGGTAATGTTTTTAAGTCTTGTGCGGTAAAATCTATTTCTTTCTGTCTTTTTAATTGTTTGTCTTGCTCTTTTTTCAGCTGATTTATGGTTTGCCATAAGCTTTTCTTCCTTTTTTGAAATTAAAACTTAAATTATATAAGAATAAATTTAAAAATATATTAATTTAAGTTAAAATTAATTTAAAATAAGTTTTTTAAACCAATATCCCATTGTAATAAATTAAAATGATTTAAAATTCCATAAATAACAGCACTTAATAATCCTGCAAACAATCCTGCTAACATATCATCTAGCATTACTCCTAAGCCTCCTTTAAATTTTTTATCAACTACTCCTATAATAGAAGGCTTTAAGATATCAAACACCCTAAATAACACAAAAGAAAGCAAAAAAGCAAAAACCGTATTTCCAAAAATTGCCAAAGCTAAAAATACTCCAGCAACCTCATCAATAACTATATGTTTATCATCATGAATTCCGCTTTGTTTTTCATAATCATCAATTATGCGAATTGAAGCAATAAAAATAAGTATAGAAAGCAAAAACAAAGTTTGCATTCCTAAATATTTTAAAATAAAAAACGCAGGAATTAAAGCAGCTAAAGTTCCAGAAGTTCCAGAAGCTTTTTTGACACAACCAGAGTAAAAAAAAGTTAAATATAGCTTTTGCATGTTTACACCATGTAAGACATTTGATGGACTTCTAAAAGTTTTTGATAAAACTCTTCATCTTTTTTGTATTCTAAAATTCCATTAGTAGGAAAGAGATCATTATAAATTTTTTGCATATTTTTAAAACGATTTGGAAAGAGTTTACTTAAAATCATGCTTGAAATTTCCTTTCTCATAAAAATAGCTGGTGGAATGATTCCTGCTCTTAATAATTCTTTTAAAGAGTTACTATTAAAATGCATATGATGATGATGACCATGAGGACATGATTTTGTACTTACTATAATAGCACACTTATCACAAAAAACAAACTCAGGCAAAACAATCACTTCAATACCGTAATCTTTAGCAAATTCATCTAAAATAGTTTTAGGTTGATTGCAATCATAAAACATTCCAAGCCCTGTATGATTTTGTCCTACAATCAATTTCGTACAACCTAAATTCTTAGCAATAGTTCCTTCAAGTCCAGGATTTAAATGGGCATGAAATATATAAGTATCTTGCAAAGGAAATACAAAAATGCGTTCAGGTGGCAAATAATCTTTTATAAACTGGTTTAAATATTTTTCTTTAAGAGAAAAATCAAGTCCATTTTCTTCATAAGACTCTATCAAAAAAACCACTACTAAATCAGCCTTATCAATACTCCACCTAAAAATTCTTTCATGGGCTCTATGCAAAGGATCAAAACTTGAAACAATCGCTGTGATTTTTTTTGCATTAAGGTTATTTTTAATGCTTAAAAATTTCTCCTTAATGCTTTTAATAGGAGAATTGTAAATTTCAAATTCTCCGCTAATACATACATTGGTCTTATCATCTAAAAAACATTCATTAAAATTAAAAATGCTTGTAAAATGACTTTTATATTTAAATTGGGAATGAAAAACTATATGTCCAACTATTTGATTATTTAAAATAAGATCAATTTTATCTCCAAATTCAATGTTTTTTAAAATTTCCTTAACTTTATCATATTTGCAAACAAAGGTTAATGGATAAAGAAAAGTATGACCCTTAAATTTTTTTGTGCGAGAAATTTCCTCACTTTCTTCTTCATTCATTAAATATTTATAAGGACCAAGCATCCCTTCTTTAATGAGTGCAAGAATTTTAAATTCGTTAGCATTAATAACTATATTTTTATTTTCTTTTACTGATTTCATATTTTTTCCTTTTTTCCCATAAAGACTTTCTCGAAATCCCTAATTTTTTAGATAAATCCGTATCTGGAAAAATATTTTGATAAGTAAGTATTATATATTTTACATATTCATCAATAGTTAAAATTTCATTATTATTAATATTTTTTTCATCATTTTTTAAATCAATATAATCAAAATTCATAGGTTTTTCTAGTGTAGTACTTGTATGCAAAATCACCATTTTATCTTTAATAAAATTTAAAACCCTTTCTTTGTCTGTATTTTTTAAAACTTGAAAATTACTTATATACACAATATTATTATAAGAAATAAGCTTAAAAATTTTTTCTAATGAGCTTAGTTCTGAAAGATCAACATATGAAAAGATTAAATCATACTTTTTCATATAATTAAAAACAAAAAAATCAGCATTATTTTGATTATTTGCTTGAAGTATGAGAGGAAATTTAATTTTTTTATAATTATATTCAACGGCTTTTAGATTTTTAAAATGAGATTTAAAATAACTCTCATAGGTATTATTTAAAACAAGAAGCTTCCTAAAATCTTGATGATGTTTAATCTTTCTTAATAATTCCTCCATCATAAAAGGTTTTTGAATATAATCACTAGCTCCCATTTTTAACGGATCAGAAACAGTATCCGTACTTATATATGAAATAAGAAGAACTATAATACTTGATTTAAATTTTTCAACCGCATTAATAAAATTACTAGTATTTGTAGAAAGAAGAACAACATCATAAGTTTTTTCATCTTTTAACTCATCAAAAGAATTAATAATTTCACACCAATACCCAATTTCACTTAATTTCATACTTATACTCTGCGCTAAGTAAATTTCATTTTCTACAATTAAAACTCTCATTATATTGTCCAATCAAAATATTTCAAATTTACACAAGATAAAACAGCAATACCCTCTTCTCTACCTATAAAACCCAACTTTTCTGTCGTAGTAGCTTTTACATTAACCCTAAATTCATCTATTTCCAAAACTTTAGCTATATTTTTTGCAATATCTTGTTTAAAATCTAACAATTTTGGAACCTGTGCTATAACAGTTATATCAGTATTTATAATTTCAAATCCTACTTCTTTAACCTTTTTATAGGCTTGCTTTAAAAGTTCCATAGAATTAGCATCTTTAAATTTCATATTTGTATCAGGAAAAAGCTCACCTATATCTCCAAGTGCTGCAGCACCAAGTAAAGCATCAGTTAAAGAATGTGCTAAAACATCGCCATCACTATGAGCTTTTAAACCCTTGCTAGGATGAATTTTAACTCCTCCTAAAAGTAAAGGGCGATTTTCTCCAAATTCATGCACATCAAAACCATTACCACAAAAAATTTCGCTACTTGGTTTTGGTAAATTTAATTTTTTTAAATCTTCTTTAAAAGTGATTTTTCTTGCACTCTCTTCTCCTTCAACATACCAAATTTTTCCACCCACTGAAGCAATAGCACTACTATCATCGCTAAATTCTTTATCCATTTCTAAAGCTTTTTTAAGCAAAGAAGTGCGTGAAATTTGAGGAGTTTGAACAAGCTTAATTTTTTCTCTTGGCAAGATTTCTTCATCAAATAAAGTAGTATCAACAACTTTTAAAATAGGAGTTATACAATCTGCATGATTAATATTATTAATCAATCTTTCAAATAATTCCTTAGAAATAAATGCTCTAGCAGCATCACTAACCATAACAAATTCACTATCAATTTTCTTAAGGGCATTTTTTAAAGATTGAGATCTTGATTTAGCACCTTCAACAATTTCATAATGAGAAGTAAATTTTTTCATATAAGAAGTATTACCAGAAGTAACAACAACTTTTTTGAAATGATATAAAGAACTTAAATTTTTAGTCACATACAACCAAAGAGGGTCATTTTTTAAACGAATAAATTGTTTTTTTACATCTAAATTAAACCTACTAGAATCTCCGGCTGCAAGTATTATTAAACTTATATCAAGCATACCTTTCCCTTTTTTAAGCGAGAATTATAATTTAATATATGTTACCATATTAAACACTTATAAAAAGCTAAATTTTATTTTTTTGTTAGTAGAATAATATTTTAATATAAGGAGAATTAATGTTAAAAAAAATTGAAGAAAAACTTAAAAACATCAAATATCCTGGTTTTGAAAGAGATATTGTTAGTTTTGGTTTTGTAAAAAATATACGTTTTGAAGATGAAATAGCTTTCATCGATATTGAAATAGTATCTGCAAACCCTCAAATTGCAAAAGAACTTAAAGATAATATTGAAACACATCTTAAAGAACTAAATTTAAAAGAGCTAAAAATTAATATCATACAACCTAAAATTCCTGAAGAAAAAAGTAATTCTAGAAGTGGAAAAAACATAGCTCCTCAAATTAAAAACTTCATTATGATTTCTAGCGGTAAAGGAGGGGTAGGCAAAAGTACTACTGCTGTTAATTTAGCTATCTCTATGGCAAAAATGGGTAAAAAAGTAGGACTTTTAGACGCAGATATTTATGGACCAAACATTCCAAGAATGCTTGGAGAAACTGGAACTCAACCAGAAGTTATTGGGCAAAAATTAAAACCTATCTTAACACATGGAATTTATATGATGAGCATGGGTGTTTTAATTGAAGAAGGACAAGGGCTTATGTGGCGTGGAGCTATGATTATGAAAGCTGTAGAACAACTTCTATCTGATGTTATTTGGCCAGAACTTGATGTGCTTCTTCTTGATATGCCTCCTGGAACAGGGGATGCTCAAATTACCTCAGCACAAAGCATTCCAATAACTGCTGGAGTTTGTGTAAGCACTCCTCAAATTGTCTCGCTTGATGATAGCAAAAGGGCATTAGATATGTTTAATAAACTTTACATTCCTATAGCAGGGATTATTGAAAATATGAGTGGATTTTTATGCCCTGATAATGGAAAAGAATATGATATTTTTGGTAAAGGCACAGCAGAAAATATAGCAAAAATTTATAATAGCGAGGTCTTAGCTCAAATTCCTATAGAAATGATAGTTAGAGAAGGAGGAGATGAGGGAAAACCTATAAGTTTCTATCACCCTGAAAGTCTAAGTGCAAAACGCTATATGATAGCAGCTGAAAAAATCTGGCAGTTTATAGAAAAAATCAATCAAGAAGGTGGAGTTAACAATTCTAAAATCCAACCTACAACAAATGGTAAAAATGCCTGTTCTTAAAATATAAGGAGAAAAATAATGATAAATTCTAAAGAAGATTTTTTACTTTTTGTAAAACAAATAGAACAAAAACAAGGATATAAAAGTCCAAAAGCTTTTGGTATCGCAAGACTTGATCGCGGACAAATTAATAAAAATAAAATTTTACAAGCAAATTTTGCTTTTGTAAATTTTGAACAAAATTATGCTTCGGCTGCCATCATGTTTGAAGCTTTTAATAAAAGAGGAGTAGAGATTGACTTTAACGCAAGTGAATTTGTCAATGTCTTAAAATTAGAGGATATTGAATTTGCTCTTTCTTGTTTTAAGCCATTTTTAGAAGAAGAAGGTCATCAAAATATTGATTTGCTCAAAATTATTAAAGAATCTTTTAAAGATGATGAATATGCTTTTGTGTGTATTTTTGAAGACAAAGAACCTTTAAGCGTTGAAAGTGTCTATTTAAAGCTTTATCTTATTTCAACCAAGAAAGTTCCTTTAAGATCTTTAAATTTAAATGGAGCTTTTGGTCTTTTAAGTAATGTTGCTTGGAGTGATGATAAACCTATAGAATTAGAATATTTAAGAGTCAATCAAATGAAACTTAAGATGAAAAATCAATATCCAAAAATTGATTTTGTTGATAAATTTCCAAGATTTTTATCTCATATTATCCCAGAAGAAAATACAAGAATTCTTGAAAGTTCTAAAGTTAGAATGGGAGCGCATCTAGCAGCAGGAACAACTATAATGCCAGGTGCAAGCTATGTTAATTTTAATTCAGGCACAACAGGTGCTTGTATGGTTGAAGGACGTATTAGTTCCTCAGTAATAGTTGGAGAAGGTACTGATATAGGAGGTGGTGCTTCTATCTTGGGTGTATTAAGTGGAACAAGTGGAAATGCTATTAGCATAGGCAAATCTTGTCTTCTAGGGGCAAATTCAGTCACAGGCATACCTTTAGGAGATAATTGTATAGTCGATGCTGGAATTGCTGTTTTAGAAGGAACTAAATTCTTGCTTAAGGATAAAGACAAACTTCAAAAAGTAAATAAAGATTTTGAATTTTCAAAAGATATGTATAAAGGATTAGAACTTCAAGGTTTAAATGGACTTCATTTTAGACAAGATTCTATTAGCGGGGCTATGATCGTAGGATTTAATAAAAAAGCAATAAAACTTAATGAAGATTTACATTAAGCAGAGAAATTTCTCTGCTTAAAATTATTTATTTAACAACAGCTTTGAGAACTTGTTTGACAAGAACTTTGTAAAGTTGATCTTAACATCCAAAGATCTTTTTCATATTTAGCAATTTTTTCTTGTGCAAAAGCAGCTGTAGTTGTATCATTGACTTTTTCAGATTCTTCATTTAATTTTTTAAATTCTCCTAAAAGATATTCATAATCTTGTTTAATAAGATCAACCACTTCAATAGGAGTAAAGCAATCTTTATCTACTTTTGGACTTTTAGCTTTTTCTACTAAAGTCTTTCTGCAAACTATAGCTTTTTCTCCAAGTTGCAATACTCTCTCAGCACAATCATCAAAAAGTTCAGCCATTTCTTCATAAGCTTTTTCTGTATATTCGTGGATTGCAAAAAACTGAAGTCCTTTAACATTCCAATGATAATTATGAAATTTAATCCATAAATGATGTGCATCTGCTTGAATTTGTAATAATTGATTTACTACTGACATTTTATCTCCTTTTTTAATTTTTAAAATTATAACATAAAATTATTAAATAATAATTATTATTAAATAAAATTTTTTATTATAATTTTACTTTACTCTATTATACTCTTTTTCTGTAAAAAATTAACGAGAATTTAATATATTTTTTAAAATAAGCTTTCCAACTTCAACACCAGGTTGATCATAAGTGTTTATTCCTAGCATAATCCCGCAAGCAGAAGTAAAAAGTTCATAATAATACATTAAATACCCTATATGCCAAGGATCAAGATATTCAATTTCAATCAAATCAACACTAAGATTTTCAGAAATTAATGCATGCATTGTTGCATCACACTGAGCATTTAAAAGTTCTTGTAATTTTATATTATTACTTGATGAATCTAAAAATTTAAAATTAATATCTGGTATGATAGGAGAATTTTTAAGATTTTTTATTTTTAGAAAAGTTATAGTTTTATTTTTAGGACCATCCATAATAAGTTGCAAAAAACTATGCTGATCTCTTGCTCCAATTAAAGCAATAGGAGTTAAACCTATTCTTTTGTATCCTTGTTTTTTGCCCAAACTCTCAGCAATAAGCTGTATATACCATTCATTAAAACCTCTAAAAATATCATTATAACTAAATAAAACATTAATATTGGCATTTTTATGCGTACAATAATGATAAGCTTTTTGCAAAATTTCATCTTTTTTATGGATAAAAAAATCTTCAAAACAAGCTCTAGCTCCATTTAAAAGATCTTTTGCATCATAACCACAAAAACAAAACGGCACTATACCTACAGCCGAAAGTATACTAAAACGTCCTCCAACATTATTTGGAATAAAAAAAGTTTTTATATTTAAATCTTTAGCTTGCTTATGCAGATTTGAATCTTTATCTGTAATAAAAATAAAATAATCTTGCAACTCATTCAATTTTAAATTAAAATATCCAATAATAATTTTAAAAATTGAAATAACCTCAATAGTATTACCCGTTTTACTTGTAATTAAAAAAAGACTTTCTTTAATATCAATACATTCTAAAATTTCCATCAAAATAGAAGATGAAGTATTATCTATAATATAAAGATTTTTTAAACTCGTACTTTGATTAAAAAGCAAATCTTTTAGAGCTTTCACCCCACAACTTGATCCGCCCATTCCAACTAAAATAATATTTTTAATATATTCTTTATCTTTGATAAATTCTTTACTTTCATCAATAAGTTTTAAACTTGTATCAATTAAATGATAATACCCTATATCACCACTTTCAAATTCATCATTAATACGATTAGCATAAGATCTAATATTCTCAAATTTTGTCGTCTTAAAAAATAAAGTATTTTTTAGCATAAACTTTTCTTATAGAAAAAATTAGTTGCTTCAACAAAGCCATCAACACTCCCACAATCAAAACGTTTTCCTTGAAATTTATAAGCTAAAACCATACCACTTAAAGCTTGAGTTAATAAAGCATCAGTAAGTTGAATTTCTCCATTTTTTCCAGCTTTAGTATTTTCTAAAATACCAAAAATATCTGGAGTTAAAATATATCTTCCTATTATTGCTAAATTACTTGGAGCTTCATTAATATCTGGTTTTTCTATCATAGAATTTACCATAACTAAATTATCTTCTACATTATTTCCAGTAACTATTCCATAATTTGAAACTTGATCTTTTGGTACTTCCATAACTGCAACAATGGTGCAACGATATTTTTCATAAATTTTAACCATCTGAGACATTACATTAAAGCCTTCTTCATTAACGCACAAATCATCAGCTAATATCACCCCAAAAGCCTCATCTCCAACTAATGGTTTGCTTTTTAAAATCGCATCACCCAAGCCTTTCATTTGATTTTGTCTTGTAAATGTAAAAGTACAACGATCTATTAAAGATCTTATATCATTTAATAAATACTCTTTTTTTGTTCCTGAAATTTGATGTTCGAGTTCATATGAAATATCAAAATAATCCTCTAAAGCTCTCTTTCCTCTTCCTGTTACAAATCCCATATTATCCATACCAGCCTCTAAAGCTTCATCAACACCATAATGAATAAGAGGCTTATTAAGAATTGGTAACATTTCTTTTGGAAGAGTTTTTGTTGCGGGTAAAAATCTTGTTCCATAACCAGCTGCTGGAAAAATACAAGTTTGAAGCATAAATTTTCCTTATCTTATTTTATTAGAAAAATTATAACAGAATTTATTAAAAATTAATTTAGAAAGCAAAGTATGATTTTATAAAAAAGTGGTGACCCATACGAGACTCGAACTCGTGTTACCGCCGTGAAAGGGCGATGTCCTAACCGCTAGACGAATGGGCCTTTCAGTTTAATTGAGTTTTAAAGAATGAATTATACATTTATTATTCTTAATATTATATTAAATTATAAATTAATATTTTTAAATTATAATTTCATTATTTTTGCAAATCATACAAAGGTTAAATATGGATATTTTTAGTTTAATTTTTCTATCTATTGCTTTGGCAATGGATGCTTTTGCTGTCTCTTTATGCAAAGGTTTTAGCGTTAAAAAATTAAATATAAAACATTATCTTTTGGTAGGAGTTTATTTTGGTGGCTTTCAAGCTTTAATGCCTTTATTAGGATATATTATAGGGATAGAATTTGAACCTTTTGTTAGAGAAATTGATCATTGGATAGCTTTTATACTGCTTGCTTTTATTGGCATAAAAATGATTAAAGAATCATTTGAAAATAAAAGTTGTGAAAATATAGCAAACGAATTTAATTTTAAAACCATGCTCTCCTTAGCCATTGCAACAAGTATTGATGCATTTGCCATAGGAGTAAGTTTTGCTTTTTTACAAGTCAATTTATTATTGGCACTTTTTTTAATTGGTTTTATTACCTTTATACTTTGTATTTTTGCACTTAAAATTGGTAATCAATTTGGCGTTTATCTAAGCTCTAAAGCAGAGTTATTAGGAGGTGGAGTTTTAATCTTGCTTGGGGTAAAAATTTTGATTCAGCATCTATTTTTTGATTAAATATCAATCTCAATACCAACAGGAGCATGATCTGAGCCAAACACATCATCTCTTATAAAAGCATTTTTTAATTTATTTTTTAAACCAGCGGAAATAAAAAAATAATCAATTCTCCAACCCACATTTCTTTCTCTTGCTTTCATTCTATAACTCCACCACGAATATCTTTCTTTGACATCTCCATTGATTTCTCTAAATGTATCAATAAAACCCATATTAAGCAAATCATCAATCCAAGCTCTTTCTATAGGTAAAAATCCTGAAGTATTTGAATTTGCTTTTGGATGAGTAAGATCTATTTCTTTATGTGCAGTATTTACATCGCCACAAATAATAATTTCTTTTTTTTCATTTAAAAGTTTTTCAAGATATATTAAAAAATCTTTATAAAATTTCATTTTAAAATTTAAACGTTCTTCATCTTTTTGTCCATTAGGAAAATAAATATTAAAAAGAACTATATTATTAAAACGATGTTCTAAAACCCTTCCTTCATCATCATCAAAAAATTCACATTTTTTTACTTCGCATTCAAAATTACAAAGACTCATAACTCCAGAATATCCTGGCCTTTTTGCAGAATTAGAATAAATATATTTAAAAGGATATTCATAAATTTTTTTAGGAAACTTATCTTCATGAGCTTTGATTTCTTGAAAACCTATAAAATCAATTTTTTCTTCATTGATCCAATCTAATGCATTTTTATCACAAATAGCTCTTAAACCATTTACATTCCAAGATAATAACTTCATATCTATCCTTAAAATAAAAAGTGCAATCATAACACATTTTTTCAATTTGTGCCATGCGTTAATTTAATATTTTTATAATAAATTTTTGAATTTGAAAGGAAAATATGCTAAAAATCTCATGGTTTAAATTTGTATTATTAAATTCTTTATTAATAACTTGCTTAAATTTCAATCTTTTTATTTTTGTATATGAAAAGATTCAAAATACTTGGCTTACTTTGGCTTTCATTGTTATGTATTTTTTATTGATACATACTATTTTTTCTTTATTGTTTATTAAATTTCTTACAAAATTTTTCTCTATATTTTTTATTTTAAGTTCTTTAATAAGCATATATTTTATTTATTATTATGGAGTTTTAATAGACTCAGATATGATTTTAAATGCTATGCAAACAGATATAAAAGAAGTCAAAGAACTCTTAAATTGGCGTTTAATCCTTTTAACTCTAGGTTCTTTAATATTAATCATTTTTATTATTAAATTAAAAATAGTTAATTCTAAAATACTTCCTACTAAAATAATGAGTATATTTTTAGCTTTAATTTTATTTTTATGTATATTTTTACCTTTAACTAAAACTTATATTCCATTTTTTAGAAATTATAATGAAATTAGAATGTATAACACCCCTTTTTATCAAATTTACTCTTTATGGCGCTACTATAGTAAAAATATAAAAGCCAAAGAAAAATTTAAAATCATAGAAAATGATGCTTATATAGAAGATAATACCAGCAAAAAACTTCTTATTTTGGTAGTGGGCGAAACCGCAAGAGCAGCAAATTACTCTTTGGGAGGTTATACTATAAATGATACAAACGCTTACACTAAAAAAGAAAAGGTAATCTTTTTTAATAATGTAAGCTCGTGTGGAACAGCTACAGCTATAAGTTTACCTTGCATGTTTTCCATTTCAAAAAGAGAAGATTTCTCAATCAACGAATTTCAAGAAAATGCTTTAGATATTTTACAAAAACTTGGAATCAATACTATTTGGATTGATAATAATTCAGGAGGTTGCAAGGGAGTTTGCGATCGCATTAAACAAACAGAATTATATTCTTATCAATATGATGGGAATTTACTCGACTCACTCAAAGAAAAACTAGAAAATCTCAAAAATCAAAATATTATAGTATTGCATTTACAAGGATCGCATGGACCGACTTATTACAAACGTTATCCTAAAGAATTTAAAAAATTTTTACCAACTTGCGATACCAATACGCTTGATAAATGTTCACAAGAAGCACTTATTAATACTTACGATAATACCCTACTTTATACAGACTTTATTTTAAGTGAAATTATTACACTTTTAAAAGAAAAAAATGATTTTCAAAGTTCATTAATTTATATTTCTGATCATGGAGAAAGCTTGGGAGAAAATGGTTTATATCTTCATGGAATGCCTTATGCTTTTGCTCCAAAATATCAAACACACATTCCTTTAATTTTTTGGAGTAATGATAGTAATTTAATAAAATTAGCAGAAAAATACAAAAATTTAAAACTTTCTCAAGATAATCTTTTTAGCTCTCTTTTGGGATATTTTAATGTAAAAAGCAATGTTTATCAAAGTAATTATGATTTGTTTAATAATTCCTTAAAGGCTAATCCTTGAAACCAAAATATCATTTTTTTAAAAATACTAAATATGCTATAGAAGGAATTTGGAGTCTTATTAAAAATGAAACTTCTTTTTGTATAGAGCTTGGTATTATTATTCCTGCTATTATTATAAGCTTTTTTCTCCCAATTTCTTTGTTGGAACATTTAATTTTAATTTTTGTTCTAATGCTTATTTTAATTATAGAAGCATTAAATTCAGCAATTGAATCTTGCGTTGATTTAACAACAGACAAATGGCACGAAAAAGCAAAAATGGCAAAAGACTATGGTTCAAGCGCTGTATTTTTTAGTATCGTTTTGGCTCTTTTTACTTGGGGAATTATTTTGGGACATTTATATTTATGAAATTTGAAAATTTGATAAAAGAACTTTTTGGAAAAAAGCGTTATGAACTTTTAAAATTTTTATGTGAAAATGCTGATGATAATGGATTTATTATGATAAAAATAAGTGATATTGAAAAAAAACTTCATCAAAGCAAACCTACAATTATTGCAACTTTTAAATTTTTAGAAGAAAAAAAAGTTTTTAAAAAACTCAAAAATGGTTTTTATCAACTTTATATTAAAGAATAAATATGTATTCATTTATATAATTATAAAAATTTATAACAAGGAGTAAAAATGAAGCTTAAAAATCCTTTGGATATGCATTTACATTTAAGAGATGAATCAATGTTAAAACTTGTTGCACCTTTAAGCACAAAAGATTTTCGTGCAGCTGTCATTATGCCTAATTTAGTTCCTCCACTTTGTGATATTAAATCATTAAAAGCTTATAAAGAGCGTATTTTAAAGGTAAGCAATGATAACCACTTTACTCCTTTAATGACACTTTTTTTTAAAAATTATGATGAAAAATTTTTAGAAAATGCAAAAGATGAAATTTTTGCTATCAAACTTTATCCAGCAGGAATCACCACAAATTCAGAAAATGGAATTTCAAATTTTGAAATTGAAACTTTAAAACCTACTTTAGAAGCTATGAGTGCTTTAAATATTCCTTTATTAGTACACGGGGAAACAAATGATTTTGTAATGGATAGAGAAAGCAATTTTTCAAAAATTTATGAAAAATTGGCAAAAAATTTTAAAAATCTTAAAATTATAATGGAACATATAAGCACTAAGACACTTTGCAAACTACTAAAAGATTATGAAAATTTATATGCAACCATCACCTTGCATCATTTAATACTTACTTTAGATGATGTCATTGGTGGAAAAATGAAACCTCATCTTTTTTGTAAGCCTATTGCTAAAACTTATGAAGATAAAACTGCACTTTGTGAATTAGCCTTTAATGCTTATGAAAAAGTAATGTTTGGAAGCGATAGTGCTCCTCATCCAAAAGATGAAAAAGAATGCTGTGGTTGTGCAGCAGGAATTTTTAGTGCTCCTATAGCCTTAAGCGTTTTAGCTGAATTATTTCAAAAACACTCAAATCAAGAAAATTTACAAAAATTTATATCAGACAACGCTTGTAAAATCCATAATTTAAGTTTTAAAGAGGATAAGATTATTACTTTAGATAATGAAAATTGGCAGGTTCCAAACGAGTATAAAAATGAAAATGAAAAAATTATTCCTTTTATGGCTGGAGAAAATTTAAGATTTCAAGTAAAATCCTAAATTATATAATTTAGGATTTATTCTAATGCTGTTAAAATTTTTTTAAGATTATCTTTTTTAATGCCTTTCCACACTAAAAAATAATCCACAATACACCAAATCCATAATACAAACAAAATAAAACTGCCTATAAAAATCCAAATCGTAATCACACCTATAATCCAAGTTAAAAGTTTTAAAAGACCTAATTTAATATCACCTTTATAAAAACGATCGGCTCCAAAAATACCCAAAAAGAAACCTAAAATTAAACCAACAATATGGCTTTTGAAATTTAAAGTTGCAATGTTATTAATTTTATCTTCACTAGAATTTTTGAGTTTTTCTTGAACAAGAGGTAAACTTTGTGATGGAATTTTATCAGAAATCATCATTAAAGCAATATTAGCATCCATTAAGCATTCCTTAAAAAATAAAAAGCGTTATAATATCTAAAAATTCAAAAAATTAGAAGTTTTATTTTTGATTCAATTTGCTCTTTTACTTCTTCTTTTATAAAATTTTCTAATATCCTTTTATCTGTTTTTACTCCATTCATATCTAAATGCCACAAAGCATTTTCAATAGCTTCCTCACGACTTCTTTGAACTACTCGCATCTCATTAAAAATTATCTTATGAAATTTAATATTTTTCTCAATTAAAAAATTTTCTAAATCTTTTTTATAAAATCCTTTAAATTCTGTATTAAAATGTCTAAAAATAGGATCTAAAAAATCACTCTTTCTATAATCAGCCCATCCAAGATAAATTCTAAGTGGAGCCAAAGTCATAAAATTTTTATAATCTATTCCATTTTGCAAAGCAGGAGACATGCTTAAAAAAGCTATATCACATCTAAAATGAGGATTTTCTTTATAAAAAAGATCAAAACTTAAATTCTGATATTTAATATTATTTATGCCCAAATTCAAAGCATCTTGACTTAAAATTTCTAACATGATTTTTGAACTATCTAATGCTAAAATTTCTTTAGCTACTTTTGCAAAATGTAAAGTCCAAACTCCTGTTCCACAACCTATATCAATCATCAATTTATCTTTAAAATCTATATTCAATTTTTTAAATTCTTCAAAACTATCTTGCTGAATTTTATTTAAAGTCTCACTATATCTTGCGTAAGTTTTAGCTTTTTTATCCCATAAATTCATTTTAGTCCTATCAAAAATTAAATTTTAAGTTTTTTTATAAAACAAACAAGATGATTGGCAATATCAAAACCCATAGCTTGATGAAATTTAATACTATCAAGATTCTTAGACTCACAATCACTTGCAAATTCTAAAGCTCCTTGTTCTAAAGCCCATAACTGGCAAGCTTTTAATAAAGAACTTGCATAAGATTTTCTCCTAAATTCTTCTTTAACAAAAATTGCCTCCAAATAACCAACAGGAGATGTTTTAGATCCTTCTACATAATCAAATCTTAAAGAAGCTGATGCAAAAGCAATCTCTTTATTTTCTACATACAATAAGAAAAAAATATGATTTTTAGAACAAAGCAACTTCTTAAGTTCTTGTTCTAAAGTATTTTTATCACCACCAAAAAGTAAAAAAGCCAATGGTAATAAAATTGGTAAATCACTTAAATTTGCTTTTTTAATGTGCATGATCAAAAATTTTTAATGCCTTTTCATAATCCTCTAAAGTATCTATGCCTATACTTTTAGTAGCAATTTTAAGCATTTTAATTTTTTTACCATTTTCTAATGCTCTTAATTGTTCTAATTTTTCACTTTTTTCTAAATTTGAACTTTTAAATGCACAAAATTCTTTTAATGATTTAACCCTATAACCATAAATTCCTAAGTGTCCTTTAAAATCATTATAATCTTCTCTTTCAAAAGGAATTTTAGCTCTTGAAAAATATAAGGCAAAATCAAATTTATCAATTACAACTTTGACCAAATTTGGATCACTAGCTTCAATTTTAGATATATTTTTATAACAACTTGCCATAAAAACATCTTCATTTAAATTCATAGAACAAAATTCTTTAAATTTAATTATATTTTCTTCCTCTATAAAAGGCTCATCAGCTTGCACATTGATAATAATTTCATTTTCATTTAAATTTAAAATATCACTTGCTTCTTTAATCCTATCTGTGCCACTTTCATGATCTTTTGAAGTTAAAACTGCCTTAAAACCAAAATCTTTAGCAATTTTTAAAACCTCTTCATCATCTAAAGCTATAATCACCTCATCAATTTTTGACATTTTTTGAGCTGTTGCTATAAACATTGGAACATTATTAATTTTATAAAGAATTTTTTTAGGAAATCTTGTTGATTTTAATCTAGCAGGTATAATTATCATTGTTTTATCCAATCTATAATTTCATTTTCAAGCTCATCACACTTATAAGCTTTTAAATTCTCATTTTTTATATCAAATAAAGCAAGTAAATCTGGTTTTATTTGATAATCAAATTTTAAAGCAATTTCAAGCATAGCTTCTTTTTCATTATTTAACTCTTGATCAAATAAAGCTTTGTATATACTTGGGGTAAATTTTGTCCATTCTGCTGTTGAAGTTATAAGAGTACTTTTATCTTCATCTAAAAGTTTAAAACAAGTTGCCGTATGTGGATCAATTAAAAAATCTTTAGAATATTTTTTAATAAAATTCATACATTCTAAATCTGAACAAGAAGAAGCATCAAAATCTTGCTTTAAACTATCAAGTTCATCTTTATTTAAATAAAAATATTTTTTTTCTTTTAAGTCATTCATCAATTCTTTGGTTCTTAAATCTTTAAATTTATCAAAAAGCAAACGCTCTATATTTGAAGAAATTAATATATCCATAGCTGGAGAAATAGTTTTTTTAAGACTTCTTTCTCTTATATCATAAATACCTTGATTGAAAAAATCACTTAAAACATCATTAGAATTAGTAGCAATTTTAATACGATCTATTTTAGCTCCCATTTTTTTGGCATAATATGCTGCTAAAGCATTGCCAAAATTACCACTTGGAACTATAACATCTAATACTTTATCAAGTTTCACACAAGCATAGTAATGATAAATCATTTGAAACAAAATTCTTCCAAAATTAATAGAATTTGCTACACAAAGTTTAAAATCTAAATTGCTCAATATCCTTTTAAAATCATCTTTTAATAATAACTTTTTTAAAGTATTTTGAGCATCATCAAAATTTCCTTCTATTGCAAAAACTCTTAAGTGATTTTTATTTAAAGCTTGCATTTGCAAAGCTTGAATTTCACTTGTGCCATCTTTAGGATAAATGCAAACAACCTTAATATTTTGAAATTTTTCAAAACTTTTTAAAGTAGCTGGTCCAGTATCACCACTTGTTGCACAAATAATTAAAATTTTATCATTTTTATTTAATTCATTTAAAAGTACGCCAAAAGGTTGCAAAGCCATATCTTTAAAAGCACGAGTTGGGCCATGATAAAGCTCATTGATAAACAAATTTTCATTTACTTTTCTTAAAAATAAAGCTGTTTTATCATCAAATTCTTTATAGGTTTGCAAGGCCTTTTTAAATAAATCAATATAACCAAAATGAAATTGTTCTATAAATTTTAAAGCAAATTCTTCATAACTTAAATCTTTTAAATTATAAGCATTAAAAGGCAAAATCTCATCAAAAGTATAAAGTCCTCCATCTTTTGCACTAGGATTAATTAAGGCTTCTTTAAAATCTACTTTATTTTTTCCATCTCTTGTGCTAACAAGTTGCATTAAAACTCCTTAAATAGTTTTGTAAAACTTTTTTAAAACTATCTTCTAATTCTATATTTAATTCTATAATTTGACACTTAAAACCAAAATCTTTTACTTTCACATAGTCTTTAAAAGTAAGCATTAAAGTATCACAATGATGTTTATCAAGTAATTTTTTAAGTTCTTCTTTTTTAAATTCATAATGATCATTAAAAAAATAACAAGCTCTAGCCTTTATAAAATGCTCATAAAGCCTAAAAGGCTTAGCAATAGCTGTTACTAAAATAGCTTTAGGATTTTCCTTTACAAAAGAGTAGCGATAAAAATCTTTACCCTCTTTTGCAATAAAATTTGCCTTCTTTTTATAAAATTTAGGAAGTCTATAAGCTCCACTTGGCAAAGTAAAATTAAAATAAGGCTCTATCTTGCTTTCTAATAAAATATCAAACTTTTTGATATAAAATTTTGAAAAAGCATCATCAAGTAAAATAATTTTAGCTCCTAAATCAAAAGCTTTTTGTATACCTTTTGCTCTATTTTCACTTACTATTACTCCGCTTATATTTTCTTCATAAGCATATTCCATAGCTTCATCGCCACTTTGCATTACATCGCATAAAATTTGGTTATTGGCTTTTACAACAAAAAGTCCTTTACTTTTTCTTTTATATCCTCTAAGCACGATAAAAACTCCTTCAAATTCTTTGGCAATAGCTTTGCATATTGGAGTTTTTCCATTGCCACCAAAACTTAAATTTCCCACACTAATAATGGGTTTTTTAAAATCTATGTTTTTTCTAAAATATAAATTTAAAATAGCCATCAAAGAATATAAAAAACTTACAGGAAGCAAGATAAAAGCCAAACACTTTTGCCAAAAAGATGGTTTAAAAAAATACCTATCAAGCCAAGTCATTAAATATTTCCGGTAAAGATCTTTTAAAGGCGTTCTTTGCCATTCTTTCTTTAAGCATGGAAATTAGCTCAGGATTCAATTTTAGTATTTTCTTTTCATCATTAAATTCTAAAGCTTTTAAGCCTTGATCAATTTCCTCATAAGAAAAACCTAAATCCTCTTGATCATTTTGCCCTACCCAAAGATCAGCACTTGGAGCTTTTTGTATAAAGGCTTGATCTAAATTTAAAAATGTAGCCAAATTATAAATTTCGCTTTTATAAAGACTTCCTATAGGGTTAAAAGCACAAGCTAAATCTCCATAAATTGTTCCATAGCCTAACATCAACTCGCTTTTATTTGAAGTTCCAACAACCAAATATCCTTTTAATGCAGAATAATCATAAAGCAAGCTCATACGAATTCTAGCGCATAAATTACCCATTCTAATTTTGTTTGTATCCTGACTTTGCTCTAAAAATGAAGCTAAAATTTTATCAATTTTAATAATTTTATATTCTATATTTAATTTTTTACAAAGTTTAAGAGCATCTTGTAAATTTTGTTCGTTTGAGTATTTACTTGGCATCAAAAGAGCAAAAATATCAGTTTTTAAAGCATTCTTGCAAAGTGTTGCTACTAATGCTGAATCAATTCCTCCGCTTAAACCAAGCACTACTCCTTTTGCATTCGCACTTTTAACCTTTGTTTTTATAAATTCATAAATTCTTTGAGTTAATTTTTCATAATCCATAAGTTTTATACCTTTAAAATAATGTATAATTATAATAAATTTTAAAGCAAGAAGGATTAAAATGCAAATAATTAAACAAGCTTGTGGTCCTTATGAAACAAATTGTTATATTTTAAATACAAACAAAGGCGAATTTATCATAGATCCTGGTATGGGAGCTTTAGAATTTATAGAAAAAAATATTAAAAATCCTATAGCCATTTTAAATACTCATGGACATTACGATCATGTATGGGATAATGCCAAAGTTAAAAAGAAATTCAATATTCCTATTTACATTCATAAATTAGACGCATTTTTTCTTGAAGATCCTTTCAATCAAGGTTTTGAAAAAAGTAAAGCCGATATTTTAGTTGAAAATGAAAATGACATTGACATTAATGGCATAACTTTTAAATTTCATTTTTTACCTGGTCATACTCCAGGCTGCTCGATGATAGAAGTAAAAGGCGAAAATTTAATGTTTAGTGGAGATTTTTTATTTTATAGGAGTATAGGAAGATGGGATTTTCCTTATTCTAATGCTCAAAATATGAAAAAAAGTTTAGAAAAAGTTCTACTTTATAAAGAAGATTTTCGTCTTTTACCTGGACATGGAGAAGAGAGTACTTTACAAGAAGAGATTCTTCATTTACCAAGCTGGTTAAGGTATTTTCATTGAATTTGGATTCTCTTTTATTATACATTTTTATTTTTTTAAATTGTTTTGCATTGCTAGGACTTAAATTAAAAAATAAAACAAAGAAGAAAGTCTATAAAATTTGTCCTTGTAAAAAAATGGCAGAAAATGGAACCTTAAGCACTCTTTGTATGTATAGTGCTATGGGTGGATTTTTATATAGTGCTACTTCTATTAGTTTTATTGGTTTTAAAAATTTAGAGCTTAATCTTATCTTTTTATTTTCACTTTCGTGTGCTTATTTAGGATGGAGACTAAAAGAGAATTGATGGATTTAGAAAATATACTAAAACTTACACAAAATATTCGTTTAGTTGGTGCAAGCAAATATGTTGATGGTGTGACCATTAAAAATTTTTACAAACTAGGTATTAAAGAATTTGGGGAAAATCGTATTCAAGCTTTAAAAACAAAAAAAGAAGAACTCGATAAAGAAAATTTAAATATAAAATGGCATTTTATAGGAAATCTTCAAAGCAATAAAATCAATCTTTTAATCCGTCAAAAACCTCATTTATGGCAATCTTGCAATGGAATTAAAATAGCTAAATTAGTTGATAAAAAATTAGATTATACTTTAGATACTCTACTTGAAATCAATATAGCAAAAGAAGACTCTAAACAAGGAATACAACCTGATAAAGCCTTAGAAGAATATCTTCAAATTCAAGAAGAATGTCCTCGCTTAAATTTATGCGGAATTATGTGCATGGCCTCTCATAGTGATGACAAAAAACAAATTGCTAAAGATTTTGAACAAGCTTATAAAATTTATGAAAATTTAAAAAAATACAAAGCTACAATTTGCTCTATGGGTATGAGTAATGATTTTGAAATAGCTATTAAATGTGGATCAAATATGGTAAGGCTTGGGAGTATTTTATTTAAATAGAGTCCCAAAAGACTCTATTTAACCTAATAAACTAGCTAGTTTAGCTTGTAACATCATATTAGATTGTGCTGCTATAAATGCAGAAGCGTTTTCTTTTAAATAAGACTGATTTAAATCATTCACATTTTTTGCTAAATCATTGTTTAATAAATTACTTTCTGAAGATTTAGCATTAATGCTGTTTTGAACACTAGAGTTAATATTTGAAGTTAAAGAATTTATACCTGATCCAATTTCTGATCTTAAAGTTCCAAGTTGGTCTTTAAAATTTGAAATACTTTCAGGATCATCAATGCTTAAATTTTTTGTATTTAAAGCATTTAAATTAAAATTTTCACTTCCACTTCCAACTACAAAATCCATACTTTGAAATACATTCTTGCCATTATAGCTTGCATTGTTAAAAGAATCTTCAATTGATTCTTGAATGCGTGATGCTTCAGTCCTTAAGATTGATTTTTGACTATCATTTAAAGCTGCATTATTCATTCTAACAGAAAGCTCGCTTAATTTATCCGCACTTTGAGAAATGCTACTTAAACTTGCATCAGCTATTTGTAAAACACCTATAGCATCATAAGCATTAGCAATACCTTGATCTATAGTACTAGCATTTGATCTTAAAGAATCGGCAATAGCTAAATTAGAACTATCAACTCCACTAATAGCTCTAACAGCAGCAATGTTTCCTAAGGCTTTTTCAGAAGCTTTTTGAGCACTATCTAAATAATGATTTTGCTGCATTACATTTGTATTACTGACTTTCATAGTTCCTCCTTTAGTTAAATTTATACTATTTTAGTATTTTTTATCTATCTTAAAGCTTAAAAAAAACAAAATAACTTGCATTATAATGATAATTTTTAATACAACCTCACTTGCTGAATGCATACTTTTAAATTCTTCATTTTGTATTACTTGTTCGCCTAAAATTTTTTGCTGTTCTGTTATATAATTACTAAAATAAAAAACAAATAACAAACCTAAAATTAAAATTAATAAAGAAAGTATTAATTTTGAAAATCTAACTTGAAATTTTATTTTGTATTTAAAAAAACTATAACATTCATAAAAAAAGTTAAAAAATGATACAAAAAGTAAGATATAACCAAATTGTATAAAAATCTGAGTCATCATTAATCCACTTTGAAAATGACTCAAAACTCCTTCTCCTATAATATTCTTAGGATAAAAAATAATTGGTGCAACTACGACTCCAAGAATCAATTCAATACCCACGATCGCACTGAGTAAAAAAAGATTAATAGCTTTCATTGTTCTCTCCTTAAAATTGCTAAAAAAGCTCTATTAAAACCTCTTTCATCTTTAAAAAACTGACTTTGATAAAAATTTTTACTTAAAAGTTTCTGTAAAATTTCTTTTTGATCATAGCCAAATTCACAAGCTAAATATTTGACATTATTAATAAAACTAAATTCTATAATATCTTTTAAAACTTCATATCCTTTTTCCCCGCCAAATAAAGCCTCTTTAGGTTCACTAAGAACCCATTTATCAAGCTTATAATTATTTTTAATATAAGGAGGATTTGAAAAAATAAGATCAAATTTTTTATCTTTTAAATCTCTAAAATCAGATAAAATAAAATTGATTAAATGGTCTACTTTATGAAATTTTGCATTTTTCTTGGCAATCTCTAAAGCCTTAACACTAATATCACAAGCAGTGATTTTAAGGTTTAATTCTTTGGCTAAAACAATGCCCAAAATTCCACTTCCAAAACCTATTTCCAAGATATTTTCAAAATGATTCTTTTTACATAGCTCAATGAGTCTTGTAAGTAAAATTTCACTATCATATCTTGGAATTAATACTCCATTTTCAACATAAAATTCTAAATTATAAAAATAAGCCTTTTTAAAAATATATTCAAAAGGCTCTCCTTTTTTAAAACGTGAAATTAAATCAAAATAAGGCTTTTCATCAAATTCTAAATCCTCATTTAAAAAAAGCCAAATTTTATCCTTTTTTAAATATTCACATAAAATAAAAATAGCTTCACTTTCATAGTCTTTTAAAGACTCTTTAGCTAAATTTAATGCTTGTTTTATCCTCAATCTAAAGCCTTAAGTCTATCGCTAATACTTGGATGACTTAAATGAAAAAAAGTATAAATACGACTTGATTTTACAAAGGCTTTATTTTCTTTTGCAAGAGTAATTAAAGCACTTTTCATATCATCTTTTGAAGTCATTTTAGCACCATATTGATCAGCATTAAATTCATTATTTCTACTTAATAAATTAACCAAAGGAGCAACAATAAAGCTAAAAACATTGCCAAAAATCAATAAAAGCAAAAATACTCCAGCATCAACATCTGTTAAATGACTTTCTTCGTAAACAAAATTTGGTAAATTAGCAAAAAGAAAAAATAAAATAAACATTACCAAAGCATTAATAAATAAAAATTTGATTATATCTTTATGAACAAAATGTCCCAATTCATGACCTAAAACAGCCAATAACTCTTTTTGACTTAAAGCTTTTAAAAGCGTATCAAATAAAACAACTCTTTTACTTTTAAAAAGACCTCCAAAATAAGCATTTAAACGCTTATCCCTTTTACTTGCATCAATCACATAAATTCCATTAGCATTAAAACCACATTTGTGCATTAAACTTGTAATCTGATTTAATAAATTTTCATCGTTAAGTTTTTGCATTTTATTAAACAAAGGAGCGATTAAAATAGGATAAATAACATTTATAATCAAAATAACCACAAAAGAAAATATAAAAGCTATTATCCACCAAAAAGCTCCAAAATAATTATAAAAAAACAATAAAGCATATAAAATTAAAAAACCAAAAATTACTAATAAAATTAAAGATTTTATACCATCTTTAATAAAAAGCATTAAAGTCATATTAGAAAAACCCTGCTTTTTATTTTTAACAAAATTTTCATATAAACTAAGTGGCAAATTCAAAAGACTGGTTATGATTAAAAAAAGAAGTAAAAACAAGGTATTCTCTAAGATAGAATTAGAATGAATAAGAATTTTTTTAAGATAGAAAAAACCAAATGCAATCCAAAGCATATTAATAATTAATGTATAAAAATTAGAAAATATTTTAAATTTTTCATTTTCAATTGCTATATTTGCTGCATTTTTGTAAGCTTCATCGTCTAAAATGAAAGCTTTTTTTAATTTTTGCTTTTCTAAAAATTGAATTTGCATGTAAGAAATCAAAGAAAAAATTGCAGTATAAAAACATAAAATCGCAATTAAAATCATTTATATACTCCTTAAATAATTTTATTTCAGTTTTACTATTAAAAAGTTAATATTATATAAAAAAGTTAATTAGGAAAAATATGCTTTTCAGAAAAAAAATTATTCCAACAAAACAAGATAAAGATATCATCTTAGATGATAGATTATATTGTTTTAAACAAAAAATGATTAACATAGCACATAATAAAAACTCCGTTATTCTACTTTCAAAAGCACTTAGTAAATTGATTAAAAACCATAAATTTTAACTTTTTTCCAATACCCTAAAATAATCTTCTTCAAGAATTTTAAGTTCATTTTGTGCTTGTATTAATTCTTTAGAAAGCTTCTCAATACCTATTTCTTTATAAAATTCAGGATTTGATAAAGAATTTTGAAGTCTATTGATTTCTTTTTCTAAAATTTCAATTTTATCAGGATAAGTTTTTAAAATTTCATTTTCTTTATAGCTTAATTTTTTGCTTGTTTTTTCTTTATTGGAATTTGAATTTTCTTTCTTTAACTCATTTTCATATTGTTCAATTTCGCTAATTTCTCTTTCATTATCTAAATACTCTGTATAAGTTATATGCTCTATATTAATCTTGCCATTTTTTTCAAAAGCATAAATTTTATTAGCAATTTTATCAACAAAATATCTATCATGTGAAACAAATAAAATCGCACCTTTATAATCCAAAAGATACTCTTCTAAAATATTAATTGTTGAAATATCAAGGTCATTTGTTGGTTCATCTAGAATCAAAACATCGTATTCTTTAGTAAAAAGTAAAGCTAAGGCAACTCGGTTTTTTTCTCCACCGCTTAATACACTTACGGGTTTATCTAGAAATTCTTTCGGAAATAAAAATTGTTTTAAATAACCATAAATATGGATATTTTTGTCTTTAACCAAAACTCTATCTCCTCCATTGGGACAAAAAATTTCAATAAGAGTTTTATCTGAATTTAAAAGTGTTCTTGCTTGGTCAAAATATCCAATTTTTATATCTCCTCTTTTAATCTTGCCACTATCACTTGAAACTTGATCTAAAAGAATTTTCAAAAATGTTGATTTGCCACAGCCATTTTTCCCTACTATTGCTATACGTTCATTTTGCAAAATTCTTGTACTAAAGTCCTTAAAAAGAACCTTTTTTCCTATACTTTTACTGATATTATCAAGTTCAAAAAGCATTTTTTTTCGGTTTAAATTTTGATTTAAATTTATTTGAGTTGCCCTTTTAATTTCAAGCTTAAGGCGATTTATAATACCAGGATTCTTTTTTGCTTCTTCTCTCATTTTTAGAATTCTTTCTTTACGTCCTTGATTGCGCTTAAGTCTTGCTTTAACACCCCTTTTTAACCACTCTTCTTCATTTTTAAGTTGTTTTAATAAATTTTCATAACTCTTAGAAAGGCTTTGAAGAATTTGGGATTTTTTTTCTAAATAATTTGTATATCCTCCTTCAAAAACATTAATACAACCATTTTCTACCTCAACGCATTTATGGGCTATTTCTTCTATAAAATATCTATCATGGGAAATAAAAATAATACACATTTTAGATTTTTTAAGCATATCCTCTAAAAAGCTTGTCATATAAACATCTAAATGGTTAGTTGGTTCATCTAAAAGAAGAATATCAGGATTTTTAAGCAAAAGAATACAAAGTCCAACTCTTCGGATTTCACCTCCACTTAAAGATGAAACCATTTGATCTTTAAATTCTAAAAGTTTGAATTCATTTAATATTCCATAAATTTTTTGATCGATATTCCAAGCATCTTTACTATCAATCAAATTCATAAGCTCATCAATTCTTTTTAATAAAACTTTATTATAGGGATCTTTGGATAATTGATCTTGTAAATTTTCATATTCTTTTAAAGTATCATAAATTTCTTTAAGCTCTTTATGAATCAACTCATTAACACTTAAATTAATTTCAAAATTAACCTGTTGAGAAAGCATTGCTATGGTTTTTCCATTTTGTCTTATAATTCTTCCGCTATCTAAAGGTAATTTTCCAAAAATAATTTTTAAAAAAGTAGATTTTCCTTGCCCATTTTTTCCAATTATAGCAATTTTTTCACTCTCATGAATACTAAAATTAGCTTCATTAAGAATAATTTTTTCATCAAATCTTTTTGATGCATCAATCAAATCTATGAGTGCCAAAAAAATCCTTAAAATAAATTTTTATAACCATATTTCTTTTGCTTTAGCATTAATTTTATAATCTTTTAATTTCTCAATAATACTTTCAATTAAAGTTTTATTGTCTGTATTTAGAAAAATCTCTGGATTATCTTTTGACTTTAACAAAAAATAATCAATATTAAAAAAATTCAAAGTTTGCTTTAAACAAAATATAGAATAAATATCGTATTTGTTAATCACTAGCTGATAGTATTTACTTTTTTCTTTAAAATCACTTGTATCAGCTTCAAAATGCATACTAAACTGCTCTGCTGCTGGAGTATAATCTTTCAAAGTCCACTTGGCAATTTCTTCTTGCCAAGTGGGATTATTGTTAGTAGGGACTGATTGAGTCATATTATCTTGCATAAATTGCGGAATAAATTGGACATTTGCCTTAAAACTCCACAATAAAAAGAAAACAATAGCAAGTAAAATAATTAAAAAAAAACTTAAAAATCCTATAAGGAAATACTGTTTCATTATGATAAATGATCTTTTATAATATCACCCAAAGTAATTTTATCATTATTATTAATTTCGTTTAAAGTTTCTCTTTCTTTTATTTTTAATAAATTCTTTACACTTAAACGAATTCTATTCTTTTTTTCATCGATAAAAGCAATACTTGCTTCAATCTCATCACCAATTTTCAACCTCTCAAAATCCGAAATACTAATATCTTCTTTATGAATTAAAGCATCAACTTCTTCGCTAAGCTCCACAAAAACACCAAATTCTTTAACATCTCTAACAATTCCTTTAACTATATCTCCAATTTGATGTTTTTTAGCATAATTTTGAACAGGACTTTGAATTAATTCTTTTGTACTTAAAGATATTTTTTGATTTTCTGTATCTATCTTAATTATTTTAACTTTTATTTTATCTCCACTTTTAAACAAATCTTTACATTTGATATTTCTATTCCAAGAAGCATCTTCATTATGTAAAAGTCCCTCTATAGACTCAAATTTAACAAAAGCTCCAAATGAGGTTATTGAAGTAACTTCACCCTCTATAATATCGCCACTCTTGTGCATTTTGATAAAATTATCAAAAGGTTTTGCTAATAAATTTCTTAAGGATACCCTTAAGCGTCTTTCTTCAGGATTTATTTCAATCACTTCAACATCAATTTCTTGCCCTTTACTAAGATAATCTTTTGGGGTTTTAATATTTTTATCCCAAGAAATCTCGCTAATATGTAAAAAACCTTCTATATCATTACCTAAATCAACAAAAGCTCCATATGATTCTATATTTGATACTACAACTTTAATGGTATCTCCAACTTCCAAGGTGTCTTTTATTTCCATCCAAGGATCAGGTAGAGCCGCTTTAATAGATAAAGAAAGATGTTTTTTATCTTTATCATATTTAATCACTTTAACTGGAACCTTATCGCCTTCTTTATAAAAAAGATTTGGATTTACAGGACCTTTATATGAAATTTCACTATAATGAACAAGTCCATCAATTCCTCCAACATCGACAAACATACCATAAGTTGTTATTTTTTTAATAACTCCTTCTATGAGATCTTGTGTTTGAGTGATATTATAAATAGTCTCTTTTCTCTTTCTTCTTTCTTCATCTAAAATCTTTTTTCTTGAAATAACAATACTTTGATTTTCTTTATCAATCTTGATAATTTTTACTTTAAAAGTTTTGTTTAAAACATTACCATTTTCTTTGAAACCATATTGGGATTTAGGTAGAAAAAATTCAACATTATCTTTATTTATAGCTATAAGACCACCTTTATTTTTTCCTATAATTTTAACCTCAAAAATGTCCTCTTGGTCTTCTTTATAGTTCTCAATAAACCAAATTACTTTTTCTTTTCTTAAAGCTTTACTATGAGATATTAAAGATTTTCCATTGCGTGACCCAATGATAGCAACTTTTATTTTATCGCCGATTTTGAATAATAAATTAGAATTCTCATCTTGAATTTCGCTAAGATCTAAAATTCCTTCTGATTTTTCTCCTATATCTATAAAGACTTCATTATCTTTAATACCAACTATAATACCTTCTGTTATGGTCTCTTTATTTGATTTATCAAATGCTTCTAAAAGTTGTCCAAAATCTTCGTCATCAAAAATTTCGTCATCTTTTTGAACTTTTTTATCCGCCTCAGTCATTGGGTTCCTTTTTAATTTAAATTTATGAATTGTATCTTATTTTTTATAAATTAATACTAATTTTTTTCTTTTTTGACAAAATAATTACATTTTTATTCTATATTAAAAGACCTAATCTCATTCACAACTTCTTGAATAATCCAATCAGGAGTGCTTGCTCCAGCACTAATGCCACACAATTTTTTATTTTGAAACCAACTTCGATCTAACTCGTTTTTAGTTTCTATTAAATAACTCTCACTACAATAATTTTTTGCAATCAAAAAAAGTTGTTTAGTATTAGATGAATTTTTTCCTCCTACTATAATTACAATATCACTTTTTTGAGAAAGTTTAGCTATAGCTTCTTGATTTTTAAAAGTAGCATCACATATAGTATTAAAAACTCTTACTTCTCTTACTTTTAGTATTAAAAAATTTACAATTTCCATAAAATCTTTTACTTTTTTAGTTGTTTGAGATACTACAGCTATTTTATTAGAAAAATTGATATTTTCCAACTCTTTTTTATCAAGCACTACATAAGCTTTAGTACTTACATAACTTTTTACTCCTTTTACTTCTGGATGGTTTTCATCTCCAAAAATTACCACTTCATAACCATCTTTACTCATTTTTTCACAAATTTGCTGAGGCTTTGTTACAAAAGGACAAGTAGCATCAAAAATTTCAATTTCTTTTTGCTTTAAATTTTCTAAATCTTGTTTGGTAATACCATGAGTTCTTATAATAGCTCTTTTTTCATCGCTAAGCTCTTTAACATCATTAAGTGTTTTAACATTAAATTTTTTTTTAAGACGCATGATTTCTTCATTGTTATGAATTAAAGGTCCAATTGTTGCAGCATTTTTAATTTGCTCAGCTTTTTTAATTGCTCTTTTTACTCCAAAACAAAAACCATAATTTTCAGCTAATTCAATCTTCAACTTGTGCTCCTAAACTCTTTAAAATATCTTTGAAATTTGGAAAAGAAGTTTTAATACATTCGCTTTGTTTAATTTCAATTCCACACACTAAACCCAAAATAGCAAAAGCCATTGCTATACGATGATCATTAAAACTTTCAATTTTAGCTTTTTTAGGAAAACCTGACATAACTTCAAAACCATCATCTAATTCTTTTGCTACAATCCCACATTTTTTTAAATTTATTACTATACTTTTAATGCGATCACTTTCCTTTACTCTTAATTCTTTAGCATTTCTTACAATACTCTTTCCTTTAGCAAAGATAAAAGCTATAGCAAGAGCTGGCAATTCATCAATAAGCCAAGAAATATTTTCTCTAATTTCTATACATTTTAATCGACTACTTTCAACATAAATCTCACCAATATCTTCAAAATCTCTTTTATAAGTTTTATAAGTAATTTTAGCTCCCATGTTTCTTAAAACTTCATATGCTTCAATGCGGGTTTTATTAAGCAAAACATTCTTTAAACAAATAGAAGAATTAGGCAATATAACTGCTGCTAATGCAAAATAAAATGCAGAAGATGGATCATTAGGTATGGTAATATTTAAAGCTTTTAAAGGTTTCTTTAAAGGATTAATTTCAATTTCTAAACAATCATTACTTATGCTAATTGGAGCATTCATGGCTTTTAGCATATTTTCACTATGATTTCTACTTAATTCTTTTTCCCTATAAAAAGAAGTTGATTTTGTATGAAATCCTGCTAAAATCATTGCTGTTTTAAGCTGAGCTGAAGAAATTTCACTCTTAAAATCAAAAGATTTTAACTTTGTTCCTTGTATGCAAAGCGGAGCAAAACTTGCATTTTCACGCCCATAAATTTTTGCTCCTATTTCTTTAAGAGGACTACAAATTCTATCCATAGGACGTTTATTTAAAGAATTATCCCCATTTAAAATAAAAAAACCAGATACCCCGCTTAACAATCCTATTAATAAACGCATTGTTGTCCCAGAGTTACCACAATTTAGAATATTATCAGGAGTAAGTAAAACACGAGGTGGAATAATCTTAACTTGATTATTTACAATCTCAACTTTAGCTCCCAAAGCTTTAAGTATAACCAAAGTTCCCAAAGAATCCTCTGCCAAAAGATAATTTTTAGCTATGCTTGATTCTTTGCAAAGCAAAGAAAATATAGCAAAACGCTGAGAAATACTTTTATCAGCCGCAATATCATCTATCTTTTTATTAAAAAACCCTAAAGGGTAAACTTTCATCTTAAATTTAAACCCAAATCTTTTAAGCCTTCTAAGATTTTATCCATGCATGAAACCACTTCACTATCTTCTAAAGTTTTTTCTTGATCTCTAAAAGTAAAAGATATAGTAAGACTATATTTATCTTGCAAAGTTTCATCTGTATAAAGATCAACTATTCTAAAGTTTTCTAAAATATCAAAATGAAAATTTTCTATATAAGTTTTAATTTTATCATAAGAAAAATTCTTTGGAATTAAAATGCTTAAATCCCTATGAATACTTGGAAATTTAGAATAAATTTTAGCTTTTTTATCTTTTAAATTAATAGTATCTAAATCAAACTCACACACATAAGTTTTAAGCAAAGATCTTGCATTTTCAAGTTTTAAGTGCAATCTTCCTATAAATCCAATTTTAATACCATCAACATATAAATCAGCTTGTTCATAAGGACTCAAAAAAGTATAATTAGAAGCAATAAGCTTAAATTCTCCTATTATATTTTTAATATCAAGTAAAAAATCATAAAAATTTACTAAATTGGGTTTTGCTTTATTAGAAATTTTGCTTTCCTCTTTATATCCTGAATGTATAAAAGCCATATGATTTAATTCTTGATTATTTTGATCAAATACTACCCCACTTTCAAAAAGTTTAACTAATTTTTTTGAATTTTTGATATTTAAACTTGCTGCATTTATAAGATGATTTAAAAGCGTAGTTCTTAAAGTATTTAACTCTTGATTTATGGGATTTACTAGTGTTAATTGTATAGGTTTAAAATTAAAATCTTTTAATTCTTCCTCATTATCTAAAATAAAATGTAAACTTTCAAAATAACCATTGTTAACAGCTTTTAATCTGAAATCTAAAAGTTTTTTATAATCTTTATAAACCAAATTTAATCTATTTTTTTCAACAAAATTTAAATTCTTAGATTTTATATTATCTATTCCTATAATTCTAACAACTTCTTCGCAGATATCAGCTAGATTTTTAATATCTGGCCTATGAATAGGAGGTTTAACATTTACTAAACCTTCTGCAAAAAAAATAATTTCAAAACCTAACTTTTTAAGAATCTTTAAAATCTCATCTTTATCAACAACTTGCCCTATAATGTTATTTATAGTTTCGATATTTAAAGAAATACTAGGAATCTCTTTTTCTTCAGAAATTTGCTGAGAACTGCTATAAATAATAATATTTGGAATAGTTTTAAAAATCTTAAGTAAAAAATCCATTCCTAGATTAAGTTTTGGCTCACTTCCTCTAAAACTTCTATAAAAAATATCATTATCTTGTTCTTTGTAAACATTTTTTGCATTAGCTATTGTAAAAGGATCTGTGTAATTTGCTTCTATAATAATAATTTTTGTTTCCACATCACATTTTAACTTTTTTTCCTGATATATACCGCTAATTCCTAATATTTGATTATTACAAGAAACTTTTGTAGCGCCATTTGCTTCCTTGCTTAAATTAAAGGTTAAATCCTCATTCTCTTTGCTTAATTCATTAAAGTTATATGCATTAAAAAGCACTCCGGTAGAATAAGTTGTATAAAAAAGGAAATTTTCAATTGTATTTGTTTTTAAAGCCCCAATTTGTGCCAATCTTAAACCATATAAAAGTCCAAGTTTTATATTTTCCTTAATCTCAATTGCCCTATAATTAAATAAACTATTAAGATTTTTTTCAGCCTGAAGTCTTAAAATTCTACCAATACCTAAAACATTTTCTTCCTCTTTAAAAACAGGAAGTTTTTTTAAATTCAAATCCCAAGCAGTTGCTAGATCTCTTGCTATGCCATAAACACTTAAACAATCTCCTCTATTAGGAGTTAATTCAACTTCAATCAAATCATCATTAAAGACACTATATTCATTCAAAGCTCGACCTAACTCTAATTTGCCTATACTCTCGTCTAAGATTAAAATTCCGTCATTGATTTTAGCAAAACCTAATTCAACAGAAGAACAAAGCATACCATAAGAGTCCACCCCTCTAAGCTTTGTTTTATTAATCGTCATACCATTTGGCATTATAGCCCCAATTAAAGCTACAGCTACAAATTGTCCTTGTGCTACATTAGAAGCTCCACACACGATTTGCAAAACCTCATTGCCAACATCAACTTGACAAATACTTAATTTATCAGAATTTTCATGTTTAACTTTTTCTTTAACAAAACCTACAACAATTTTATCAGAAACTCTTAGCCTATAAGCATTAGCAACTTCAATCCCTATAGAATTTAAAGTATTAACCAATTCACTTAAATTCTTATTTTCTATATCAAGCCAATCACTTAACCAACTTCTTGTAATTATCATCTAAATTGCTCCAATAGTCTTAAATCTCCTTCAAATAAAGACCTTAAATCAGGAATTTGATGAAGCAGCATAGCAAATCTTTCAACACCAAGCCCAAAAGCATAACCACTTACATTCTTATAATTTACAAAATTATACACATTAGGATCTACAATACCACAACCTAAAACCTCAAGCCATCCTGTATTTTTACAAACTCTACATCCTTGACCTTTACAAAAAACACAAGAAATATCAACTTCTGCAGAGGGCTCTGTAAAAGGAAAAAAACTTGGACGAAATCTAATATTAATATCCTTAAACATATAATGCAAAAAGTCTTCTAAAACACCTTTTAAATGAGCAAAACTTATTTTTTGTCCTTCCTCTACCACAAGAGCTTCAACTTGATGAAACATAGGAGTGTGCGTTATATCAAAATCTCTTCTAAAAACAACACCAGGTGCTATCATACGAATAGGTGGTTTTTGCTTTAACATGGTTCTAATTTGCACAGGAGAAGTTTGAGTTCTTAAAAGTCTTTTATCATCAAAATAAAAAGTATCTTGCATATCTCTTGCTGGATGAGATTTTGGCAAATTTAAAGCTTCAAAATTATAAAAATCTTCTTCAATCAAAGGACCTTTTTCGATGCTAAAATTTAAATTTGAAAAATATTCTATAATCTTATCCATAGTGCTAAGAACTGGATGTAATGCCCCTGATGTAGCACTTTCATCAAAATAAGTAAAATTTAAAACATCTTGTTTCATTTTTTCATTTAATTCTAAATCTTCTAATTCTTTTAATTTTAAAGAGAAAAAATGATTAAATTCATCTTTTTGTTTATTTAATATACTTGCTAATTCCTTTTTTTCTTCACCTTCGATATTCTTAAGCTCTGAAAATTTTTGTGTTAATATGCCTTTTTTTCCAAGAACTGAAATTCTAAGATTTTCAAGATCATTTAAATTATCACATTTTTTAATTTGTTCAATAATTTCTTGCAATTTGTTACCTTACTTTCATAATTATTTATAAAATTTAAATTTATTTTATAAAAATAAATTTAAATTCACAATAAAAATTCTAAGATATAATTTGTAGAAAAATAAAAAGGATAAAAATGCACGAAAAAACTATTTTTGAAAAAATTGTTGATGGAGAACTTCCTTGCAATAAAGTCTTAGAAAATGAAAATTTTTTAGCTTTCCATGATATTAACCCTAAAGCTCCTATACATATTTTAATTATTCCTAAAAAACATTTTAAAGACTTTCAGGAATTTGACCCTGATTTAATGGCAAAAATGACTTCTTTTATACAAGAATTAGCAATACTGTTAGAACTTGATAAAAAAGGTTATAAGCTTTTAACAAACTGTGGAAAAAATAGTGGTCAAGAAGTTTTTCATCTTCATTTTCATATGTTGGGTGGTTTTTAAATTTTTGCAAAAGTAAAATTACTTTTGCAAAAATTATAACTTAGGACCGAATTTACTATATTCTATCCCTTCTTTTACATCTTCATAACGTTTAAAATTTTCTATAAACATTATAGCCAGCTTATTTCTTATATCAATATATTCTTCTTTGTTACTCCAAGTATTAATAGGATTTAAAAGCATAGTTTCAACACCATTTAAAGACTTGGGTATCAATAAATTAAAAATATCAAAATTTTCAAATTCGCATTGATTAATACTTCCATCTAAAATAGCATTAATACAAGCTCTAGTAGCTTTTATACTCATTCTTTTACCAACTCCATATTTTCCACCACTCCAACCAGTGTTTATTAAATACACATTAACATTATGTGTATCTATCTTTTCTCCTAATAATCTTGCATAAACAGTTGGATGAAGAGGCATAAAAGGTTCACCAAAACAAGCTGAAAAAGTTGCTTGTGGCTCAGTAATTCCACGCTCTGTTCCTGCTACTTTTGCTGTATAACCACTTAAAAAATAATACATAGCTTGTTCTTTATTCAATTTGCTAACAGGAGGTAAAACTCCAAAAGCATCAGCTGTTAAGAAAATAATATTTTTAGGATGAGAAGCCTTTAAATCTTTTTTATGGTTTTTAATATGTTCAATTGGATAAGAAACTCTAGTATTTTCAGTTTTTGAAGAATCTGCATAATCAACACTCTTATCATCTCTTAAGACAACATTCTCCAAAAGGGCATTTTTCTTAATAGCTGCATAAATTTCAGGCTCATTATTTGGATCTAGATTAATCGTTTTAGCATAACATCCGCCTTCAAAATTAAAAATTCCCTCATCATCCCAACCGTGTTCATCATCACCTATTAATTGTCTATTAGGATCCGTTGAAAGTGTGGTTTTTCCTGTACCACTTAATCCAAAAAATAAAGCCACATCTCCATCTTTTCCTACATTAGCACTACAATGCATAGAAAGTTTATTTTCAAGCGGAAGCCAATAATTCATCATAGAAAAAATTCCTTTTTTCATTTCTCCGCCATAGTAAGTTCCTCCAATAATCGCTATGTTTTCTTCTATATTGAAAACAACAAAAACTTCTGAATTTAAACCATCTTTTTTAAAATCTTCATTAATGCACTTACAAGCATTATAAACAATAAAATCGGGATTAAAATTTTCTAATTCTTCTTTAGTAGGTCTTATAAACATATTTTTTACAAAGTGCGCTTGCCAAGCAAATTCAGTAACAAAACGAACACTTTTTCTAGAATTTAAAGAAGCCCCACAATAAGCATCTTGAATATAAACATTTTTTCCACTTAATTGTTTTTTAGCTTTTTTTAAAAGTTTTTCAAATAATTCTTTGCTAATAGGCTGATTAATTTTTCCCCAAGAAATATATTTTTGAGAAGGATCTTGTTTAACAAAATATTTATCTTTAGGACTACGTCCTGTAAATATTCCCGTATCAACACAAAAAGTGTCATTAAAACAACTTTCTCCTTCTTGATTGTTTTTTTCATGTTCATTTAACTCTTCATAACTTAAATTATAAAACACTTTTATATTTTCTAAACCCAATGCATCAAAATTTTTCATGACTTTTCCTTAAAAATTTTTATCTAAAACTTACAATAATTTGACCTTCGCTCACACTATCACCTAATGATACAAAAATTTTCTCAATAATTCCATCTTTTGGAGAATTAATATCCATTTCCATTTTCATAGCTTCTAAAATCATTATCTTTTGCCCTGCTTTAACTTCTTCTCCTTCTTTAACGCAAATTTTAAAAACATTTCCAGAAATTTCAGAAGATATTACTTTTTCACTATTAAAATTATTTTGTGTGTTTAAATTAGCTTCTTTTTTTTCTTTAACAATTAAATCTTTATCATCTTTTGGATTAATTTCAACATCATATTTATTTCCATTAACCAAAACTTCAAATTTATTTTGTTTTAATGACAAACTTTTAGGCAATTCATCTTGTATTTTTCGAATATTAACTTTAGCTTCACCTTTTAAGAAAGCTATACCTTTTTCTTTACAAGCCGCTACAATAAAAATATTTTCTTCGCTTTGCTCAATATTATGTTCTTTTAAAATTTCTTTAATATAAGCTATGCTTTTTGTTTCATCTTCATCAGCTAGATCAATGGCCAATTTTGTAGTTGGTTCTAAATTTAGCTGCTCTGAAGCAAGTTTTACAATCTCATCATCTGGTTTAACTGGAGTTTTTCCAAAATATCCAAGAACCATTTTACCATAACCAGGAGCAATTTTTTTCCAAGGGCCAAAAATTACATTATTAAAAGCTTGTTGAAAATAAAATTGCGAAACAGGTGTAACAGAAGTTCCAAATCCTCCTTTTTCTACAACCTCTTGCATTGATTTAATTACCTCAGGAAGTTTATTTAAAACATTATTATCTCTCATCATTTGAGTGTTAGCCGTTAATGCACCTCCTGGCATAGGAGAAAATAAAATAAGAGGATTTGTCATAGAAGCTTCAGGGGGTAAAAAATATTCTCTTAAACAATCTTTTAAAATTTCTTCATATTGTAAAACTTTTTCCTCATTTAAACCACCCAAATCATAATCCTTGCCTTTTACAGCATGAAGCATGGTTAAAATATCAGGCTGGGAAGTTCCTCCACTTACTGGTGCTGCTGCTAAATCTATGCCATCTACACCAGCTTCTAAAGCTGCTAAATAACAAGCAACACTAACTCCTGCACTCTCGTGAGTATGAAATCTTATATGCGTTCCTTGTGGCAATATTTTTTTAGCCATTTTAATCGTTTCATAAATTTTATTTGGATTTGAAGTTCCGCTAGCATCTTTAAAGCAAACACTTGAAAAAGGAATTTGTTCTTTTAAAATTTCTCTTAAAATTCTTTCATAAAAAGGAACATCATGGGTTCCTTTGCAACCTGGTGGTAAATCCATTAAAGTTATAGCTACTTCATGTTTTAATCCGTATTTATTTATACATTCTGCACTAAATTTAAGATTATTAACATCATTTAAAGCATCAAAATTTCTTATCGTTGTGGTTCCATGTTTGGCAAATAATTTAGCATGCAAATCAATTATTTCTCTACTTGCTGTTTCTAAAGCGACAGTATTAACCCCTCTTGATAAAGTTTGCAAATTTGCTTCTTTTCCAACAATTTCTCTAAATTTATCCATCATTAAAAAAGCATCTTCATTTAAATAAAAATATAAACTTTGAAATCTTGCTCCGCCGCCAAATTCAAAATGAGTAATTCCCGCTTCTTTTGCAGCTTCTAACGCCGGAAAAAAATCATTCATTAAAACTCTTGCCCCATAAATTGACTGAAAACCGTCTCTAAAAGTTGTATCCATTATATCTATAAATTTTTTAGCCATACGTTTTTTCCTAAAAGTCTAAATTCTCAAGCATTATACAAAAATTTGATAACACATGATAAAAATTATTGCCAAAGGCGAAATAAAACAAATAAAAAATAACCAAAATAAAAAAACTTTTTTATTTAGAAATTTACAAAAAACTTTATAAATCCTTTTTTTATCCATAAAAAAACCAACAAAAATAGAACTTGCTATTGCTCCTAAAGGTAATAAAAAATTTGAAGTAAAATTATCCAAAACCTCAAAAAAATTAACTTTTAAAAAAGAAAAATTTTTATTAAGAGATAAGATACAAAGTATTCCTAAAATATAAACAATAAATCCTACAAAGATTAATGCTTTTACGCGTGTTATTTTGTAATTATTTATTATATAAAAAACAAGAGGCTCTATCATAGAAACCGCTGAAGTAATCCCAGCAAAAAATAAAGCTAAAAAAAATCCAAAAGCCAAAAAATAACCAAAAATTCCAAGCTGCTTAAATAGGCTTATTAAGGAAATAAAAACCAAACTAGCACCTTGAGAGTGAGGATTTGCTCCAAATTCAAAAATAAAAGTAAAGACTATAAGCCCCATCATCAATGAAATTAAAAGATTTATTAATATAATTAAAATTGAACTTTTAATAAAATTTGTTTTCTCATTTAAAGCTGCTGAATAAGTTACAATACAACCAATACCAAGACAAAGAGTAAAAAAAGCAAGTCCTAAAGCCTTTAAAACGGACTGAAAACTAAAATTAGAAAAATTAGGATAAAAAAGATAATTCAAAGCTTTAATAAACCCATTATCAAATTTCATACAAAAAATTAACATCAAAATTAACATCAAAAAAAGACTAGGCATAATAATAATATTAAGCTTTTCAATCCCTTTTATTAAACCTTTAGAAACAATAAATAAAGTTAAGAAAAAAGACAAAGAATAAAATAATACAGAAATACTTAAATTTTCACTAATTAAATATGTAAAATCAAATTTTGCTTCTTCTAAATTCATAGGTAAATAAAATATACTTGTCACAGTATATTTTAAAACCCATCCCATAATCATAAGATAAAAAGAAAGAACAAAAATTCCCCCAAGCATAAACAACCCAGCATAACGCCATTTTTCAGGATATTTAATAGCAAGACTTGAATAAGCATTTGCCAAATCACTCTTGCTTAACCTCCCCATAGCAATCTCTGCTAAAAAAACACTAAAACCTATTGTTAAAGTGAAAAGTAAATATAAAAGTACAAAAATAAAACCCCCATTTTCTGCACTCAAAGTTGGAAATTTCCATGCATTTCCAAGACCTATTGCACCACCAGCTACTACTAAAACAAAACCTATTTTGCTAAAATAATTTCTCATAATTTATCTAATAAATATACTAATCATGATAATAATCACAGCTAGAGGAGAAATAAAACGCAAAAATACATACCAAAGCTCAAAATAAATTCCTCTCATATAAGGTTTAAAAAGAATTTTTAAACCCTCTTTCTTCATGATAAAGCCAACAAAAATAGCTACTAAAATTCCACCAAGAGGCATAATAATCTTACTTGATAAAGAATCCAATATATCAAAAAAACTCATTCCAAAAAAGCTAAAATATCCATGAGTAAAACTAAGATAAGATAAGATACAAAAAATACCTAAAATATATACAATAAATCCAATTATTATAAGAGCTTTTTTACGACTCATCTCATAAGTATTGATAAGATAAAAAGCAAAAGGTTCTATCATAGAAATTGCAGAAGTTATTCCAGCAAAAATTAAAGATATAAAAAAAGCAACAGCAAAAATAGAGCCTATAATGCCTAATTTAGAAAACAAAGTTGATAAAGAAATAAAAATCAAACCAGGACCACTTGCGGCTGGATCTGCACTGAATTCAAAAATAAAAGTAAAAACTATAAGCCCCATTAAAATACCTACTAAAATATTAATAAAAATAATATTTAAAGTGCTAGTAATAAAATTTGTTTTATCGGGTAAACTAGCAGAATAAGTGATTATAGTTCCAACTCCTAAAGAAAGACTAAAAAAAGCCATTCCTAAAGCTTCCAAAACAGCAGAAACGGAAATTTTTGAAAAATCAGGAACAAATAAAAATTTAGCTGCCATATAAAAACCATCTTTACTCATTGTATAAACTAGCATCATAATAAGCAAAATAAATAAAGTTGGCATCATCCAAATATTTAACTTCTCAATTCCATTTTTAACACCTTTAGAAACTATATAAAAAATAACAAAAAATACCAGAGTAAAACAGATTAATTGACTCAAAAAATCTTTATGCAATAATTCATTAAATTGATCTTTTGCAGAATTAATATCAAAAGGTAACTCAAAAGTAATACTTAAAAAAACATATTTTAAAATCCAGCCAATAATCACACTGTAAAAAGAAGCAATTAAAATATTAGCTATCATAGTAAAACCAGCAAAAGACCATGCTTTTTTATGTTTAGGGGCTAATGTTCTATAAGCATTTACTGGATCTTTTTCACTTAGTTTACCAAGAGCCAATTCAGCAAGAAAAATAACAAAACCAACCCCAAGAGTTAAAATAAGATACAAAAGAACAAAAGCCGAACCCCCATTTTGTCCAACCAAAGTTGGGAATTTCCATGCATTTCCAAGACCAACAGCTGATCCTGCTACAGCTAATATAAAACCTATTTTTGAAAATTTAGAACTCAAAATACAACCTTCGTTTAATATTTATTTTTATTTAAGTATTAAAGCAAAAAAAAGTTTAATTTTTATTGAGATAGTCAATTTTCAATAAAAATAAAGTTAAATGATTATATAATTTCAGTTTAAAATATGCTTTATCATTTAAAAGTAGGGATACGCAAGCCGAAATTATGATTTAAGTATTTTTTAATAATTTAAATAAGGATAATCACTTATGAAAAAAACTGTTTTTTTATTGTGTGCTTTAACAGCAGTGGCTTTTGCTGAAACAAACACTACTTCTCAACTTAATATACAGGCAACTATGGATGTATGGATTAAAGCTTTCTCAGTTTTAGCAGCTGGTTTAGGAGTTGGGGTTGCTGCTTTAGGTGGTGCCATAGGTATGGGAAATACAGCAGCAGCAACAATAGCTGGAACAGCTAGAAATCCTGGACTTGGGTCTAAATTAATGACTACAATGTTTATTGCGCTCGCAATGATTGAAGCACAAGTTATTTATGCTTTAGTAATTGCTTTGCTACTTCTTTACGGAAATCCTTTCCTATAAAATTAAAATTAAGCTTCTAGATTTTTAGAAGCTTTTATTCTTAAAGCGGTTATGGTGGAATTGGTAGACACGCTATCTTGAGGGGGTAGTATGCCTTGCATGTGCGAGTTCAAATCTCGCTAACCGCACCATTTAAAAATTATAAATATTTTTTATAAATCAATAACTCGCAAATCTTATTTGTTCTAATGTAAAAATTATCTTCTAAAGCTTCATTTAATGTAGCACTAGCTAAAAGTGGTAACGATAATTCTTTAAGAGGATATTTAAGATTTTTTGAACTAATTTTTATACGTGAATCAAAGCAAAATATAGAAATTTGCTGCCCTTTAACGCTAGAAATCTTACAAGGAGTTTTAACAACTTCAAATTCGCCATAATCACTTTTCATAATAATATTTTTACAAGATTTAGTATATAAAAGCAATAAAGAAATATTTCCTAAAGTATGATCTTCTCTTTTGCCAGTAGCACCTAAAATTATAAATTCATCAAAACCCAAATTTAAACCATAATAAAAAGCTTTAGATAAGTCATTGCTCATTTGATCTGGAACATAAACGATTTTTTTAAAATATTTTTCTTTTAACTTTTTATCAATGCTATCTAAATCACCTATAATTACATCTACTCTAATATTTAAACGATCAATATGCTTTATTGCACCATCGCAAACTATAACAAAAGGGGCATTTTTTAGTTCATTAATTAAAAATTTCTTTTTGGGAAAAGTACCATTAGCAATTATATAAGCTTTCATTATAACTCTTTTTCCATGTAAAATAATAATACAAACCAATAATTAAAAAAATAATCATATTTAGAAGTTGGGCAATATTTTCTTTAGAATGTTCAAAAATTAAAAACCAAATAAAAACATTTGTAATATTAGCCAAAGTAACTAATAAATAATTTTGAATATATCGTTTTACTTGCAAATAAAATGCAACAATTTGAGCAATAACGGCAAAACTATTAAAATATGCAAACATGGTGTTAATTTTTTCTAAAAAAATCCCATATAAAATTGTTAAAAATAAAACTATCGCTAAACAAATGATCATATTTTTAAAATTTAAACTTCTAATATTTACAATATTATTTTTATTTTGATGATTTTTCCAATGTATAATACCCAATACATTCATAGGTAAATAAATAAGATTTAACATAACATCGCCATATAAATTAGTTTTATAAGCTATATAAATATAACAAATAGAATACATAATGCCAAAAATAAAACATATCAATTTTTTAGCACCAGCAAAAAATGCATAAATAATCCCGCATATAGCAGTAAAAATATTTAAAGTGTCTGCATTAATGATTAAACTTAGCGTAGTAACAAAAATTAAAGTCACTAATAACGAGAAGTAAAATTTAAAAGATAAACTATGTAATTGAGCTTTTAACAAAATTATCCTTTCCTTGCGTAAGCATTATCTTACAAGTTCTAAGGGTATTATCTCAGCCCTAAAGCACCCCTTGGATATAACAAAATAACTTTAACAATTTAAAATATTGTAAAAAATTATATTTTAATAAAACATTAAAATATTTCAATTATAAAGTTAAACTTGAACAAAAGACAATATTCTCCATTTTCACCCCTTCACCCTTTTAATCATTTTAAAATCATCTAATATTTTAATAATATCATTAACACTAGCTCCACTTATTAACATAAAATCAAAATATCTCTCTTTATTATCAAATAAAATGCT
>NZ_QPGR01000059.1 GCF_004323845.1 Campylobacter novaezeelandiae | reverse complement strand
AAGTTCTTTATGTTCTTTTAAAATGTTAAAATCATTCTCATCTATATAAATACTTAAGTTTTCATAATAAGTATAATTTTTATCTAGTATAAAAGATTTAATATCTATGCTACATATAGGGGGGGGGGTATTAGATAATTTTGCTTCACATATGTTTAATCTTATATCTTTTGATAAATAAGGAAAAGTTTTTTTATCTAGTAAAAGATTAAAAGGAAGTAAATGAGCAAATTTATTCCAGAATTTATGTTCAAATTTTTCTTTATCTTTTATATTAGGTGGATTAAAATCTAAAATTTTTGCTAATTTGTTCATGGTATTAAAAGCTATTTTACTATCTAGCTCTT
>NZ_QPGR01000058.1 GCF_004323845.1 Campylobacter novaezeelandiae | reverse complement strand
CCACCCGCTCCAAGAAAACGTTTTGGTTTGGGTAGGGCATTAGCATCAACCCCTCCACTTCAAACTTTTACCGAACTAGGAGTTGCAGTATTATAAGCTCTTGCAAGTCTTGTGATGCTATCAAGTAAAATAATCACATCTTTAGCCATTTCAACCATTCTTTTAGCTTTTTCTATAACAAGTTTTGCTACACGCACATGATTATAAGCAGGTAAATCAAAAGTAGAACTAAAAACTTCTCCTTTTACACATCTTTGCATATCACTTACTTCTTCAGGTCTTTCATCAACTAGTAAAACTATTAAATGCATATCAGGATGATTTTTAGCAATAGCCGCTGCTAATTCTTTCATAAGCTCTGTTTTACCTGTTCTAGGA
>NZ_QPGR01000057.1 GCF_004323845.1 Campylobacter novaezeelandiae | reverse complement strand
GTGCAGCACCGGAGGAAGTTCCAGATCTTCTTTCATTGCGTCTTCAGGCTCGGGTAGCAAAAGGAAATCCTAGTGAAACCAGACTCTCCGGGGTGGAAGCATATCTCATTTGAAGATCTGAAAAGTTTCAGCAACATGATTAACTGAGGGCAAGCGGCCACCCTCCACCTACAGCTGCCTGTCTTCCCTCCTGGTCCACGTCCCCAGGGGCTTGTCATTGTGACGGGTGTTAAGGGACGTGGTCTCTTCCAAAATGACTGTGACATAGGGATTTGAAGCCCCTTAGCTGTAGAAACTCCTCAGAACATAGTCAACTGTATATTGGGAAGGAAAGACAAATTTTGGTAGATTTGTGTGAATTGTAATAAAACCAATTCAGAAC
>NZ_QPGR01000056.1 GCF_004323845.1 Campylobacter novaezeelandiae | reverse complement strand
CTCTTAATGGATAAAGATGATCCTAAAGACAATTCATTAAGATTTATAGGCAAAAATGGCAAAGAGTATACTATAAATAAAGATGTTAGAAATGAATGGATGAAAACTTTCAATCTTAAAAAGATCGACGATGAATATATCCCTAATATACCAAAAGAAGCAAAGATAGCTTTAAAAGATAGAGAAAGAAAACTTACAAAAGGAAGTTTACTAAAGCTAATTGAAAAAGATAGAATTAAATACATACCACATAGCAAAGAAACTTTAGAAAGCCCACAGGCAATCTTAAAAGATAAAGATGATTTTATTTTTATTAAAAATATAGATGATCAAACTTATTTTACAAGTATAGGTAAAGACTATGAAACGCATTTGACTATAA
>NZ_QPGR01000055.1 GCF_004323845.1 Campylobacter novaezeelandiae | reverse complement strand
TATTAAAGATAAAGATGGAAGTTATAAAATGCCTCATCGTGTTAATCCAGTAAGTAAGGAATACTAAAATTTATGATAAACATTGCAATTGATGCAATGGGTGGCGATTTTGGAGAAAAACCTATTGTTGAAGGTGTAATACAAGCTTTAAGTATAAAGCCTTTTAATGCAATTTTAGTAGGTCAGTCTGAAATTTTAAAACCTTTAATTCCGCAACATTTAGAACAATATATTCGATATGAAGAGGCAAACGAAATTTTCTCTATGGAAGAAAGTGCTACAGAGGATTTAAAACGAAAAGAGACAACTATTTATAAAGCTATAGAACTTGTAAAAGAAGGCAAAGCAAAACCAGACGTACCAGCAGGACATAGTGGAGCACCCAGGACGGTG
>NZ_QPGR01000054.1 GCF_004323845.1 Campylobacter novaezeelandiae | reverse complement strand
ATAAAAAGTATAAAAAGTAAGTTATTAACTATATAAAGTATAAAACATTAAGCCATAAACCATAAAAAGCATAAACATATAAGATATATAAGATATATAAGATATATAAGATATATAAGATATATAAGATATATAAGATATATAAGATATATAAGATATATAAGATATATAAAACAACTTATAAACTATACAAAGACATAAAAGCAATAAAGTATAAAAATAAAGTATAAAAATAAAGTATAAAAAATAAAAATAAAAAAATAAAAGTATAAATATAAAAACATAAAACCCAAACAACTAAAGTCATTTGGGTTTAGGAGATTAAACTAGTAAACTAAGTAATTATTTCTTACCATACATAGTTAAATTGAGCATATCCTGTATGAGTATTACCA
>NZ_QPGR01000053.1 GCF_004323845.1 Campylobacter novaezeelandiae | reverse complement strand
AGTGAATGGTATGTAGTATACGTGGTAACGGTGCTTATTCCAATGGTCCTCTAAGGTAGGAGTGCTCTAGGTGGTAGCTTTAAGAGTATTTATCCATTTTGCTTACTGTTACGTATTGCACTGAGATCCTTGATCTTATGTATTCTAGGCTTTGGTTGATGGACCTTGCACTCAGGTAAGGAGACAGGCTATGCCTTTCAAATGCATGCAGCTCACTGACTTCATCCTCAAGTTCCCACACAGGTAATTATCCACCAGCCTTCATCCCTCCCCAGATTTGTTTATACCAGTAAAAGTTTGCTTAGTTGAATTAAAAAATGTTTTTGCTATTTCGTTTTTCCCCTGAAAATATAGTAGACAATGTTGAGGAGAGAAAGCAATTTAGAAGGGGGATTTAC
>NZ_QPGR01000052.1 GCF_004323845.1 Campylobacter novaezeelandiae | reverse complement strand
ACGATTCAAGCAAATTTACAAAAATATTATGTGTTATATTTTATTTCTGAACTTAAAAAACTTCCAAAAGAATTTTATTCTTGGAGTGTGCAAGATAAGAAGCTAATCATTAACAAAGCTGTACTTCATATGAGAAGTGCTGAAAGAAGTGAAAATATTGAGGGATTTGGATATGACCATGTTATTTTAAATGAAGCAGGAATTATCCTAAAAGGAAGCAAAGGAGAATACCTTTGGTACAACGCTATACGTCCTATGATACTTGATAATCCAAAATCAAGAGCGATTATAGGTGGAGTTCCAAAAGGAAAAAATCTATTTTACGAGCTTTACAAATAAGAATAAAATGATAAAAATAGGAAGAATATGCAATGAGCAATGCAGCCTCGCATACACAA
>NZ_QPGR01000051.1 GCF_004323845.1 Campylobacter novaezeelandiae | reverse complement strand
AAACTCATAATTATCAGGTAAAGGTAAGTTTAACTCCCATGCAAGATTAGCATCAATACTATGATAATTTAATTCTTCATTTATATCCTTTAATTTATTTGGATCAAGTAAAGAAGGATAGGGATGATTTTCATCCTTATATCTTGTTTTAAATTCATTTGAACTAAGCCATTCTTTTATAGTTTCAAAGTGTTTTATAACAAAGCCAAGATTATTTAATATAGCATTCATCAAACTTTCATAATCTTTATGAAGATTGATTAGTTTATGAAGATTGTCTTGATAATTTTTGTTTGTAAAAAAATCAATATGATTTAATATGTTTTCATAAATATTAGGATTTAAAGAAGTAGTATATAAACTTAAAGTATCTAAAAACTCTTTAATGCTTGTATAATT
>NZ_QPGR01000050.1 GCF_004323845.1 Campylobacter novaezeelandiae | reverse complement strand
CGCAATCACCGGCTCAACTCGCCTGAACCACCTGCCGAGCACGCCAAACTCACCGGCCCGCTACACCAGCACCCCTTCGGGGACTAGCCGGAATCACGTGAGGGGCATGCCAGCACAGCCTCTCAGACTGAACCTCGTGCCGGACACCACAGAACCACCTGCCGGACAGACCGGAACCACCTGCCGGACACGCCAAAATCACCTGCGGGCTACGCCAGAACCACTTGGACGACTCTCCGAAATGACCTGCCGGGCATGTTGGAACCACCTCTCAGACGTGCCAGAAGCACGTGGCGGACAGTCCGGAATCACCTGTTGGGCATACGCAACCACCTCTAAGACGTAACAGAACCACGTGCCGGGCACGCCGGAACCACCTACCGGACAGGCCGGGCCCAGCGGGTGGGCC
>NZ_QPGR01000005.1 GCF_004323845.1 Campylobacter novaezeelandiae | reverse complement strand
GATTGTCTTGATAATTTTTGTTTGTAAAAAAATCAATATGATTTAATATGTTTTCATAAATATTAGGATTTAAAGAAGTAGTATATAAACTTAAAGTATCTAAAAACTCTTTAATGCTTGTATAATTGTATTTAGCTTGTTTAAATTCTTTAAATAAGAAAAGATAAGATCCTTTATACCAATTCTTATGAGTTTTTATTAAAGCTTCTCCCAAAAAATAACAAAGATGTAGTTTTAATTTTAAAGCTTCTTTATAGTCTTTACAATCTTTTAAGGGTGTATAAGTAAATTCTGGAAAGATTTGTGTGATTTGTTTATAGAGTATTTTTTGTTTTTGATGGGTTCTTTTTAAAATATAAAGCTCTTTTATAAGCTTTAAATACTCAATCCCCCCCCCAGAATACTATTATTATTTATTTTTTTATTAAAATTAATTAAAGCAAGTCCAAGTTTATAAGAGAGGGTATTTTTTATTCTATATGAGGCATTATCTTGCATTATTGTTCCTTTTCTGGCGCGGCGGACGGGGCTCGAACCCGCGACCTCCGGCGTGACAGGCCGATATTCTAACCAGCTGAACTACCGCCGCAAAAGAATGAAGTGGTGGTCACTATAAGACTCGAACTTATGACATCCACCTTGTAAGGGTGGCGCTCTACCAACTGAGCTAAGCGACCTAATATATTTTTGGCGACCCCTAGAGGATTTGAACCTCTGTTTTCACACAGAGAGAGTGATGTCCTGGGCCACTAGACGAAAGGGTCAAACCCTATAAAAGTGGTGTCCCGTGTTGGATTCGAACCAACGGCCCCCTCCTTAAAAGGGAGATGCTCTACCGGCTGAGCTAACGAGACAATGGCGCGGCGGACGGGGCTCGAACCCGCGACCTCCGGCGTGACAGGCCGATATTCTAACCAGCTGAACTACCGCCGCAAAAGAATGAAGTGGTGGTCACTATAAGACTCGAACTTATGACATCCACCTTGTAAGGGTGGCGCTCTACCAACTGAGCTAAGCGACCTAAGTGGTGTCCCGTGTTGGATTCGAACCAACGGCCCCCTCCTTAAAAGGGAGATGCTCTACCGGCTGAGCTAACGAGACGTGTTTAAAAACTGAGTTGTGATTATGCCAAAATATAAAGTATTTTGTCAAGGGTAAAAAGAAAAATATATCATTAATTAACTTTAATAAAATATAATCTTATCTTAAACTTAAAAATATAAAGGAAAATAGTGCGTTTTGTTTTTTTATTATTAATATTGTTTAATTTTATTTTTGCAAATATATTAAGTCTTGATAAAGCTTTTAATGTTACTTTAAATTCAGATAAACAAGCTCTTTATATTAATTTTAAACTTGGAGATGAAATTTATCTTTATAAAGATAAAATAACAATCAAACTTAATGAAAAAGATATTACAAAGTTATTAAATTTTCCAAATCCAATTATAAAAGATAATGAATACATATATTATAAAAACCTATCTCTTGCTGTGCCTAATATTTTACTAGATCAATATACACAAAAAAAAGATAGTTTATTGCAAATAACTTATCAAGGATGCTCAAATCAAGGCCTGTGCTATCAACCTCAAAAAATTAATTACTCCTTAAAAGAAAAAAATAATATTTATATCTATTCAAAAATAAATAAAATAAAACAACAAAACCCAACTTCTGCTTCAGAAGAAAGCATTATTGAAAAATTTATTAATACTGAAAATTTATTTACCATTTTAATAACTTTTTTTGGATATGGTTTATTATTATCCTTAACTCCTTGTACATTGCCAATGATTCCTATTTTATCTTCTTTAATTATGTCAAAAGTAGGTATTTCAAAAAAATACAGTTTTTTTCTATCTTTTATCTATGTTTTTTTTATGTCTTTAGCCTATGCGATCGCTGGAATAATTGCAAGCTATATTGGTGCAAGCGTTCAAGGATTGCTGCAAAAACCTGTTGTTTTAATTTTTTTCTCTCTTATATTTGTATTATTTTCTTTAGCCATGTTTGAAGTTTTTAACTTTGAACTTCCTAGCAAATTTCAAAATTTTATTCATAAAAAAACCAATCAAGGCAAAGGTATAATTAGTATTGCCATAATGGGATTTTTATCAGCTTTAATTGTGGGACCTTGTGTAGCCGCTCCTTTAGCTGGAGCTTTACTCTATATAGCAAATTCTGGAGATATGATACTTGGAGGCTTAACATTATTTACTATGAGTTTTGGAATGGGAATTCCTTTATTATTTATAGGTCTAGGAATTGGCTTTATTAAACCTGGACAATGGATGAAAAAAGTTAAAATTCTTTTTGGCTTTATAATGCTTGGTATGGCTATTTGGATTTTAGAAAGAATTTTAGATTTTAGATTTATTCTGATAGGATATGGAGTATTAGGTGTTTTCTTTTGTGTTTTTATGGGTATTTTTGATAAAGCAAAAAACTTTTTAAACTCTTTTAAAAAATCTTTACTTATTTTAATTCTTAGTTTAAGTATCGCATTGTTTTTAGCCGGAATCTTTAATATTAAAGAGGTTCCAAATTTTCTTTCTAATCAAACACAAAAATACAATTTTTTAAATTTTACTTATATCTCTAATTTAGATGAACTTTTAAATGTTATTAAAAATAGCCAAAAAAAAGTTATGATAGATTTTACTGCTACATGGTGTGAAAATTGCAAGCTTTTAGATAATATTACCTTTAAAGATCCTGCGGTTATTAAAGAGTTAAATGAATATAAACTTATAAAAGTTGATGTAAGTGAAAATAATGAAGAACAAATTAAAATAATGAAACACTTTAATGTCTTTGGTCCACCAGTTTTAATCTTTTTTCAAAATAACCAAGAAAAATTGAAAATTACAGGATTTATAAAGCCTCAAGATTTATTAAAAAAGATTTCTTTTGATGAAAATTAAAATCACTCTTGTGTTAAATTTTCATCTCTAGGAAAACCAACTTTATATGCATTAACACAATCTAAACTGATTATAGCATTGTGACGACACTCTAAAGATCTTTTTCTAGCCTCCTCTGGATGAGCTTTATAGTATTCTTCGCTTTTGTGCTCACAACCCATTAAAATAAATATAAACATCATAAATATAAATTTTATTTTCATATTATTTAACCTTTTTGTTTATTTTCCTGATCATTTTCATTATAAGAAAATATAGGCAAAGACCACTTATACTTAATAGCCAAAAGTCTTATGCTTACACCAAATAAAAGTGATACAAGAGTACATATCAAATCGCTAAATTCGAACCATATTCTTAATACAAAATAGACTGTTGCCGTAATAATAGCAATTCCTGCATAAATTTCTTTTTGAAAAACAAGTGGAATCCTCATACACAAAATATCTCTTAAAATTCCACCAAAAACACCTGTTATAACCGCCGCAGATACTGCTATAATATAACCATAATTCTGTTCAATTGCAATTTGTGCACCAAGTATACTAAAAACAACAAGCCCTACAGCATCAAGAGTTAAAAATAGACCTTCAAGCCTTGTAACTATACGCGGAATTCTTGTTGCAAATAAGGCAAAAAAACAAATTAAGATAATATATTCTGGATGTTTTACCCAAGTAAGTGGATAATGACCTAATAATATATCTCTAATACTACCTCCACCAATTGCAGTCACTAAAGCAATAAATATAACTCCAAACAAATCCATTTTGTATTTTCCAGCAGCCAGAGCACCTGTCATTCCTTCAGCAGATATTCCGATAATATATAAAATAGTAAGAAGCATAAATTTTTTGCCTAAAATATTTTACAATCAATCTTATAATTTTTAATTTTCTCGTCTTCTACATTTTGATTTGGGACTTGATAGCATTCTTTATAGCTATTTGTCTTTAAAATTTTAATATAATGACTAGGAATAGCGATATTATTTCTAATAAATTTTGGATTATCTTGATAAATTACTAAATTTAAAACCTCGATACTTCCATTTTTTAAAGCAAGCTGTCTTTCTCTTTTTTCAATTTTATTCCAAACTTTATTATTAATTTGTGCATTTTGTGGAGTAATATTACTCATTAAAAAAACTGATTTTTGCGCAGCCGCACTAAAACGAAATGAAGCATTTGGAGCAGTATGGCCTCTTGTATAACCACTCTTTTTATAATCTTGCCAATAAGTTCTATATTTTTTTGGTATATTTGTATCTTCTTCAAAGTATGGTCTATTTTTTAATTGAACAGCTTTTAAATTACTAGCTTCTACTCTATAAGCCACTGCTTTTGTTCCCTTATAACCATAATCATAACAATTTAAATAATAAAATTTATCCAAGACCAAAGAACAATCTTCATTGTTAAAATATTTCTTAAATTCTTTACTAGGGATATAACGATCATTAGCAAAAGTTAAGCCAAAAATACAAAACAAAATGATAATACTCTTTTTCATTAATAAAATCTCTAAATATTTTTAAAATTTTTATCTACAAAGGTTAATTATACTTTAGTTATTCTTAATAATTATTGTATTTTCGTAACATTAATTTTAATTTACATTAAACCTTGTTTAATTTTTATAATATTTTCAAGCAAAGATTTTTAAAATAAATTAAAATAATTTCTAGGAGTTTACATGAGTTTAAATTTTGACTTCTATGCAACACTAGTTGTTATAGTTTTAGTTTTATTACTTGGTTTTTTTATAACAAATAAAATTAAGTTTTTAAAAGATTATAATATTCCAGAACCTGTAGTTGGAGGCGGAATTGCATCTATAGTCATACTTCTTATATATTCTTTTGGGGATATAAGCATTAAATTTGACAATTCATTTAAAGATCCTTTGATGCTTACTTTTTTTGCCAGTATAGGTTTATTAGCTGATTTTTCTTCTCTAAAAAAGGGCGGGAAAAAATTAATTATTTTCTTATTTGTTATATCGGGATTGTTGATAACCCAAAACATTATAGGAATTGGCGTTGCTAGTGCTATGGGTCAAAATCCTCTCATTGGATTACTTGGAGGATCGATTACTATGAGCGGTGGTCACGGCACAGGTGCTGCTTGGGCAAGTGAATTTATAAAAGCTCCATATTTTTTCACACCTGCAACAGAAGTTGCAATTGCAAGTGCTACATTTGGATTAATAGCTGGAGGTATTATAGGGGGTCCTGTAGCAAGATTTTTAATTAATAAATATAGTTTAAAAACAAATCTAGAAGATAATTCATCAAATGAAGCTATTTTAAATTTTGAAGAACCTCAAAAAGAAAAACTTATCACCCCAACCTCTTTTATTAAGTCTCTTGCTTTAATAGGTCTTTGCTTATTAATAGGAAGTTATTTATCATCTTGGATTAAATCAAGCACTGGATTTACATTGCCAACTTTTGTATATTGTCTTTTTGTGGGAGTTATTTTACGCAATACTCTTTCTATTTCAAAAGTTCATCAAGTGTTTGATAGAGAAGTTTCTGTCCTTGGAAATGTCAGTTTATCGCTTTTCTTAACTTTTGCCCTAATGACTGTAAATCTTTGGGAGCTTGTTTCACTTGCGCTACCAATTCTAGTTATCTTAATTTTTCAAGTTATTACCATGATTCTTTATTCAATATTTATTACCTTTAAATTTTGTGGAAAAGATTATGATGCAGCAGTTTTAGCAGCGGGGCATTGTGGATTTGGATTGGGAGCAACTCCAACAGCTATGGTAAATATGCAAGCAGTTACAAATCATTATGGACCAAGTCATATGGCATTTATTATTGTGCCTCTTTGCGGTGCATTTTTTATTGATATAATCAACGCTTTAATTATTAATGCTTTTTTATATTTGCCATTCTTTGGTCATTAAACTATTTTATCTTTACTTTTGCACAAATGTTCTAAAAAACACTCTTTACAAAGAGGTTTTTTAGCCTTGCAAGTATACCTTCCAAAAAGAACCATTGCCTGATGAAGATAGTTTAAATTATTTTGAAAAATTTTTGTTAAATCTTTCTCGGTTTCTTCTGGAGTTTTTGCCTTACTAAGACCTAAACGATGCGACACTCTAAATACATGAGTATCTACAGCCATAAAATTTGCCCCACACCATTCGATTAAAACTACATGGGCAGTTTTTTGTCCAACTCCGGCCAAAGATTTTAAATCTTTCTCATTTAAAGGGATTTCTCCGTTAAAATTTTCACATACAGTTTTTGCCATTTTAATTAAGTTTTCTGCTTTATTATTAAAAAAAGAGCAAGTTTGAATAAAACTTTTAACACTCGCTAAATTGGCATTTGATAGAGCCTTTATATCAGGATATGCCTCAAAAAATGCAGGAGTGATTAAATTAACCCTTTTATCAGTGCACTGAGCTGAAAGCATTACGCAAACTAAAAGCTCATAAAGATTTCTAAATTTAAGCTCTGTTACAGGTTTATCAAATTTTTCTAAAAAAAGTTCTTTAATTTTTAAATTTCTTTTCATTTTTTTATTTTAGTTAATTAGCTTTAAACTAAGTTTAGATATAATCTATAGACAAAAATTTAAAAAAAGGAAAACAAAACGATGAAAAAAATTTCTTTAGTTGCAGCATCATTAATTGCTGGAATAAGTTTTAATTTAAATGCAGCTACTGTGGCTGTTCTTAATGGTAAAAACATTAGTGATACAGAAGTAGGAGAATTTTTTGCACCAATGCTAAGAGGACAAAATTTTACAAATCTTCCACAAGATCAGAAAAAAGCTTTAATTCAACAATATATTGCACAAGAACTTGTTTTACAAGATGCTAAAAAACAAAATTTAGAAAAAGATCCTCTTTATGCAAAAGAACTTGAAAAGGCTAAAGAAGGTATTTTATTGGCTGTTTATCAAGAAAAAATTCTTAACTCCGTTAAAGTTGATGAATCAAAAGTAAAAGCCTTTTATGAACAAAACAAAGACAAATATGTTCAACAAGCAAGAGTGCAAGCAAGACATATCTTAGTTTCTAGCGAAAAAGAAGCTACAAGCATTATTAATGAACTTAAAAATTTAAAAGGTGAGGCACTACTTAAAAAATTTAGCTCTCTTGCAAAAGAAAAATCAATTGACACAGGCTCAGCTTCTCAAGGCGGAGAACTTGGATGGTTTGATCAATCAACAATGGTAAAACCTTTCACAGATGCTGCTTTTTCTCTTAAAAATGGAGAGATAACGAAAACTCCTATAAAAACTAATTTTGGTTATCATGTTATTCTTAAAGAAAATTCTCAACCAAAAAAACAAATAAGCTTCAATGAAGTTAAACAAGGCATTGAAAATGGGCTTAAATTTGAAGAGTTTAAGAAAATAATGGCACAAAAAACTCAAGATCTTATTAATCAAGCAAAAGTGGAATATAAATAATGGGAATTTTAGATATAGTAAAACCTGGAGTTATAACCGGAGATGAACTTAATAAAATCTATGATTATGCTAAAGCTGAAAAATTTGCTATTCCAGCTGTTAATGTTGTAGGAACTAACTCTATTAATGCTGTTTTAGAAACAGCAAAAAAGGTTAATTCCCCAGTTATTATCCAATTTTCAAATGGAGGAGCAAAATTCTATGCAGGAAAAAATTGTCCTAACGCAGAAATCTTAGGAGCAATTAGTGGTGCAAAACATGTCCATTTGCTTGCAAAAGCTTATAATATCCCAGTAATTTTACATACAGACCACGCCGCTAAAAAACTTTTGCCTTGGATTGATGGTCTTATTAAAGCAAACATAGATTTCAAACAACAGTATTCTCAAGCACTGTTTAGCTCACATATGTTAGATTTGAGCGAAGAAAGCTTAGAAGAAAATTTAAGTATTTGTAGCTCCTATCTTAAGCAATTAAGTGCCCTAGGAATTTCTTTAGAAATCGAACTTGGTTGCACAGGCGGAGAAGAAGATGGTGTTGATAATACAAATATTGATAATGCCAAACTTTACACTCAACCAGAAGATGTGGCTCTTGCTTATGAAACATTAAGCAAGATTAGCAATAACTTTACCATAGCCGCGAGTTTTGGAAATGTTCATGGGGTCTATAAACCTGGAAATGTTACTTTACAACCTGAAATATTAAAAAATTCTCAAGAGTACGTAAAAAACAAATTCAAACTTTCTCACGCTAAGCCTATTAATTTTGTTTTCCACGGCGGAAGTGGAAGCGAATTAAAAGATATACAAGATGCAATCAGCTATGGTGTAATAAAAATGAATATTGATACAGATACTCAATGGGCATTTTGGGATGGTGTTCGTTTATATGAGAGCCAAAATAAAGCTTATTTACAAGGACAAATTGGCAATCCAGAAGGAGATGATAAACCAAATAAAAAATATTATGATCCGCGCGTTTGGTTAAGATCTGGAGAAAAAAGTATGATCAAACGTTTAGAAATTGCATTTGAAAATTTAAATTGTATTAATAAAAATTAAACCAACCAACGTTGGTTTAATTGTGAATATTTTTTAATTTTTACAATTAAACCAATACAAAAAAAGGTCCAATATGGAAATAAAATCAGAAGAAATTTCAGAACTTATTTTACCAGAAAGCAAAGAAAACAAAGGATACTTAGTTTATTTAAAAATTATTTTCATCCCTGCTATTTTATATATTTTAATTTTACTTGGATATTTTGGAAAAATTAGTTTTAAAGTGGAAATTCATACCGTTGTTATGACAGGTATTATTTTTATAACAGCTTTAATTTTTACAAGACACAATGCTGAGTATGCTTATAGCATCTTTGAACAACAAAAAAATGAATTTAAGCAGGCTTTAAAACGTTATATTATGAAACACTTTTTAACCATAGGCAAGGACACAAAATCAAATGCCAATTTCAATGACTTTGCTTACAATTACATAAAAGGAGCAAGAAATGAAAATTTTGCTTCTATAGGTTCTGCAATTTTTCCTATGATGGGAATTTTAGGAACATTTGTAAGCATTGCCTTATCAATGCCAAATTTTAATTCTAGCGATACAGCCTCTTTAGAACATGAAATTTCTCTACTTTTAAACGGAGTTGGAACAGCTTTTTATGTTTCTATTTATGGAATTTTTTTAGCCTTATGGTGGATATTTTTTGAAAAATACGGAATGAGCAAAATTCAAAAATTATTAAATCGTCAAAAGAACTCTACAAATGATTTTTTTTGGACAAAAGAAGAAATTGATCAAAGATACCTACGCGAAAGTTTGGAGCATTTTGATAAAATTGGGACTATTTTTAAACAAGTTAGCAACAATGATTTTTTTAAAGAATTAGATCACGCAATTGATAGAAAATTTAGTATTTTTCAAGATATGTTAAATGTAGAAGAAAAAGCTATAAGACTTAGTAGTGAACATATTAAACAAACTATGGGTGAACTAAGTAGAGCTCAAAGAGACCAAAGAGATCTTGGTAGACTTTACTCTGAAATGCTTAATGCGGTTGGTATTTTAAATCAAAATCTAAAAGAAATTAGCACCAGAATGTCAGAACAATATAATCGTTTACTAGACATTAGCTCCGAAAAAATTGCTCATTTTGATAAAACTTTAAGTAGTTTTGATGAAAAAGTGCAACATTTTCAAAAAGGATTTGAGCTTTATGAAAAATCTATGCTCGAAAATCAAGAAAAGATTTTTAACACTTTCAAAACAAGTCTTTTTGAAGGTATGCAAAAATTTAAAGAAATTTATGAAGAGGAAAGAAATATTGATGAGCAAATTGAAGTTATGAATACACTAAAAAAAGAAATCGAGGAGCTAGATAAAGAAACTAGTGAAGTAATTTCCAAGCTTGAAGATAATAATTCTTTATCAAATAACCAAAAAATTCGGGAAGAAAATAAAGAAGAAAATAAAGAAGAAAATAAAGAAGAAAATAAAGAAGAAAATAAAGAAGAAAATAAAGAAGAAAATAAATAAAAAGAAAGAATATGGAAAATCAAAATAAAGAAGAAAATAATTTTTGGATAGCCTATGCTGATTTAATGGCTGGCTTACTTTTTGTCTTTATTCTTTTAATTGGTGCTATTGTAGTAAAATATGTTTTAACCCAAAGTGATTTACAAGAAATTAAAAAAAATTTAAATAAGCAAGAACAACACCTTAAAAAAAGCGAAGAAGAATTAAAAAATAAAGAAGATATAGTTTTTAAATTAAGTAAAGAATTAAGCAAAACTTCTGATGCAATAAATCTTATCAACCAACAAAAAGCGGAACTTGAAGCAAATATAACAAACTATAAACAACTAAGCAAAGAATTAAATTTGAGTTTAGACAACAAAGATAAACAAATTTTAATTTTATTAGGACAGCTTGAAAAAAAAGATGAAGAATTTAAAAATTTAAAACAAGACTTTGAAGAAGCCAAAGAAAAAGTTCAAAACTTAAATTTTATTAAAGAAAATTTAAGTAAACAACTTCAATCAAAACTTGATTCTAATATCACTATAAATGAAAAAACTGGAGCAATTATATTACCAGCAGAAATTTTATTTGATAGAGATTCTTATATACTAAAAAATGAGGCAAAATCAAATCTTAAAAAAATACTTAATGAATATTTTAATGCAATATTAAACGATCCTTCTATTTTAAATAACATAGAAAATATTATCATAGAAGGGCACTCAGATAGCGATGGATCTTATATTTATAATTTAGACTTATCTCAAAAAAGAGCCTATGAAGTTATGAGTTTTATTTATACCTTTAATAAAGATCCAAGATTACAAAAACTTTTAATGGCAAGTGGAAGATCATTTTCTGATCCTATAATTAAAAATGGTGTAGAAGATAAAGAATTGAGTCGTAGAATAGAAATTAGATTTAGCATTAAAAATGATAATGCACTTAAAGAAGTCGAAAAATTTTTTGAATTTAAATAGTCCTATAGAAAAAATTACTTTTTGTGATTTTAGTTTTTATATAAAACGTGATGATTTATTAGGTGAAATTAATGGCAATAAAGCAAGAAAACTTTATTATTATTTCTTGAACAAATATCCAAAAAATCAACGTTTTATTAGTTTTGGGAGTTCTCAGAGTAATGCTTTGCTTGCTCTTAGTATATTTTGCAGACAAAATAATTATCAACTTCTTTTTGTTTGCGAAAAACTCTCTTCTTTTTTAGAACAAAATCCTCATGGAAACTATGCCTTAGCTCTAGAAAATAAAGCTTTAATTATACAGAATTTAGATTTTTCCCATCGCAGAGATAAGGCTCTTTCATTAAAACAAGAAAAAGATATTTTTATAGAAGAAGGAGTTGCCAATAAAGAAGCAGAAATTGGTTTTATACATCTTGCAAAAGAAATTGAACAACAAAGCAAAATTTTAAATTTAGATTTTGATATATTTTTACCTTCTGGGACTGGAACATCTGCGGCTTTTTTAGCAAAACATAGTAAATCAAAAGTTTTTACCTGTGCTTGTGTTGGCGATGAGGCATACTTAAAAAAACAAATTTTAACTCTTGATCCTTATTATGATTTTTCTAATTTATATATATTACAACTTTCTAAAAAATATCATTTTGCCAAACCTTATTTAGAATTTTATGAACTTTATTTAAAACTTAAAAAAGAATGTGGTATTGAATTTGACTTACTTTATGATATGCTAGGTATAAAGACTATGATGCATTATCAAGCTATTTTTAAAAAACCCATATTATACATTCATCAAGGTGGTATTATTGGCAATGACAGTATGTTAAACAGATATAAAAGAAAATTTACACATTTATAATTTTTTTAATTTAAATTGATATTTTATTTTATATAATTTTAACTAAAAATTAAAGTCTATAACTATGGGTAAAATTAAAAAATCTATTAAAAAAGCTGTTGCATTAGGCTATAAAAAAGATCAGCAAAATGCTCCAAAAGTTCTTGCAAGCGGAAAAGGTGAAAGTGCCTCTAAAATAATTTCTCTAGCCAAAGAACATGGAGTTCCTATAAAAGAGGATGAGGATCTAATAGAAATTTTAAGCAAACTTGACTTAGGCGATGAAATACCTCCTAATATGTATAAAGCGGTTGCTGAAGTATTTGCTTTTATTTATCAAATGGTAAATGAAACATCTGTAACAAAAAAATAATTAATATTACATTTATATAATTTTTTGTATTACTTTAAGAAAATCAAATTTATACTCTATAAACTATCAAATCAATGTAATTTTATTATCTAACAGTAAAAAATTAAATAACAAATAAGTAAAAGAATAACAAAACTCTTCAAGAGTTATCTTCAAAAAACTCCAAAATTTAAAATATTATTTTAGATAAAATTAGCTATATTTTTACCAAATTTAATATTTTGATTTTCTTGAATATTAAAATTTAAAAATCCTTTTTGAGACAATATAACAATAGTAGAACCAAGCTCGAAATTTCCTAACTCTTCTCCCTTTTTTATCTTTAAATTATGATATTTTGTAGAAAAATTATTGTATTTTCTAGTATTTGTTTGTATATTAGAATCAAAATTAAAACGCATTTTTCCAACATTTTGCGCTCCAACAAAAACAAGCCAAAATATAAAATTATTTTCACTTTTGCATTTTAAACACACTCTTTCATTTTCGCTATAAAGATTTGAAATTTTTTTTAAATATTTTTCATTTACACTATAAAGTTTTCCTCTAGTATAGACTGCACTTAAAATTTCTAAATCACAAGGGGCATGATAACGATGATAATCTTTTGGAGAAAGATAAATATTGACACAATCAAGCCCATTTTCAAGCTCTTTTGACTCAAAACTATCTCTTATAAGAGTATTTATATTATAAACTTTTCCTTTGATACTAAAACTAAAAAATTCATCTTTTTGAAAAAAGGAATTTGAAATCTGTAAAATTTTTCCATCGCAAGGTGCTATAAAATCATTTTCTAGATTTCTTGAAGTTTCTAAACTTCTTGTAAAAAGCGCATTTAAACTTTCATAATCACCAGCTTGTTTAAATTCGCTCATGTCAATTTTAAAATACTTTATATAAGCTTTATTAATCAATGTTTGCAAAGGTTTGATAAATTTAAATCTAGCTATAAGTCCAAAGACTCTTGAACTTTGATTAGAAAAGCTCATCTTTTTCCTTTTAATTCTAATAATACTATTTCACTTGGAGCAAAAACTCTTAAACTAGGACCCCAAAATCCAGCTCCGCTGCTTACATAAAGTTTTGTTTTTTCATTTAAATGATACAAACCATGTAAAAAACCTTGATTTAACTTAACAATAACCCCAAAAGGAAAAATTTGCCCAGCATGAGTATGTCCACTTAAAATAAGATCAAAATCATTTACATTATAAAGTAAAACTGTTTTTGGCTGATGAGATAATAAAATACTTGGTTTATTTTTGCTTAAATCTTTTTGAACCTTATCTAAATCTGGCCCATAAACACCTTGTCTTAGACCCATTAAATCACCTATTCCGGCTATATTGATAACTCCTAAATCTATATTTTTATTTAATAAAATGTGCATATTTGTATTTTCATTTAAAAGCTGTAAAACTTCATTCACATTATGATAATACTCATGATTTCCTAAAACATAGAAAGTTCCAAATTTTGATTTAAATTCATTCAATATGCCTATATAATCCTTTAAATGTTCAACATTAGTATCCACTAGATCCCCTACTATTACTATCAAATCAGGATTTAAGGCATTAGTTTTTATGATAAGCTTTTCTAAAAAATCTTTATGAAGATTTTTTCCTAGATGAATATCAGTAAGCATAGCTATTTTTAAATCTTGCTTGAGGTTATCAATATAAATTTGTTCTTTTTTAACATTAGGAATTTTAAGAGCATTATTAATGCTTATATATGTTAAAAAACCTCCCAATACCAAAATAAAAATTTCAAAAATAATGCGTAAAAATCTATATGGTATAGAATAATTTTTCCCTGAAAAAATACAGATAAATTTTATAAAATCTAAAAATAAAGTAATAAAAAAGAAACAATAACTAGGGGCAAATGATAAAGCCAAAATCTCATACACTTTATCAGTTAAAAAATCTTCTTTGCGAAGCAGAAAAAAGAATGCTTGCGAAATATAAAGCAATATAAAAAAATATTTAAAAAAATTATACAAATATTTAAAAAAAGAAATTCTAGTTATTAATCTTTTATAAATATATACATTTGCTAAAGCAAAAATAAATAAAATCGTGAAAAAAAAAATAAAAGCTAACATGTTCTAAATTATACACAAAAATATATTAAATTTTTATATATTTTTTTTTATTATAATGCAAATTTAACTAAAAAATTCATAAAGGTTATTATGATGTATAGATTTGCACCTTCTCCAACAGGAGATATGCATATAGGCAATTTACGTGCTGCAATTTTTAACTATATTTGCTCCAAACAAGATAAAAGTGGATTTGTTCTACGTATAGAAGATACAGATAAAATACGAAACATCGAAGGTAAAGATGAGGAAATTAAAGAACTTTTAAAACTTTTTGGTATTTCTTGGCAGTATTTATATATACAAAGCGAAAATTTAAATTTCCATCAAAAAATGGCTTTGAAGCTAGTAAGTGAAAAAAAGGCTTTTGCTTGTTTTTGCACCGAAGAAGAACTTAATCAAAAAAAAGAGTTGGCAAAAAAAAATAATCAGCCTTACCGCTATGATGGAACTTGTGAAAAATTAAAAGATATTGACGTTTTAAATTGTAATAAACCTTTTGTTATAAGACTTAAAAAGCCTCAAAACAATATAGGTTTTAAAGATTTGATTAAAGGAAATCTTGACTTTAAACCCGATGATATTGATTCTTTTGTTATTTTAAGGACAGATAAAACTCCAACTTATAATTTTGCTTGTGCAGTTGATGATATGCTTGAAAATATAACTTGTATTATACGAGGAGAAGATCATGTTTCAAATACTCCAAAACAAGAGCATATCCGCAAAAGTTTAAACTATGAAAAAGAAATTATTTATGCACATTTGCCTATTATTCTTAATGAAAATGGTGTAAAAATGAGCAAAAGAGAAGCACATTCTAGTGTAAAATGGCTTTTAGAATACGGTATCTTACCAGATGCGATTATTAATTACTTAATTTTACTTGGAAATAAAACTCCATGTGAAATTTTTACCCTAGAAGAAGCCTTTACTTGGTTTGACATTAAAAAAATTTCAAAATCTCCTGCAAGGTTTGATTTAAAAAAACTTTTACAAATCAATAGAGAACACATAAAGAGAATGCCAAATGCCAAGCTCAATGAAATTTTAGATTTAAATAAAGATATAGCAGAATTAGCTAAATTTTATACTCAAGAATCAAGTACTTTAGTAGAGCTTAAAGATAAAATGAAAGCTATTTTTTCTACTAAAGATTATAAAGATTTCAAAGAAGAATGTTTAATTCTTAAAGAAAATTTAAAGAATTTTAACTTACCTCAAAACTATGAAGACTTTAAAGAAGAACTGATGAAAAGAACTAATCTAAAAGGAAAAAAATTTTTTATGCCTTTAAGAATTGTTCTTACGGGAAATGTTCACGGCCCAGAACTTAGTGATTTGTATATTTATATAAGACCTTTTATCAATGACTTAGCAAGGATATAAAATGATTATAGATTCTTTAATACTCTCTTTGATTCAAATTTTACAAATTATTATTAATCTTTATATGTGGATTATTATTATTTCAGCATTGATAAGCTGGGTAAATCCTGATCCTTATAACCCTATAGTGCAAATTTTATACAAATTAAGTGCTCCTGCGTATAATATCATGAGAAAATTTCCTACACGTATTGGCAATATAGACTTAGCACCGTTAATAATCATTTTAGCTTTACAATTTTTAAGCATATTAATTTCAAATTTAGCGAGACAATTTGTATGAAAAAAATACTTTTAATTTTTTTATTATCTAATTTATTATTTGGTAATTCTTACGATCTAAAAGAGCTTAAACAAAAAGATAATTCTCTGGCTAAAGATTATTATATCTACAGACTTCTAGAAGAAAACAATATAAGCAAAAATGAAGCACAAAGTCTTAATTCTCATATTTTTCGTTATGTAGGAAAAATTAAAACTGAACTTGAAAAGATAATACCCGTTGCAACCTATATTAATCCTTTATATAAACAATGCTTTACTTATACTAAAAACAATATTTTAGATGCAAATCTAACATGTCAAAGCGTAAGATTAAACTCTATCACATTTATAGCTAGTTTAAACAATGAAACAAGAAAGATTCTAGCTTCAAATATGCAACAAGAAAAACCAGAAATTATTAATCTTTTACTTGCTTTTAATCAAGAAAAACCTGTTGCCTATTTAGACAAAAAAGAAGATGTTGATAATTTTTTTAAACTTTATAATTATTCTATGAAAATTGATTATCCTTTAAGTGCAACTTTTATCAATAAACTCTCCTTTTCTCAAAACTTTAAACAATTTGTCCAAAATGTTGTAATTAAAAAAGAAAATCCTAATTTTAGTCTATCTCTATTAAATGTTAAACCAGAAAATACACAAGAAAATTCTGCATTTTTTCTTGGTGTAAATGCCTTAGTTTATAATAAAAAAGATTTAGCTTTTAATTTTTTTGAACAAGCTTATAAAAGTTTTAGCAAACAAGAAAATAAAGATAATGCTTTATTTTGGATGTATATGATTAAAAAAGATAAGCAAGATCTAATTACTTTAGCTAATAGCACCTCATTAAATATTTACAACCTATATGCACGTGAACTTATAAATTTAGATTTTCCTAAAATCTTAAATCCTAAACCAAAAAAAGAAACAAACTTTTTTAATATGCAAGATCCTTTTGCGTGGCAAGAGCTTTCAAAAGAAATTGCAAATGCTAATCCAGATAAACTTAAAAATCTTGCCAATCAATTTAATACGCAAGAAACCTTGCCTATTTATACTTATATCCTAGAAAGGCTTCATAAATTTAAAAATCATTATTTTATAATGCCCTATTTTGAATTTATAAAAGATTATGATACTAAAAGACAAGCTTTAATTTTAGCTATAGCAAGACAAGAGAGTCGATTTATTCCAACTGCGATTTCAACTTCTTATGCCTTAGGAATTATGCAATTTATGCCATTTTTAGCCAATCACATTGGGAATAAAGAATTAAAAGTTGAAAATTTTGATCAAGATTTGATGTTTAATCCTAAAATAGCCTACTATTTCGCCAATCATCATTTAAATTATCTTGAAACTCATTTAAATTCACCCCTTTTTGTTGCTTATGCCTATAATGGAGGTATAGGTTTTACTAAAAGAATGTTGGCAAGAAAAGATCTTTTTAAAAAAGGAGAATTTGAACCTTTTTTATCGATGGAACTTGTGCCTTATCAAGAAAGCAGAATTTATGGCAAAAAGGTTTTAGCTAATTATATTGTGTATCGATATCTTCTGAACGATAATATAAAGATTTCGGATATTTTTGAAAATTTAGCTCAAAACAATGATTTAAACAAATCTTAATTTTAAGATTTGTTTCATTTTGATTAGAAGGTAGGGAAAATTTAAAATAGCTAGTAAATTCATTTTGAAATAAATATTTTAAATATTTACTATTTTTATCTATTTTAGATATCATGGCTTCTTTATCATTAATATAAACTTTTAAATGATCTATATTAAATGTATTAGGAGTAATTTGCAATGCAAATTCATCCTCTTTTGCCTTCTCATCTAAAACAGGATTTAAATAACTTATAGTGATTACAGAGCTTAATTTTCCATCATCAATTTTCTTTTTTTGAGAAAACATTAAAGTTTGTGTTTTTAAATTAATCTCAGTAATTTTATCATCTTTTAAAGAGCAAGCATTAAATAAAAAAAGAATCAATACTAAAATAAAAATTTTCATCAATAAACCCTAAAATTTTTAGTAATTATAACTTTTTGTCTCTATTTTTTGCTTTAAATAAGGTATAATTCCAAAAAAATATCCAAAGAGAAAAAATGACAAAATCTATTATGGCTTTTAGCGGGCCTTCAAATTCTGGAAAAACAACATTAATTACAAAAATCACTCAAAAAATGATACAGAACAATCTTAAAGTTTTGATCATAAAACATGACCCTTCTGATAAAGCTCAATTTGATTTTAATGGAAAAGATAGCTTTCGTTTTTTTCAAAGTGGTGCCGAAGTTATTGTTTTAAGCCCTACCAGAACAACTTTTTTTTCTCATCAAGAACGAGATATTTTAGAAAGTATTAAAATGGTAAAAGATTTTGATATATGTTTAGTTGAAGGTTTAAAAACGCTTGATCTTCCAAGAATTAGTGTATTTTGTAAAGAAATTGATGAAAGTTATTTTGCTTTTTCAGACGCTATTGCTTCTTATAAAGAAATTACAAATAAAAATCTTAAATGGCTTTATTTAGATGATATAGAAGGAATCTATACTTACATTTTAGAACACGCAAAAAAAATATAAGGAAAAATATATGCAAGAAATTTTTGATTTTATAAAAAAAGCTGTAATTAAAATCTCAAACGAACTTAAATTTCCAGATACCTCCTATGAAAAAACCCAAAATAACACAGGAGACACTCAACTTAAATTTGATATTTTAAGCGATCAAATCATTACAAATACTTTGAAAGAATGTCCAAATATCAAGGCTTTAATTAGCGAAGAAAAGCAAGAAGAATTAACAATCAATGAAAAAGCTAAATATATCATAGCTTATGATCCTTTAGATGGTTCTTCTTTAATGGATGTAAATTTTGCCATAGGATCTATTTTTGCCATTTATGAGCAAGAAGCTGATGCAAAAAATTTAAAAGCGGCTGTTTATAGTATATATGGACCTAGAGTTGAACTTGTAATTTGCGAAGATTTACCAAAACTTTATCGCTTGGATCAAAATAATCATTTTGTTTTTATACAAGAGCTTCACATGCAAGAAAAAGGAAAAATCAACGCAACAGGTGCAAGTCAAAAATTTTGGAGCAATAAACATAAAAATTTTATACAAGAATTATTTAACGAAGGTTATAGACTAAGATATTCTGGGGCAATGGTCAGTGATATACATCAAATTTTAATTAAAAAAGGCGGATTGTTTAGTTATCCTGCTACAGAAGATGCCCCAAATGGAAAATTAAGAGCATTTTTTGAAGTCTTTCCTTTAGCTTTTATTATAGAAAAAGCTGGTGGGCTTACAAGCAATGGAGATAACACTTCTTTATTAGATCTCAAATTTAAAGAAATTCATGCTAGTACACCTTGTTTCTTTGGATCAAAATATGAAATTCAAAAACTTTTAAATTTTAATAAGGCTAATTAATATGGAAGAAGCAGTCATTCTTGATAATTTTGAAAAAAACCTGCAACAAAATAAAGAAAAACTAGAAAATTGTCAAAGAACAAAAAATCTTACTTCTTGTTATAATTGCCCTGAAATTTTTACTTGTCAAACACGTAAAAATTATGTAGATGCAGTTTATAATAGTATGTCAAAAGGAAAAAATGAAGGTGGTTTTGACTTTTAAAAATTTAACTAAAGGAAAAAGATGCGTTATATAACTACACCAATTTATTATGTAAACGATAAACCTCATCTAGGTCATGCCTATACTACAATTTTAGCCGATACAATGGCAAGATTTTATCGCTTACAAGGATATGAAACAAAATTTTTAACAGGCACAGACGAACATGGACAAAAAATAGAACAAGCTGCCAAAAATCACAATAACTCTGCAAAAGAATACGCCGATAAAATAAGCTTAGAATTTAAAAAACTCTGGGATGAATTTGAAATTACTTATGATATATACGCAAGAACTACTGATCAAAAACATATTGATTTTGTTCAAAATATTTTTCTAAAAATGTATGAAAAAGGAGATATTTATAAAGATGAATATGAAGGACATTATTGCATCTCTTGTGAAAGTTTTTTTACTCCAACTCAACTAATCAATCATCTTTGTTGCCCAGATTGCGGAAAAGAAACTTCTCTTTTAAAAGAAGAAAGTTATTTCTTTAGGCTTTCAAAATATCAAGATAAAATTTTAAAATGGTATGAAGAATCCGATCCTATACTGCCTAAAAATAAAAAAAATGAACTTATTAATTTTGTTCAAAATGGCTTAAAAGATCTTTCGATTACTAGAACAAGTTTTAATTGGGGAATTAAACTTCCAAAAGAATTAAAAGACGATAAACATATTATTTATGTTTGGCTTGATGCACTTTTTATCTATGTAAGTTCTTTGCAAGATGAAAATTCAAAATTTTGGCCTGCACATATACATTTGGTAGGAAAAGATATCTTACGTTTTCACGCTATTTATTGGCCTGCTTTTTTAATGAGTGCAAATTTACCTCTACCAAAATTTGTAGCAGCACACGGATGGTGGATACAAGATGGAGAAAAAATGAGTAAATCTAAAGGCAATATTATAGATCCTAGAAAAATTGCTCATACTTATGGATTAGAAGCTTTTAGATATTTTCTTCTTAAAGAGGTATCTTTTGGCAATGATGGAGATTTTAATGAACAATCTTTAATCAATCATATCAATGCAGAACTTAGTAATGAATTTGGAAATTTACTTGGACGTATTATAGGAATGAGTGCAAAATACTCCCAAAATTACATAGATCATAAAGACGTTTTAATATATTTTAGCGAAGAATATCAGCAAGCAAAAAAACATTTAAAAGAAGCTATTAATTTTTTAGAAGTTTTACAAACTAATCATTATTTAGAAGAACTCTTTAAGGCTTTAAATGTAGCAAATTTAAGCATAAGCAAATATGAACCTTGGAATTTAATCAAAAACAACGAAAATAAAAAAGCAAATGCTCTAATCTCTCTTTGTGCAAATATCCTAGCACAAGTTAGCATACTTTTAAATCCAGTATTGCCAAATAGCACAAAAAAAGTTGCTAAAGCTTTAAATTTTGAAATATCAAGCAAAACTTATCAAAAACTCATTTTAAATAATGAACTTTTGGATTTTAAAGCTTCTCCTTGTGAAGCTTTATTTCCTAAAATTGAACAAAAAAGCCAAAAAGAAAATGAAATAAAACAAGAAAATAAAGCAAAAATTAAAATAGAAGATTTCTCTAAAATTGAAATCAAAATAGGCCTAGTTAAAGATTGTCAAGCCATACCAGGAAGCGATAAACTTTTAAGATTTGAACTTGAACTTGAAGATAATGAAATAAGACAAGTAATTTCAGGGATCGCTAAACACTATAATCCAAAAGATTTAATAGGAAAACAAATTTGTGTATTAAGCAATCTTAAAAAAGCAAAAATTTTTGGATACGAAAGTGATGGTATGATTCTTAGTGCTAAAAGCGGGGATAAACTTGTATTAATAACTCCTGAACAGTTGGTAGAAAACGGCTCTTTAATAGGATGAATATTTCAAATCTTAATGAACTTTTAAATACAAAAATTATCAACGAAGGAAAGGTCTTAAGCGTAGAAGGTTTTAGCCTTAATTTAAATGAAGTAAAATACGCTTATGCTTTTTTTTCAAATGATGAGCTAGAAATAAAAGAAGCTATTAAAAAAGGGGCTTTTGTTATTGTCTATGAAAAAGAAATTCCTATATTAGATAAAGAAATTTTTTATCTACAAAGCCAAAATTTAGAAGTATCTATTTTTAGACTTTTACGTTTTTTATGTGAAGAAAAAGAATTTAAATTTTTACTATGCAATCCTAATGAAATTCATTTTGCAAAAGCATTTTATTTAAAAAGTTTACAAGAGAATATTTTTTTAGATTTTAACTCTTTGATTAAAGCCGATAAAAATGAAATTTTTTGCTCTAGCAATAAAAATTATATTTTAAAACTTTGTGCCAATTTTGATCAACTTAATCAAGTTAATTTTGCCTTATTAGAAAGTTCGAGTCCTTTTTATATAAATTTAATTTGTGAAAACATATATTTTAAAAATATAAAATTACCTTTTATTTATGCACAAATTTTTGCTAATTTTATATCCTTTTTACAAGAAAAAAAACGTGATATTCGTTTTAATCTAAATAAATTAGATTTTTTTCAAATTTATTTTATACATTATGATTTTAAGCCTGCTGAATTTGGAAAAAGCGATAGAGCTCTTATTTTTGTTTTTAATGAAAACGATTTTGAATTTTTTAAAGAAAATTTTAAAAATATTAAAGGTTTTAAATCCGCTTTAAAAAATTCTTTATTTTGTGATTTTTCGTATTCTCATATTTTTGATTTAAAAAACAAAGATTTTAAGTACTGTCTTATACTAGATGAACATAAAAACTATATTAAAGATTTTTGTTTGCAAAATGAGATAGAAGAATCAAACCTATTTGACTGATTTTTCAAGGTCAATTAAAAATTTTTTAATCTCCAAGCCCCCATTATATCCGCCAATCCCATTACTTGCTACTACCCTATGACAAGGAATAAAAATAGGAATATCATTTTTAGAATTAGCATTACCCACAGCGCGAAAAGTCTTAGGATGAGCTATTTTTAAAGCTATATCCTTATAAGTTAATAAAACTCCATAAGGAATTTGAATTAAAGCTTTGTATACTTTTTGTTCAAATTCGCTTCCTTTAAATTTTAAAGGTGTTTTAAATTCCTTTAATTTACCTGAAAAATAAAGTTTTAATTCTTCTTTTGCTTGTTCTAATACTTCGCAACTTTTATCTTCAAAATAAGTTTGATGAAAATCAACCTTAGTCAAAAATTTTCCATCACTATGTAGAGATAAGTAACATAAAGGGGATTTAAAACAAATTTTAAACATTATTTATCCTTAAATAAAGAAAATTATATTATTCTACTTTTCTAAAAACAATTGATTATTTTTAATAAAAAATTATTAAGCAAATGCCGATTTAAACTTGAAGTTTAACACAAAAAAGGATTAAATTGAAATTTTTATTTTCTCTTATATTATCTCTTTCTTCTATATTAGCTTTTGATTGTAAAAATATCTTAAACCAAAAATTTGATTTATCTGATCAAAATATCATTAATAAAATTGACAATTGTAAAGAGTCTTTAAAAAATGCAATTTTTACAAAAGATCTTTATAAGATTTCTAATGAAATAAGAGGAAGCAATAGTTCTTGTTCGGGTATATCTTATTTGCCAAAGCTTACAGAGTTTAATCTTTTGTTATTAAAGATTTCTATTGATCCTTTAGCTTACCAAAAAGAGCTTGAAAGAAAAACAAATCTAGATAAAAAATACCAAGAACTAAATACTTATTTTAAATATTGGGCTTATCAAAGTATAGGAAATTTTAGACTTTACCAATCTTTTTGGCAAAAATACAACAACGCTTTAAAACCTTTAGAAAACTATTATCAAAAAACATTTAATTTGGATAAAACAACTTCGTTTTTTTTAGCAAAGCAAGCCTTAAATGAATTTTTAAATTGGGCAGTTGGTGAAACAAAAATTATAAAAGATATTTTACCAATATCCAAAATACTTGAAAATAAAAATTGTAACGAAAGCTGTTTAAAACAATTTATTTACACAAATAATCCCTCTAGAACAGAACTCACTATAGCATTAAGATCTGCCTTATTAAATCAAAGAAACACAACAATTATTCAAACTCTTTTAGATTTTGGTGCCAAGCTTGATGAAGGATATGAAAGTGCTATTTTTTATGCTTTAGAGAATTATCAAAATACAAAATTTTTAATCGAACAAGGAGCAAATGTAAACCAAAGTAATGCATTTGGAAAAACTCCTCTTTTTTATGCTATAGAATTTCAAAAAAAAGACATCATAGAACTTTTACTTAATAATAAGGCAGATGTAAATCATAAATACATTAACAACAATGAAAAACTAGCACTAAGCGCCAATATAGAAAGTGATACACCTTATTTTATAACCTTTTGTGCTCTTGAACATACTTCTAAAAATGTCCTAATGCATGCTGCAGCATACGGAAATACGGAAATTTTAAAACTTTTGGTGCAAAAAGGCGTAAAACTTTTTGAAAAAGATGATTTAGGTTTTAATGCCTTAGACTTTGCTTTAGCCGCTAAAAAAGAAGAAAATGCTAAATATCTAAAATCTTTAGGTCTTAAACCAAGCGAAAATTTATTTTATGGAGGTTCTTTAGAATGAAAACAGCTTTAATCACAGGAGCTAGTTCTGGCTTTGGAAGAGCTAGCGTAGAAGCATTAATTAATGAAGGTTTTAAAGTTATAGCCATAGCAAGACGCGAAGAAAGATTAAAGCTTTTAAAAGAAAAATTTAAAGATAAACTCCATATTATTGCACTAGATGTGCGTGATAAAGAAAAAATAAATTCTGAACTTAAAAATTTACCCAAAGAATTCAGCGATATTAGCCTTTTAATCAATAACGCAGGACTTGCGCTTAATCAAGACGAATTTGATAGCTTGAGTTTAGAAGATATAGATACTATGGTTGATACAAATATTAAAGGCTTTTTATATATTGCAAGGGTGATCATTCCCATACTTAGAAAACAAAAAAATGCTTATATTTTTAATATAGGATCAGTAGCAGCGACAAATCCTTATTTTGGCGGTAATGTATATTGTGGCACAAAAGCATTTGTAAGGCAATTTTCTCTTGCATTAAGAAATGATTTAAGATCAAGCAATATTAAAGTTACCAATATAGCTCCAGGACTTTGTAAAACAGAATTTTCCGAAGTTCGCTTTAAAGGAGATAAAGAAAAAGCAGAACAAATTTATAAAAACACCAAATTTATTAGCGCTGATGATATTGCAAAAGTTATTATTTCCATTATCAATCTTCCAGAACATATTAATATCAATGAAATAGAACTTATGCCAGTTACACAAACTTGGAATGGTTTTCATATAGAGAAGTTTTCATGAAAATTATATTTATATTTTTAATGCCTATTGCTCTATTTGCTGATGCTGATACTAATGCTAATTTATATGGTTTTTTTACTCTTATACCGCCTATTATAGCAATTGCTTTAGCTTTTGTTACAAAAGATGTTATCTTATCTTTGTTTGCAGGGGTTTTAAGTGGAACTTTTCTTTTAAGCTTGTCTTCTAATATTTTTTTAAGTCAAAAGATACAATTTTTAAATATCTACAATACCCTTTTAGAATCATTTACAAAAATGATTTCTTATATCTTGCACTCCACTTCAGATCCTTTAAATGCTGGAATTATTTTACAAATTCTTTGCATAGGAGGATTGGTAGCTCTTATTACCAAAATGGGTGGAGCTAAAGCTATAGCTTTAAATTTTGCAAAAAGAGCTAAATCTGCTGTAAGCGCTCAAATAAATACTTGGTTCATAGGCCTTTTAATATTTTTTGATGATTATGCTAATTTGCTAATCGTTGGTCCCATCATGCGACCCTTAGCAGATAAATTTAAAATTTCAAGAGAAAAATTTGCTTTTATTATTGACTCAACTGCTGCTCCGGTTGCTGGAATAGCTATCATTTCAACTTGGATAGGTCTAGAAGTTTCTTTAATTAAAAATGCCTATAATCATATAGGTATAGAAAATATTAGTGCTTTTGGAATTTTTTTAGAAACTATTCCTTACAGATTTTATAATATTTTTATGCTTTTTTTTGTTTTAATGACAGCATTAATGAAGAGAGAATTTGGACCTATGTATCAAGCAGAAATAAGGGCTAGAACTACAGGAGAAGTCGCACCAAAAATCAAATCTCAAGCACTAAATACAGCTGAATTAGAAGATCAATTTTTAGCACCAAAAGAAAATATAAGTATCAAAGCTTCAAGTGCTATTATTCCGATTTTTATTCTTATTTTTCTCTGTATTGTTGGTTTTTATTTTAATGGACTTGGCGTATTAGAAGGAGATGAGTTAAAAAAAGTTAAAGAAAATCCTTTATCTTTTTATGCTTTTAGAACAACTTTTGGGAACGCAGATTCTTCTGTAGTATTGTTTCAATCTGCTTTATTTTCTGCCATTATTGCCATTTTTATGGGAATTAGAAGGAAGATTTTTGATCTTAAAGAAGCAATAGAAACTTGGATTTATGGTTGGAAAACTATGATTTTTACTATAGTTTTACTTTTGCTTGCATGGTCTCTTTCTAGTATAGTTAAAGATCTTGGAACTTCTAAATATATAGTTTCTCTTCTTGTTGGAGAACTACCCTCTTTTGTTCTTCCTTCGGTAATTTTTCTATTTGCCTCGGGAATTTCTTTTGCTATAGGAACTAGTTATGGAACAATGAGTATTTTAATGCCACTGGCCGTACCTTTAGCCTACGCCATTGCACAACTTAATCAATTTGATCCTAATTCTTTGCATCATTATATGGTTATTAATATAAGCTGTGTTTTAACAGGGGCTATTTTTGGAAATCATTGCTCTCCTATTTCAGATAATGTTATACTCTCTTCAATGAGTGCAAAATGCGATCATATGGAACACGTTAGAACTCAAATTCCTTATGCTTTATTTATCTGTATAATCTCTTTAATCACTGGTTATTTGCCTATCTCTTTAGGATTTAGTGTGTGGATTATCCTACCTTTAAATCTAGCACTTATTGTAATTTTGTTAAGAATGATTGGAAAAAAAGTCGAATGAAAGATTTTTCTAAACTGTGCATCAATAATACTTTAGAAGAAAAAATTAGACAAATTAAAGAGCTTTTCAAAGAAAATTATAAAGAAGAATTTGAAATTTTTATTTCTTCTTTTAAACATTATAGAACAAGAGCTGAGCTTTCCTTTTATCACAAAGATGATGATATATTCTATGCTATGTTTGATGAAAAAACTAAGAAAAAATATATTATTGATACTTTAGATTTTTGCGATGAAAAAATATGTAATCTTATGCCTTTATTGCTTGATTACATAAAAAAGAATTTTGCATTAAAAGAAAAACTTTTTGGAGTGGAATTTCTAGCAAGTAAAAAAGAATTAAGCGTAACATTGCTTTATCATAAAGATATAAATTTAATAGAAAAAGAACTTTCTGATTTAAGTAAAAACCTCCAATTAAATCTTATTGCAAGAAGCAAAAAGAAAAAATTAATTTTTCAAAAAGAAATTCTTACCCAAAATCTAAATATTTTTGATAAAGAATTTATTTATGAATTTAATAATGATTGCTTTATACAACCAAATACCCTAATCAATGAAAAAATGATAGAATGGGTTTTAACAATACTTAAACAAGAAACAACAAAAGATTTATTGGAGCTTTATTGTGGTTATGGAAATTTTACAATAGCTTTAGCTTCTTGTTTTAAAAAAGTATTAGCCACAGAACTTTCTAAAAAAAATATACAATTTGCATTAAAAAATTGCGAGTTGAATCAAATTTCTAATATAGATTTTATAAGACTTTCAAGCGAAGAACTTAGTCAAGCATTTAAAAAAGAAAGAGAATTTAATCGTTTAAAGCATATAAATCTTGATGATTTTAATTTCTCTCATGTTCTAGTTGATCCTCCAAGATCTGGACTTAATAAAGAGGTTATAAATTTAATAAAAAACTATAATAATATTATTTATATTTCTTGTAATCCTTTAAGTTTAAAAGAAAATTTAGATTTTCTTTTAAAAACTCATCAAATTAAAAAATTTGCACTTTTTGATCAATTTGTTCATACCAAACATTTAGAATGTGGTATTTTACTTAAAAAGATATAAAAAAATAATTCATTAATTTTGCTAAAATTACAATCACCATGGCCAAAATAAAAACAATAGGATGTATTATCTTGCCTAAAGGATTTGGCTTTTTAAATATAAAACGACAAAACAAAGAAAATAACACCAAAGCAAAAATAATAGAAGCTAAAATAATCTTTATAGCAAAATAACCATTTAATGGCTTAAAATGAAAACTTGCTAACATTCCACCACTTAAAAATAATATTAAAACTATAAAAGGCATTATTTTAATTGCTGTATTTGATAAAAGTTTAGAGTCAAAATCATTATAATTCTTTTTTACTTTTCTTATAACAAAAATATCAACAAATAAATATCCTATAAAAAATATAGCACAAATTAAATGCACAAGCAAAATATATACATAATACCCACTCATATTTACTCCTTTTTTTTTCTGTATTCTATACAAAAAATAGAACAAAAAAATTAATATGTGTTAATTTATATCAATATAAAATTCTATGCAAATAAAGTCCATTGGGGGGAGCTAAAATTCTACAGTGCTCTTTTTTTGCCTCAATTTGTTCTTTAAGTTGTTCTTTGCTTAAACGATTTTCTAAAACAGCCAAAACACTAGCAACACTTAAACGAATTTGAGCCCTTAAAAAACCATTAGCCCTAAAAGTAAAAATGCTTAATTTCTTATAAGCATAGGCTTTAGCAAAATACATCTTTCTTATTGTACTTTTTGTAGAACTACCTTCTTTTTGAAATAACTTAAAATTATGCTCTCCGTTAAATAAAGCAAGAAGTTCATTTGCTTGATTTATATCAAATGAAGGATAAAAATAAGCATAACGTGATAAAAAAGGATTAAATTTGTCATGATTAAATATATAACGATATTCTCTTGCCTTAGCATCAAATCTTACTTCAAAGTCTTGTTCCATCTTTTGAATTTGTTTTATATGTATAAAAGGATGAGTATATTTATTAAGTTGATTTTTAAGATAATGTAAATCTTTAAAATAATCTCCACATTCTACACAACCTACGGCATTATTAGCATGCACTCCTTTATCTGTTCGTGAAGCCATTAAAAACGAATTATAAATTCCAAGATGAGAAAGAGCATTTTCAAAGTTATCTTGAACACTTTTTTTATGTGGTTGTTTAGCAGAACCTAAAAAAGCTGAACCATCGTAAGAAAAAACAAATTTTAATTTCATTAATAACGACTTAAAATCATTTTTTTAAAACATATAAACGAAGCAATAAAAATACTTAAAAAAATTAAAATACAGGATAAAATTGGGGGCTGATGAAAAATGTTTAAAAGTCCAAAATATACGCCAATAACCCCAAACATACCAAAATATATAAAACCTTTTTCATAGCGGTAAGTCACTATACCAAAACTTAAAGCAAAAAGAGTGCTTGCTAAAGGAAAAAGAGCAATTGTAGTATAAACAACAAATTCTTTTGCTTTCTCTTCATTGATAGAAATATCACTCCAATATTCATAGAAACTTTTTATTTTAGTATTTAAATTATCCACTTGAGTATTAATTACAAGCTTTTCAAAATCTCCTATAAACATAGTTTGATTATCCTCAAAATTATACATTTTGCCGGAATTTAATTCAAAAGAAAGACCATTTTCCTTTGATAATACTTTAGCATCTTTAGCAATGATAAATTGTTCCTTATCAGTTTTTAATTTTTTTGGATGATATAAAATAATATTTTTATACCCATTTGCTTCTTCTTTTTCAATAAAGATCATCCAATCTAAGAATTTTTGACCAAATTCTCCTGTTTTATAATTAAATTTAACTTGAGTTTTTTTATAATTAATAAAATTATCTTGAAGTTCAAAAACTATTGGAAGCACAATTAAAGCTACAATGAGCATTAAAGCACTCACACAAGCTGCAATTTGCAAGAAAAACTTAGCTAAATTTAAAGGTGAAAAACCTAGTGTAAAAAACACTATACTTTCATTCTCCTTAGAAAGTCTATAAAAAGCCAAAGTTAAAGCTATAAAAAAAGCTATAGGTAGAGTAAAGATTAAAATTCTTGGCAACATAAAACCATAGAGTCTTAAAAGATCCAAAAAATTAATTTCTATATTTGAGGTAAATTTCGCAAGCTGTATAAAAAATACCATAGAAACGATACTAAATAAAGTAAAAAAAATTGATAAATTTGTACTTAAAAATTGGTTTAAAATATATTTATAACAAAGTTTCATAATTTATCCTAAAAATCCAAACTAGAATAAAAGATAGAGTTAAAAAAGGTATCATAGCAAGTTCTTTCTCTTTTCTTGCTTTAATGATAAAAAAAGGCAAAGTCAAAATACAAGCAATAAACAAAGAGATAAATCCATCTTTAAAACCTAAAATTCCACCTATACAAGCAACTATAATAATATCTGCATCTCCTAAATTATCAGATATTTTATTTTTTCTTTTTAAATTTGTTAAAAATAAAATAAAACTTTTAAATAAAAACAAAGCCCCAGAAAAACTTACGGCATAAAGTAAAAACCCTTCTTTTAAATTTTCAAAAATAAAAATATAAAAAATTTCCTCCATTTTAAAAGCATAAAAACCCGCTAGAAAAAAAGCACTCCAAAGCAAAATTTCTGGAACAGCTTTTAATTTTATATCAATCAAAGAAAGTAAAAATAAATTAAAAACAAAAAAAGAAAAAACAATAAAATCATATAAATTTGTATTAAAAAAATAAGCAATACAAATTAAAAAAATACCAATTATTTCGCTTAAAAATACTTCAAAGGGAATTTTATTTTTACAATATTTACATTTTGCTCTTAAAAAAATATAAGAAAAAATAGGAATTAATTCTAAAAATCCTAAGTTTCTTCTACAACTAAAACAAAAAGATCTAGGATAAAAAATCTTTTGTTTATAGATGATACGATCAGCTAAAGCTTTACAAAAAGAACCTAAACTTGCACCTAAAATCAGCAAAAAAAATATCATAAACCAAAAGTTCTTTCGCGATTTTTATAATCTTTTATAATCCTTTTAAATTCTCTTTTTGTAAGGCTAGGAAATAAAGTTTCACTAAAGTATATTTCAGCGTAAGCGCATTGCCACAATAAAAAGTTAGAAAGTCTTTTAGCATTGCCCACTCTAAGAAGCAAATCCACATCTAAAGGCAGATCTAAATTTTTACTTAAATTTTCTTCATTAAGTTCTAAACCTTTTTCTAATACTCTTTTTGTAGCTCTAATAATTTCATTTTTAGAGCCATAAGAAATAGCTAAATGAATATAAAGCAAATTACAATGCTTTGTTTTTTCTTCAACTAAGGCTATTTTTTCTCTTAAATTCTTATCAAGTTTTGATAAATCACCAATTGCTTTTAAACAAACATTATTTTTTTCAAATTTTTCCAAAGCTTCATCTAAACAGCGATCTAAAAGTTTAAAAATAAAGTCAATTTCATCTTGTGGACGACCCCAATTTTCAGTACTAAAAGCAAAAAGACTTAAATTTGAAATTCCCTCCTCAACGCAAACTTCCATAATTTTTTGCATTGTTTTAACACCTTGAGAATAGCCTAACTTTACTAAAACTCCCTTAGCTTTAGCCCAACGTCTATTACCATCCATTACAATAGCAAGGTGTTTTAATTTATTCATTTTTATCCTTTAAAATTAAATAGTTTTTTAAATTCAAATAAAGGCTTCACATTTGTATCTTGTAAAACCTGTATTTTTAAGTGCTCGCTTAAAAATTTTTGCACTTTAAAAAAAGGTGTTTTAATTAAAATTTCATTTTCTTTAATAAAAATTTTTAAGGGTCCAAATACACCAAAAAAAAGATAAATTTCTAAAAATTTGTCTTTTTTCATTTGTAAAAGAGCGGCTTTGTTTTCAAAAACAAAAGGAATATGATATACATTTTCAAAACTTGCAAAAAGCATTTCTTTTAGAATTTGATATTTTTGCTTATCTTTGCATTCTATAAGATTATGTAAAATAAATTTTTTAAAATCAATTCCTTCTTCCAAAAGGCCAGTAATTAAAGATAATCCTTGTTCAAAAAAAGATAAACTAGGTTTTTTATAAAGATTTTTAAATTCTATTATACTACCACTATCATTATATAATTCTACTAAATATTGCACCCCAACTTCAAGCTCAATCATACTTTTAGTTTGAATTTTTTTATTATTTATTAGTAAAGTATAGTGCCCATATCCAGATTTAGCAAGAACTTCAATTTGTATAGGCAATATTGGATTAATAATACTCATAATTCTTTACATTTATAGGCTAGTTTATAGGCTAAATTTTTTTTATCCTGCATGGAAAATAACACCTCATCTTTGGCACTAATACACAATATTTCATTCAAATTAGATCCAAAAGAATTTTCTTTTTTTAAAATATTTAAGCATACCATATCAAGCTTTTTATCCTTTAATGAATGCTTAGCATTTTTTATAGCATTTTTTTCATCAAATTCTAGTTTAAATCCTATCTTTTTACCTTTAAAATCTATATTTTTAAGCAAATCTTCATTAGGTAAAAGCTTCAGCTCTAAACCTTCTAAATGCTCATTTTTTTTAATTTTTCCAGCTTGCATTATAGGGATAAAATCACTAACAGCGGCACTCATTATCAAAAAATCTTTATTTTTATTTTCTATTAAAAGTTCTTTTAGCTCTTTAGAACTTTCGAATTTTAAAAGTTTATAAGGAGTTTTAAAATCTACACTACTTAAAAAAGTGACATTAGCACCCAAAAAATAAAAAGCATCTGCTATAGCTTTAGCCATAAGTCCGCTTGAAAAATTACTAATACATCTTACCTCATCAATCTTTTCTTTCGTGCCTCCACCAGTTACAACAACACTTTTGCCTATAAAAAATTTTTCTTTTAAAAGTTCTCTTTTAACAATATTAAAAATATCCAAAACTTCTGCTAAAGCTCCTATGCCCTCGTCATTACAAGCAAGCTTTTTACAAATAGGATCTATTATCAAAGCACCCTGTTCTTTTAAAAGTTTCAAAGAATTCTGCACACTAAAATGCAAATACATATTTGTATTTGCTGCTGGAGCAATAATCAAAGGAAGTTTAGCTGCAATTAAAGTTTGTATAAATAAATTATCACAAATCCCTAAAGCAAGTTTATTAATAGAATTTATACTCGCAGGAGCAAAAAGTATAAGATCGCAATCTTTACTAAAAGCTATATGATTGTTTGCATTTTTCCAAGTTTCATTCTCTTCACATAAAACATCATCACAAAGTGCTTCAAAACTTATTTTAGAAGCAAATCTTAAAGCCCCATTGCTAAGTAAAACTTTAACCTTAAAGCCTTCTTTCTTAAATAAAGATATAAGCTCATAAGTTTTATAAAAAGCTATGCTTCCGCTAATTGCTAAAAGTAAAGTTTTCATTGAAATTTTTTATAAAAATAATCTTTAATTATTTTACTCGTTGCTCTATTGATAAATAAAGCTCCTTTTTCAACTTTTTTATCCACACAACTTCCAGCGGCTATAATCACATCATCTTCTATATTAACAGGGGCTATAAGCTCTGAATTTGAGCCAATAAAAACATTTTTACCTATTATACTTTTGTGCTTTTTGATACCATCATAATTGCAAGTAATAACCCCACAACCTATATTGGTCCCTTCATCGATTTCACAATCTCCAAGATAACTTAAATGCCCTGCTTTAATTTTGTTTAATTTTGCATTTTTGCATTCTACGAAATTTCCAATATGTGAATTTTTAATAATATTTTTAGGTCTAAGATGTGCCAAAGGTCCTATATCGCTATTAAATACTTCGCTCTCTTCTATAACACAAGAACTTTTAATGATAGAATTTACAATAAGACTCTTTCCTTCAATACGAACATTTTCATAAATTTCACATTCTCCTTCAAAACAAACATCAGGATCTATATAAATAGTATGAGGCAAATGAAAAATCACTCCTTGTTTCATCCAGTATTTCTTAAGCTCATCTTGCATTAATTCCTCAGCTTTGCTTAATTCAAATTTATCATTAACTCCCATAAATTCAAACTCATCTACAAAAACAGGATGTATTAAAACTCCTTTTTCTCTAGCTAATTTAATCGCATCTGTTAAATAATACTCTTTGGCTTCATTTTTATTATCAATCAAAGGCAAAATTTGCATTAAAAGATCTGAATTTATAGCATAAACTCCGGCATTACAAAGAGAAACATTTCTCTCCTCTTCACTAGCATCTTTAAATTCAACAATTTTTTCTAAAGAATCTTCTTTTAAAATTACCCTCCCGTAATTTTTAGGATCTTTAGCATTAAAAATTGCTACATTAAAATCATAATTTGTATCAATAAGTTTTTTTAAACTTTGTTCTTTTATTAAAGGCATATCTCCACATAAAATTAGTGTTTGTTTAGCTTGTGGTTTATAGTTTTTTAAAGCTCCTGCAGTTCCTGGAAATTTGTTTAAATCTTGTTCTAAAATTTTAGTTTTTGGAAAATGATCTAAAATTTCTTTTTCAATTAATTCTTTCTCATAAGATAAAACTACACTTACATCATCACTTATCTTAAAAGCTTTTTCAAGTATATATAAAATCATACTTTTTTTACATATTTTTTGTAAAACTTTTGGCTTTTTAGACTTCATTCTTGTTCCAAGTCCAGCAGCTAAAATTAAAATAGAACTTTGCATTTAAAACCTTATTCAAAAATTTTAAAGTATTTTACCAGCTTAAAATTAAGCAAAGTTTATCAAAAACTAAAGTTAAACTTGTTTTAAAACATCTAAAGATAAAATTAAAAATTATAAATATAAAATAGACTAAAAGAAAACTCCAAAGGTTAAAAAATTTGAAAAAAATTCTTTTATTGTTTTTATTTTCTTTAACTCTTTTTGCTGCTCCAGAAGCAACAATTCCTACTGTGAATTTAAGTTTAAGCGCCCCTGATACCCCAAATCAGCTTGTAACAACTTTAAACATTATCATTGTTTTAACCATACTTGCTTTAGCGCCAAGTATTATTTTTGTTATGACTTCTTTCTTGCGTTTAATTGTTGTTTTTTCATTTTTAAGACAAGCTATGGGAACGCAAAGTATGCCGCCTAATACTATTTTAATAACCCTTGCTCTTATTTTAACCTTTTTTATTATGGAACCTGTAGCCACAAAGTCATATAATGAAGCAGTTAAGCCTTATTTAGAGGAAAAAATAGGCTATGAAGAAGCATTTGCCAAAGGAGTTAAACCCTTTAAAGAATTTATGCTAAAAAATACTAGAGAAAAAGATCTTGCTTTATTTTATAGAATTCGAAATTTGCCTAATCCTAAAACCATAGACGATGTTCCTTTAAGCGTTCTTGTGCCAGCCTTTATGATTTCAGAATTAAAAACGGCTTTTGAAATAGGCTTTTTAATCTATCTACCTTTTTTAGTTATAGATATGGTCGTAAGTTCTGTATTAATGGCAATGGGTATGATGATGCTTCCGCCTGTTATGATATCTTTACCTTTTAAACTACTTATTTTTGTTTTAGTAGATGGATGGAATTTATTAGTACAAAGATTGGTAGAAAGTTTTGTAACCTAAATAAAAATTAATCAATAAACAAAATAATATTATTTTTATAAAAACTTCTGAAAAATTCAAATATTAAATATTACAAAAAAGATTCCAATACCTAGAATTTTTCAATATGTGATACCGAATATATATTCTTTTGGCTATTCTATGCTAATTATATACCTTTTATCTTTTGATTTCTAAATTATCTATATCTTTTTAATTAAATATTAAAAAACATTTTTTAGTATCTATATAGCCAATACTTTGGCTATATAGATGGCTACAAAATGATAAGAAAAATTTCAATCATAATAAAATCTGAATGCAGGAAAATCGTTTAAAATAGTAGATTTTATATCTTAATGTTATTTAGTGAATTATTACTTGGTGTCCACGGCGAGATTCGAACTCACGGCCTCAAAATTAGGAATTTTGTGCTCTATCCAGCTGAGCTACGAGGACATTTAGAATTTGCCAAAAAAGCAAATTCTAAGCTAATATAATTATCCATTTCTCTTTTTGATAATTTCTTCAGAAACATTCTTAGGAACTTCATTGTAATGATCAAATTCCATAGAATAAGTTGCACGTCCTTGAGTTTGACTTCTAAGATCAGTAGAGTAACCAAACATTTCAGCCAAAGGACAAAATGCGGTAACGATTTTATTTCCACCTCTTTCATCCATAGAATTCACTTGACCACGACGTTTATTAAGATCTCCAATAACATCTCCCATATACTCTTCAGGTGTTTCAACTTCAACTTTCATCATAGGTTCTAAAATAACAGCTCCTGCTTTTCTAGCACCTTCTTTAAATCCCATAGAAGCAGCAAGTTTAAATGCCATTTCAGAAGAATCCACTTCGTGATAACTTCCATCATAAACAGTTACTTTAACATCTTCAACAGGATAGCCGGCTAAAACACCATTTTGTAATGCTTCTTGGATACCTTTATCTACGGCTGGGATATATTCTTTAGGGATTACACCACCTTTGATATCATTTACAAACTCATATCCACTACCTGGATCAAGTGGCTCAAGACGCAAGAAAACGTGTCCATATTGTCCACGACCACCTGATTGTTTTGCGTATTTGTATTCTTGTTCTACTACTTTTCTAATAGTTTCACGATAAGCAACCTGAGGCTGACCTACTTCAGCTTCTACTTTAAATTCACGAAGCATTCTATCTACAATAATTTCAAGGTGTAATTCACCCATACCAGAAATAATAGTTTGACCACTTTCTTCATCGGTTGAAACTCTAAAACTTGGATCTTCTTGTGCTAATTTATTTAAAGCTATAGACATTTTTTCTTGATCTGCTTTAGTTTTTGGTTCCACTGCAACAGAAATAACAGGATCTGGAAAATCCATTCTCTCAAGAATTACTTTATCTTTTTCACTCGCTAAAGTATCACCTGTTAATGTATCTTTAAGTCCTACAACAGCACCAATTTCTCCAGCATAAAGAACTTTAATTTCTTCTCTTTTATTAGAGTGCATTTTTAAAAGACGCCCTATTCTTTCTTTCTTATCTTTGGTTGAGTTATAAGCATAAGATCCACTTTCTAAACTTCCACGATAAACACGAACGAAAGTAAGTTGTCCTACAAAAGGGTCTGTCATAATCTTAAATGCAAGTCCTGCAAATTCTCCATCATCAGTTGATTTTACAGAAACTTCTGTGCCATCTTCATATTCCCCTTTAATATTTGCAACTTCATCTGGAGCTGGTAAATACGCAATAACCGCATCAAGTAAAGGCTGAATTCCTTTGTTTTTAAAAGCTGTTCCACAAAGCATAGGAATCATAGAAAGATTTAAACATCCCGCTTTAATACCTGCTCTAATTTCTTCTATACTTAATTCTTCTCCGCCTAAGTATTTTTCCATAAGTTCATCAGAAGTTTCAGAAACAGCTTCTATCATTTTTACACGATATTCTTCTGCTTGATCTTTAAGCTCAGCAGGAATTTCTTTTTCTACATAATCAGTTGGCTTGTTTTCATCTTCCCAAACCAAAGCTTTCATTGTAATAAGATCGATTACGCCTTTAAAATTATCTTCAGAACCGATTGGAATTTGAAGTGGAACTGGATTAGCTTTTAAACGTTCGCGAATTTGTTCTTCTACTCTAAAAAAATTCGCACCGATTCTATCCATCTTATTAACAAAAACAATTCTTGGAACGCCATACTTATTAGCTTGTCTCCAAACTGTTTCGCTTTGTGGTTGAACGCCACCTACAGAACAAAACACTGCAACAGCACCATCTAAAACACGCATTGATCTTTCAACTTCTATAGTAAAATCAACGTGGCCTGGAGTGTCAATTAGATTGATTTGATGATCTTTCCAAAAACAAGTTGTTGCAGCAGAAGTGATAGTAATACCTCTTTCTTTTTCTTGTTCCATCCAATCCATAGTAGCAGCACCATCATGCACTTCGCCTATTTTATGACTCATACCTGTAAAGAAAAGTATTCTTTCACTTGTTGTTGTTTTTCCTGCATCAATATGTGCAGCAATTCCTATATTTCTAACTCTTTTTAAAGGAGTACTTCTTGACATTTATTCTCCTTTTTACCAGCGATAGTGAGCAAATGCTTTATTTGCTTCAGCCATTTTATAAGTATCTTCTTTCTTCTTAAATGAAGCACCTTTGCTATTTGCAGCGTCCATCAACTCAGCAGCAAGTTTTTCTATCATAGTTCTCTCGCTTCTTTTTCTCGCAAAAGAAATAATCCAGCGGATCGCTAAAGCTTGTTGTCTAGCAGGTCTTACTTCTACTGGAACTTGATAAGTAGCTCCACCAACACGACGTGATTTAACTTCTAAAATAGGCTTGATATTTTCAATTGCTTCATTAAAAACATCTATACCTTTTTTTTCGCCACCTTTTTTGTCAATAGCTTCTAAAGCACCATACAAAATAGTTGTTGCAACACTTTTTTTACCATCATACATTAAAGAATTAATAAATTTCGTAATTACTTTGTTACCATAAATCGGATCAGGCAAGACTTCTCTTACCGGAGCTTTTCTTCTTCTCATTTTTTTCCTTCAAATTTTAAATTTTACTCAAACAAAATCAAATCAAACGGATTTGTCTGTCTTTAAATTTACTTAGCAGCACCTGCTTTAGGACGCTTAGCACCATATTTAGAACGAGAAACTGTTCTTTTTGCAACACCAGCAGTATCCAATGCGCCACGCACGATATGATACTTAACACCCGGTAAGTCCTTAACCCTTCCACCACGCACTAATACTATGCTGTGCTCTTGAAGGTTATGACCCTCACCACCTATATAACTAATGACCTCAAAGCCACTTGTAAGCCTTACTTTGGCAACTTTTCTTAACGCTGAGTTTGGTTTTTTAGGTGTTGTTGTATAAACCCTAGTACAAACTCCCCTTCTTTGTGGACAATTTTTAAGCGCTGGAGATTTAGATTTTTCTAAAACTTTTTTGCGCTCTTTTCTAACCAATTGATTTATGGTAGGCACAATAATTCCTTTCTTTAAATGATATAATAAACTTTGGATAATATCTAAATTTTACTTACAAAAACATAAACTAGAACCGATTTATTTTATACATCTTTTTAAAATGAAATTTGATGATAAGTAGTTAATGCTTGTATAAACTACTTTAAAACTTAAAAGCATAAATACAATAAAGTGCAAAATTCAAAATACTTTTTTAAAATTTTATAATCTCAAAATATAAATTTAAAGATTAAATAAATCCTATCATTTTAGATAGGATAAAAATTATTGCTTGTTGGTATTATATTGCAAATAAACAACATGAGTAGCCAAATACTCTTCAAGACCATGCTTACCATCAGCTCCACCTATGCCACTTTTTCTAAATCCTGCATGAAAACCTTGCATAGCTTCAAAATTTTCACGGTTAATATAAGTTTCCCCAAATTTAAGCTCTTTGCTTGCTCTCATTGCTATATCTAAATTTTGCGTATAAATAGAACTTGTAAGTCCATATTCACAATCATTTGCCATATCAATTGCCTCATCAAGTGTATCAAATTTAGCTATAGGTAAAATCGGAGCAAAAATTTCTTTTTGCATAATCTCATCTTCGTGTTTTACATTAGTTAAAACAGTTGCTGGAAAATAATACCCGGTTGTATCAGTAATTTTCCCTCCGCATTCTACAATAGCTCCTTTAGCACTAGCTCTTTGAAGCATAGCTAAAGCATTATCAAGTCCTGCTTGATTTACCAAAGGTCCCATATCAAAATTTCCTTGCATAGTATTTCCGACACTTACCTTACTCATTGTTTTTACAAATTTATCCACAAATTCATCATAAATACTAGTATGCACATAAGCTCTTTCAGCACAATTGCAAACTTGCCCGTTATTGCAAATCCTGCTTGCCTTAATCGCTTCTACAGCTAAATCAATATCTGCATCTTTGCACACTATAGCAGGTGCTTTTCCGCCAAGTTCTAAAGAAACTTTTATGATATTTTTTGCCGCAGCTTCCATTACTCTAATACCTGCTTCAACGCTTCCTGTAAGACTTACCATACCTATATTTTCATTGCTTGATAGCTCAGTTCCTACCACACTACCCTTACCCGCTACAAGATTAAAAACTCCTTTTGGCAAAGAACTTTGCGAAACAAGTTTTGCAAATTCAAAAGCATTATTTGGAGTCTCGCTACTTGGTTTTATAACAATGGTATTACCAGTAAGCAAAGCTGGAGCCATTTTTCTAACGATTAAAAAGAAAGGAAAATTCCAAGGCAAAATCCCACTTACTACACCTATAGCACTCTTATATAAATATATATGCTCATTAGCTCTATCGCTTTGTATGATTTCACCCTCGTATCTTCTAGCCCATTCAGCCATATAGTCCATATAATTTGCGCTAAAATTGATCTCAACCTCAGCTAAACTTCTAATTTTTCCTTGCTCTTGCATTAAAACTTCGGTTAAAAAGGTAGAATTTTTACGTATTAAATTTGCTATTTCTCTTAAATAATTTGACCTTTCAATGGCTGCTTTTGCCTCCCAAGCTTTTTGTGCTTTTTTAGCTGCCTCAATAGCTCTTTTTGTATCCTCTAAAGATGCACTAGCTACTCTTGAAATCACTTCTTTTGTAGCCGGATTTAAAACTTCCATAAAATCTCCATTATGCGGAATAAATTCTCCATCAATAAAATTTAAATAAGTTTTCATTTTTTCTCCTTTTTTAATCTAAATGAAATACTTCTTCCATATCAAGCCATTTTTGACCTGCATAGCCTAAGGAAATTTGACAAGGATCTGTCACTTTCCACCATTTTTGCGTATTTTTATCTTGTGCCATTTTTTCCATATCTGCCTTAAAATCGGTGCCTATATATTCAAAATATGCAAATAAATATTCACCAAAAAGATAAATAGAATAATTTTGTATATTACACTCTTTAATCATTTCACAAACCCCACTATAAGGATTTTGATGAAGTTTTTTATACTCGGTTATTTTTTCCTTTTTTATTTTTATAATTTGTTCATATCTTTGCATTAAACTCCTTTATAAAGTGATAAAGCATTTTTAAAAAATATCTTGTCTAATTCTTTAAAAACTTTACTTTCTATAATCAAATTTGCCCATTCATTAGGACTAAGTCTTGTTACTGGATAATTGCTTCCAAAGATGAATTTATCTTCATTAAAATTTTCTTTTAAAAAAGCAAAAAGCTCAAAAATAAATTCTTTTGAACTTTCATTAGAAAAATCATCAGGGGCTGAAAATTTGATATATAAATTTGAAAATTCCTTTAAACTTTTTAAATCTTTTTTATACTCATTAAAACGAGATTCTTTAGGGCTTCCCATATGATCTAAAACAACTTTTAAATTCGGATTTTGATTTAAAAATTCTTGCAAAAAGAAAAGTTCTTCATTTTTAACACAAGCTTCAAAAACGATATTTTCTTTTATTAAAAGCTCTATGATTTTTTTAAAATCATCTTCAAAAAGTCTTTTAGCTCCTTTAAAACTTGTATGCATAACCTCTCTAAAAGCGCAAAGATCTTTTTTGTATTCTAAATTTGCAAGACAAAGCTTAAGCTTATGATTTTGTTTTAAATTTAAAGCATATAAAGCTTCTTTATGTTTATCATCGCTATCGCTTTCAACATACATAGCACCTATAAAATCAAAATTTTTATATTCCTTTTTTGCCTTTAAAAAATCAAAATTTTGCTCTAATCTTTTATCATTTTTTAACCAAGAAATATTTACTTTTTCTAAATCCCAAAGGTGCAAATGTGCATCAAAAATCTTTTGCATTATCAACCTTTATATAAGATCCAAAAAATCCATAATAAGCCACATACAAAAATAACGGCGCCATAGCCAAATATCCCATACTTGTGCCAAAATGATCATTAATAAAACCAATAATTATAGGCGCAATCGCTCCTCCTACTATGCTCATTACAAGCAAAGACCCACCTAGTTTTACTTGATTAAAAGGTAAATTCTTAGTTGCAATTGCAAAAATAGTAGGAAAAGAAATAGACATAAAGAAAAATAAAGCAATTAAAAGCATTACACTAAAAAAGCCACTTGCAAAATAAAGCATTATACAAATAAAAACATTGATTAAAGAATAAAGTCCTAAAATACTTTCTCCTTTAATTTTTTTCATCAAAGGCGTAGAAACAATGCGTCCTAACATAAAAGCAACCAAAGCTATAGAAAAATAATAAGCCGCTTTCGAATCTGTTAAATTCTCATTATGCTCAACCGCATAATTTATAAAAAATGCTCCTGCGGCAACTTGATTGGCTATATATAAAAATTGTGCTAAAAGTCCTAGATTAAAATGTCTGTGTTTAAAGACTTCTATAGCCTTAGAATTATCTTTTGATTCATAATCCTTACTTACCTCGCTACCTTCTGGAATTTTATTCATAGCAAAAGCAATAAGAATTAAAATCACTATAACAGCAATAGCCACATAAACAAGCTGAACATTTCCCATGTTTGTTATTAAAGCTGCTTCAATTTGCTCTTTAGTAGCCCCTTCTTCTTGCTTAGTAATAGACAAAAACAAAGCTCCGCCTATAATAGGTCCTAAAAATTGACCCAAACCATTAAAACTTTGTGCAGCATTGATTCTAAAACTTGCATTTTTTTCATCTCCAAGTTTTACCATATAAGGATTTGCACTTGTTTCTAAAGAACCAATACCACAAGCTAAGATAAAAAAAGCAAATAAAAATAAATAAAAAGAAGCTAAATTTGTAGCCGGTATAATAAGTAAAGCCCCTATAGCATAAAGACAAAGACCAAAAATAATACCCATTTTATAAGAATAACGATTAGCGATATATCCTGCTGGTAAAGCTATAATAAAATATGCCCCAAAATAAGCAAGTTGTAAAAAGCTACTTTCGTGTTGAGTGATATGTAAATGATTTTGAAAATTTTTATTCATCACATCAATAAGTCCATAACTTACTCCCCACAAAAAGAAAAGTGAGCTTACTAAAATAATAGCTATTTTGATATTTTTATTTTCATTCATTTTCACTCCTTATCCCAGTTTAACGCCCTATCTAAATGCACATAACCCCCATCAGCAAATAAAATTTGTCCTGTAGTATGAGAAGCTAGAGGACTTAGAGTAAAAACTGCTGTATTTGCAATCTCTTCTATAGTAGTAAAACGATGACCTAAAGGTATATCCTTAGCGATTTTTTCATATTGTTTTTTTGGATCGGCAAAATTTAAAAGCCATTTTTCATAAAGAGGAGTCATCACTTCAGCAGGAGCTATAGCATTTACTCTAACATTATCTTTTGCAAAAGCACAAGCCCATTCTCTAGTAAAACCCATTTGTGCGGCTTTTGCTGAAGCATAAGCACTAGTTCTTCCTTGACCTGTAATACCTGTTTTACTAACTACATTTAAAATACTTCCTTGTTCTTTTTTGATATAAGGCAAACACTCTTTTGCCATAGCATAATAATGAAAAAGATTATTTTCATAAGATTTGATTAAATCCTCAACGCTTGTATTTTCAATGTGTAAATTATCATTTGCCCCTGCATTATTAACTAATGCATAAATCCCTTTATGCTTAGCTACAACTTCATTGACAAGCTTAGCAATTAAGTCATAATTTTTTAAATCGATCTCAAAAAAACTATAATTTTTACACAAGCTTTTTAATTCCTTATCATGCTCTTTTGGCATAGATCTTGAAAAAACTACAGGAATTCCACCCTCGCTAGCCCATAATTTTGCAATACCATAACCAATTCCCTTAGCACCACCTGTAATAATACAAATCTTATCTTTAATTCTTAAATCCATTATTTTCTCCTTTATCTAAAGTAAAATATTTTTCTTTTCTAACAAGTTGTAGCCAGTCTCCAGATTGAAAAATCATTTTGTCCATTGATCTCAGCTTTAACCAATTCCCCTTTAGAAATTCTCACAATCAAAGCTATAAGTTCATCGCGCACTTCTTCTTTTGTTTTTATCCCATCTATAATACTTCCTGCGTTAATATCTATAGCATCATTCATATTTTCATAACAAAAAGTATTTGAACTCATCTTAATTGTAGGCACTATTGCAGATCCTGTAGGAGTGCCACGACCTGTAGTAAAAACACAAATATTTGCTCCACCTGCAACCATGGCACTAAGTTGTTCTATATCATTTCCGGGTGTATTCATAAAAGTAAGGCCTTTAGAGATCACAGGTTTAGCATAATCAATCACATCCATTAAAGTTCTAGTTCCAGCCTTATAAACACAACCTAAAGACTTTTCTTCTATAGTGCTAAGCCCTCCTTGTATATTGCCTGGACTTGGATTTGCTCCTCTTATATCCGCATGGAAAGATTTAACTAAATTTTCATATCCTAGTATCTTTTCATACACTTTTTTAGCCACTTCATCATTTTTTGCTCTTTTGGCTAAAATATCTTCACAGCCTATAAGTTCTGTAGTTTCAGCCAAAATTACAGCTCCGCCTTGATCGATTACAAAATCACTCAAACTTCCCAAAGCAGGATTTGCACTAAGTCCACTATAACTATCACTTCCACCACACTCTGTGCCCAAAATAAGATCGCTAAAATCTCCTTTGCTTTTTTCTAAATTTGTAGCTTCTTTAAGCATAGCTTTAACAATTTTTACGCCTTTTTCTATAGTATTTTTACTCCCGCCACATTCTTGTATGATTAAGTATTCCACTTTTTTATAAGGTGTTGATTCTTTAATTTTTTTAGCCACCACTTCAGCTTGTATCACTTCACAACCAAGCCCTACAATTAAAACTCCAAAAACATTAGCATTGGTGCCATGCCCTATTAAAACATCTCTGGTTTGCAAAGCATCAAATTCAAGCTGGGAACAACCGTGTTGATGATTGATATAAACCGCACCTTCACATTCTCTAGCTATATTTTCACACACTTTATTAGCACAATGCACACTTGGTATGATGATGACTTTATTTCTAAGTCCAAATTTATTATCTTCTCTTCTATAACCCATTAAATCCATTTTTACTCCTTATCCCCACGACCACGAATACCTTCGGTGTTATGAATATGCACCCATTCTCCTGTTTTGATATTAGCGTTTGCTAAAGCGATAGCTTCGGCATATTTGATAATCAACTCACCTTTTTTTATATCTTTAATTGCAAACTTATGACCACTTTTTATATCTTCTAATAAAACAATATTGTCTATTTTTTCACCTTTTTTAAAGTCTTTTAAGGCAGTGGCAACATTGTCCTTTTCATTTACGATTATAAAACTTTTCATTATTTTCCTTTAAGTTTGTATTTTTAAATTGATACACTTATACCTGTTTCTTTTTCCATATCTTTAATGATATTTTTTGCCTCATCAAGTTTTAAATTTAAATCTTTCATCGCTTCTAAAGATAAAGGGTGAGGAGTGAAATTTGCAAATTCAAAACCTCTTGCTTTTAAAAATAATGCAAATCCCATAGGAAAAGGTTTACTCATACCAAATCTTATTGCTTTTAATAAGCTTTTTTGTATGAGCAAGGCTCTATCATATTTTTTTTCATTCATACTTTTATAAATTTCACTCATAAACTCAGGAAAAATCCCTCCTATGCTTGTCATAGATCCTTTAGCACCCAAAAACAAAGCTCCTGCATAAAATTCTTCTCTTCCCACAAACACATCAAAATCACTAGGCACTACATCTAAAATATGACTTAACAACAAAGCATCGCCACTGCTATCTTTAATGCCCACTATATTGTCTATTTTTGAAAGTTTTTCTATAAGATTAAGCGAAAGAGATGGTGCAAAAAGCGGGATATTGTAAATATATAGTGGAAGTTTTACTTTAGAAGCTAAATTTTTTACATAATCAAAAAGCATTTCTTCGCTCAGTTTATAATAATAAGGCATAGCAAGTAAAAGCGCATCAAGACCCATTTCATAAGCTTTTTGAGCTAAGATATAAGTATTTTCATATACGCTTGAGGTAATTCCTGTGATTATAGGAACATTATTTTTAGCCACTTCTTTTGCAAGTTTCATTAATTTGATCTGATATTCTATACCCAAAGCCTGAGAATCTCCAGCGCTACCATTGCAAAAAAGTCCATCAAGTCCTTTTGAAATTCCAAATTCACAATAACGCATAAATTCTTTTTCATTGATACTTCCATCATTATTATAAGGTGTAAGCAAAGCCGGGAATGTTCCTTTTAAACTTTTCATTTAATTCTCCTTTTTTTGTATATACAAAAATATATCTATATACAAAAAATATAACTCATTATTTTTTAAAAATCAAGCTCTAAAATGCCTGATTTTACTTTTTATATATCCCTTAAAACTAGCCATATCAAGCAATAAAAACTAAGCTAAAAAAATAATTCTGTGTTACCAAAAGTAAAATATATGTTAGAATTTAAAGTATATTGATCAAAGGATTGCAATGAATTTACATCAACCCACACTTAGAGTTTTAAAAATCTTAGAACTTTTAGCAAAAGAAAAATCAAATCTCACTCAAATTTCTAAAAAAACAAATATCCCTACAGGAACACTTTCTCCGATACTACAAACCTTACAAGATAAAAAATACATTAAATGCGATTTAATAAATAAAACTTATGAGTTAGATTCTAAAATTCTAGAATTAAGCCATAGCATAAAAAGTGAAAATGATATTTTAAAGCTCATTAAAAAACATATGAGAAATATAAGAGATTTGACTCATCAAACTTGCCAATTAGGTATCTTAAAAGGTTCTAATGTTCTTTATATAGAAAAAGTAGATGCAAATAATCAAGTGCAATTAAAATCTTTTGTTGGCACTTCTTATCCAGCCTATGCTACTTCTTTGGGTAAGGCTTTATTGGCCAATAAAAGCAAAAAAGAATTAAACGCTTTATATCCTAAAAATTTTGAAAAAATTACTCCAAATACTTTAAATAATATAGATGAACTTATCAATCAAACCAAACAAATTAAAAAAGAAAAGATCGCTTTAGAAAGCGGGGAAATGAATCCTCAAATCGAATGTATGGCCATAGCTATAGAACATAAAGAAAAAATCATTGCTGCTATAAGCATTTCTTATCTTATTTTTTATTCCAATAAAGAATTCAGAGAAAAAAATAAAAAAATTTTACTAGAGGAAAAAGAAAAGATAGAACAAGCAATTCAAGCATTTTTTCCCAATTTAGAAGAGCTTTATTGATAAATTTATGTATTTATTTGATAATTAATTTAATCTTTAAAATTTTTAACAATAATTTTTTATCAAAAATTTGAAATTAAAATATTTAATACAAATATTAAATTAAAATCTCATAGCAATTATTTATAAACTATAAAAATATAGATTAAATTTTAATCTTTATTTTTACATAAATAAAAACAAAGATAAAGCAAAATATTATAATAAAAACTAAAATTTGACTTAAATAGGTTTTGATAAGTTCTTCATTTTCTCCTATAAAATATCCTAATAATGCAAGTATGCTAACCCAAATAGCACTGCCTAAAGCCGTAAAAAAGACGAAATTTAAAAGTTTCATTTTAGAAAGTCCAGCTGGCATTGAGACGTATTGACGAATGCCAGGTAAAAGTCTGCAAATAAAAGTTGAAATTTCTCCGTATTTTAAGAAAAATTCTTCAAATTTGGAAAATTTTTTTTCATTGATACCAAAATACTTTCCAAATTTCAAAACAAATTTCTTACCCCAAAAAAAACAAATATAATAATTTATCAAAGCCCCTAAAACAGAACCAAATACCCCACTTAAAATACACAAAAAAAGATTAAGCTCTCCCTTATGTGCCAAATATCCAGCAGGTATCATCACAACTTCACTCGGAAAAGGTATAAAAGAACTCTCTAAAGTCATTAAGATGATAATACCTAAGTATCCCCAAGAACTAGCAGTATCAACTATAAATTGAATGATTTCTTGCATATTGACCTTAAAAAATTTTAGAAATTGTAGCTTAAAAGATTAAATGATAAAAGCGCTATAAAAGCGCTTTTTTGTTATTTACCTGCAACTGAAACTTGATTTGGATTATCAGCAGCACGTGCTATCATACACTCTGAAAGGATGGCTGCATCTTTTGGGTCTTTTACTTTTTTACTAACCCATCTTTCAACTTGTTTCATAGTTTTTGACTCAGGCTCTGGAGCTTCATATTTTTTCATCAAAGTATCACAATCATTAGCAAAAGCAAAGATTGGAAGAGTTAGAAATAAGGCAAAAATTACTTTTTTCATCTTTAACTCCTTAGAATTTTACATTATACATAAGCATTATATTATCAGCTCTTGATTTTTCTTTTTTAGCTCCCATTAATGGAATTCCACGATTTCCCCATTTGTTTTGGATATTTGTATAGCTAAGTCTTAAGAATTGATATCTATCAAGTTGATAAATCACATAAACATCATGAGCTGTTCCTCTTGTCATTCTGATATTTAATGGATCATTGATACTTGGACGGCTCATAGTATACCAGTATCTGCTTCCCCAGAAAAACTCATAACCCACTTTTAAAGCTTGAGTGAAATCATAGCGTCCGCCTACATGCACAGCATAACCATCTTCTTCATTAAATTTTAAACCATTTGCTAATTGAGGCACATTAGGTAACCAAGATGTATTAGCATTGCTTCCATTGTAGTATCCTAAAGAAGTAAACCAGTTAAAATTTGTTCCAAAAGCTTTGTAGTTTTCAAAATGGATATTTGCTATAGTGGCATCACCAAGATTTTTAACACCGGCACCACCAATTGCAGCATTAAGATTACCAGCGTCAATAGGAAGTGAAAAGTCGCTAATATAAGCTACATTAAGAAGTAATAAGTTATCCCCCATACCTTCTATAGGAAGTTGCCCTTCTACTGCAGCATAGTAAAGATTAGCATCAGCATCTTTTTGATCACTCATCCAGTCTCTTACTTTACCTTCTTCATCCCATTGATAAGTTTTACCATAAGCAGCACGCATAGCTACTTTATAATCTTGTAAACTTTCTGGCTTATAAGTTAAAACCGCAGCATCACCTAAAGCATTGATGGCTAAAGCTGGATAGGTTGATTGTCTTAAGGCATTGTTTCTTAGGTTGCTTCCTGGACCATCTGTTCCTGGTTGACGTCCTATAGTGGCGATTAAATTCGGAGTGATATAGTAATCTAAATAAGCTCTATCTACATAAAGAACAGGACCGCTTGTTCTAGTGTTTCTTCCTGCATCCAGATCAAGTGGAGTTGTTCCCCAACCCATTTGAGACCAGTTTTTAGCCATAGATAAACGACCATAGAATTTGGTTTTGTCATTGATATCAGCGTTCATATTTAAATGAAGCTCCATCATCCATTTATTGTTTGCACTGTAACTTTGTGCAGGAAGTTTAAAATTTGTATTTGATACAGCAGTTGAGAATTCAAGACCAAATTTAACCTTACTCAAGGCTGCTTGGAACTCATTTGCATCAGCTCTATCGCTTAGATCATCAAGCTCAGCTCTTACTTCTTCGTTTTGCTTAGCTTGAGCCTCTTTTTCTTTTTTTAACTGCTCAATTTCCTTTTGAATTTGTGCAAGTTGTTTTTGAAGTCTTGTGATCTCATCATCAGCTTTTGCATAAAGAAAAGAAGACGAAAGAAGACAAGCGCTTAAAATAACCGAAAACTTCGTTTTCATTTAATCTCCTTGAAAATTGTTACATTTTTGAATGTTAAGTGCAATTATAGGAAAAAAAATTTAAAAAAAAATTATTTGTTAATTTTTTTATGATAAGGCTAAAAATGTAAATTTGTTGAGTTTGTTAATTTACAAAAAAGATTAAAAAATTTATTTTTATTAATCTTTATTTTAAAAATTTGTTATAATTTTTTAAAAATTTTAAAAAAAGCAAAACAAAAGATGCAAAAACCAAATATCCAAACTTTGACAAATTTTTTAATCGAATATGTTAGTATAATGTTAAGCTCTGGAACTTACACATCAAGAATTGCAAAATGTGTTGATAGAATAACACGAGTTTATGGATATGAAATACACATAAATTTCTTTTTTCACCATTTTACACTCAATATCGTTGATAGAAGTGATAAATCTTCACAAAGAACTTACGTAGTTCCAACTAAAAGTGAAAATATAAATTTCAAACTTATCTCTGATCTTAGTGCACTTAGCTGGGCTATTTATGATAAAAGATATTCTTTAGAATATGCACAAGAAACTTTTAAAGAATTAATCTCTCAAAAAAAACATTCTTCTCTTAGTAGAATTTTGTTTATATCCGTTGCTAATTCTGCTTTTTGTAGGCTTTTTGGTGGAGATTTTGGTGGATGTTTGTTTGTGCTTTTTGGAACTTTAGTGGGGCTTTTTTTCAGATATATTTTTACACGATTAAAAATAAATATAAAAATTCAGTATATCTTTTGCTCTTTTATCACTTCTTGGATTGTATTTTTAGGTATAGATTTAAATTTTGTCAAAGAAGCAAATGTTGCTTTAGGATCTAGTATTTTATATCTTACTCCTGGGGTATTTTTTATCAACTCTATCATCGATATACTCAAAGATCACATTTTAATGGGACTTAGTCGTATTATAAGCGTCATCATTTTAGTTTGTTGTATTAGTATAGGAATTTATATGACCTTAAGTATTTCTAATCTTGGGATTTTGCAATGATTAGCTTTAGTTCGATAATTGGCGATATGTTTTTTGCTGCTATAGCTGGATTTGGTTTTGCATATGCTTGTAATCCTCCTTTTAAAACTTTGATACTTTCTGCATTACTTGCTGCGATAGCACACGGATTTCGTTTTGTTTTAATTGAATATTTACACTTTCAAACTTTAGCTATAGCAACTTTTTTGGCTTCGTTTTTTATAGGTTGTTTAAGTATAGCTTTGGCTAAAATATTTAAAACCCCTGCTGAAATTATAGTTTTTCCAGCTCTTATACCTATGATACCTGGAATTTATGCTTATAAGGCGATATTAAATTTGATTTCTTTTATTAGAAGTGAAAGTATGGAACTAAAAACAACTTATTTAATAAGCTTTTTTGACTATGCTTTTACAGCTTTGTCTGTTACTTTGGCTCTAGCCATAGGAGTAAGTGTGACTTTGCTAATCTTTTTTGAGCAAAGCTTTATGATGACAAGACACGCAAAACTACACAAAAGAAGATAATCACTCATCTTGATGATGAAATTTCAATATCGCTTTACATTTTTTGCATTTAAATTGCGTTGTGCCTGATTGAATTTTATGATAAATACTTAAAGGGACTTGATGAATAAAATTTTCACACTTACAAGTGCAATATACTTGGCATTCTTCAAAGCTTAAATTTTTAACATTTTCATTTATAATACACTCTTCAAAAGTTAAATCATCATCTAATATTCTATTTTCTATAAAATCTAATTTACTTTTCCATTTTGCAATTTCCATATCTTCACAAATTACATGTTCTATAAATTTATGTTTAATAGTTTTATAAAATTTTTCTTTAAGATCATTTGTAGACTTAATATCTTTAATCATACTGATCATATTGCTTATAGTTTGCTGATGAATTTTGCAATGTTGTTCATAATGAGGATAGTTAATTTCTCTCATATATTGTTCTTCATCTTCACAATGCTCTTTAATATAATAAAAAAGTTCAATAAGCAATTGTTTAAGCTCATCTTTTTAACATAACGATAAAATGCAGATTTAACATTTTGTGCAAGTTCAAAAAGTTTTTTATGCCAAGAATCAATTATTTCATGACCAATACAATATTTTTTATCCCATCTTGGAAGCACTTATCTTAAAACCTTTAATTAAATATTGGTTTTCTTTGTTATATCTTAAAAATATTATTTTATCAATTTTGAAACGAATGATTTAAATTTTATGATTATAATTCTTTAATTTTTTAAAGGAGTATTAATGCTATGTCCAGTTTGCAATATTGATTTAATGATGAGTGATAGAAATGGGGTTGAAATTGATTATTGTCCAAAATGCCGTGGGGTATGGCTTGATCGAGGAGAGCTCGATAAAATAATAGAAAGAAATAATGCAACTTCTTATAATCAATCCTATAACTCTCACTCTCAATACGATCATCACAATAACTACTATAAAAAGAAAAAAAGAGAAAGTTGGCTTGGAGAAATTTTCGACTTTTAAAGAACTAATCTGCAATTTTTTGCAGATTATTCCATTTTATTTTTAGCTTCAATTCCCATTAAGGAAAGACCTGTTTTTATACTCAAGGCAACCAAAGAAAAAAGTTTTAATAAAGTATCTTCATTTTCTGCACCGACAACGCGATTTTCATTATAAAATTTATGAAAATTCGATGCTAAATTTTTCAAATAATCAGGAAGTTTTTGTAAAGATCTTGATTCAAAAGCATCATTTAAGATAGATTCTAAATTTAAACTTTCAAAAACTAAATTAATACCCTCTTGATTTAAAGACGAAAAATCAGCATTTAAAACATCTTGTGGAGTTTTTTTAGCTTTGATAAAAACTTGATGAATTCTTGCATGAGCGTAATTAATATAAAAAATAGGATTTGAACTATCTTCTTTTTTAAGATCATTAATATCAAATTCTAAATGCGTATCACATTTTTTACTAAGAAATATAAATCTTAAAGCATCAGCACCTATCTCGTCTAAAACTTCACTCATTAAAATAAAATTTCCAGCTCTTTTGCTCATTTTATAAGGTTCTTTGTCTTTAAGTAAAGATACCATTTGAGTAAGTATAATTTCTAATTTATTAGAATCAAAACCTAAAAACTCCATTGCTGCTTTCATTCTTAAGATATAGCCGTGATGATCTGCTCCCCATATATTGATACATTTATCATAAGAACGACTCATTTTATCTTTATGATAAACAATATCTGCAGCAAGATAAGCACCCTTGCCATCTTCTTTTATGATAACGCGATCTTTTTCATCGCCTTTTAAGGTTGATGCAAGCCAAATTTTACCTTCTTTTTCATAGATTCCCCCATGCTTTTTTAAGACTTGAAGTGTTTCGTCTAAAGCATCATAATAAGAACTTTCATTAGAATACGCATCTATGTTTACTTTAGCTTTTTGAAGATCTTCTTTGATTAAGTGTAACATCTTATCTTTAGCCCAAGAGGCTAATGCAGGGATATTTTCTTCTTTAAAAAAATCTTTTTCAAAATGCGCAAAAGCTTCTTTGGCTAATTCAGCTATATACTCACCCTTATAATACTCATTAGGATATATAACTTTTTCTTTAAGACATTGTTCTTTTACGCTTAAAAGAACTGAAAGTCCTAAAAGATAAATTTGATTTCCCGCATCATTGACATAATATTCTGTATCCATTTTATAGCCTAAATGCCTGGCTATCCTTGCTAAAGTATCACCAAAAATAGCTCCTCTAGCATGACCTATATGCAAAGGTCCTGTTGGATTTGCACTTACAAATTCAAGTAAAAAGCTTTGATCTTTAACCTCTCCTTTGGTAAAATTTTGAGGTTCTTTTAAAGCTTTGGTTGCTAAAACATTTAAAAATTCTTTAGAAATCTTAAAATTCAAATATCCATTAAGTGCTTCAACTTTTTCAAAACAATGATGATTTTCAAATTTAAGTGCTAATTCTGTAGCAATAAGCATAGGATTTTTCTTAAGCGTTTTGGCCAAAGAAAAAGCCAAAGGGGTAGCAAAATGAGCTAAATTTTTATCTTTTGGATTTTCGAGTATAAAATCTTGCTCTAAAATTTTAGAAATTTCTTTAAAAATAATATTTTTCAAAATAAACCTTAAGCTTTTTTCAATTCATCTTTATCTTGTGTTTGCGACTGCAAATCATCATTTGTTTTTTCTTCAATCTTTTGGGTGTTTTTTACTACCGTATCATCTGAATTCATCTCATCTTTAAAAGTTTTAATACCTTTTCCTAAACCTTTTGCAAGTTCTGGAATTTTTTTTGCTCCAAAAAGCAATACAACAATTAGTAAAATAATCAACCATTGGGTTCCACTTGGCATATGCATAATTAATCTCCTTTACTCCAATTAATTTGAAATTGATTTAAATTTTGATTTTGAACTTTAATCTTTTGAGCTTTTAGAATAGTTCTTAGCTTTTCATAGCTATCTTCTAAATCATCATTAATAATTAAATAATCATAATTTTCAATCCATTTCATCTCTTCACTTGCATTTTCTAATCTTTTTTGCAATGCATTTATTGTATCAGTATTTCGCTTAATAAGTCTTTGTTTTAACTCTTCTTTATTTTTTGTAGTGATAAAAACAGAAACAATTTTATCAGCTAATTTCTTTTTCACTATACTAAAACCCTGCACATCGATATCAAAGATTACAATTTTTCCATTTTCTAAAGCATCTATTGTATTTTTTAAAGAAGTCCCATAATAATTTTCATGAACCTTAGCCCACTCTAAAAAATAATCCTCTTTTATACCTTGTTCAAATTCGTCTTTAGATATAAAATAATAATGCTTTGAGTGAATTTCTCCTTCTCTTGGTTTTCTCGTTGTAGAAGAGATAGAAAAATAAAGCTCATCATTAAATTCTTTAAAAAGTTTCTTTAAAAGAGTAGATTTACCTGCTCCACTAGGACCTGAAATAACTAAAATAAAACCTTTCAATCTTTCATATCCTCAAAACTAATCTTAATGTTTATATTCATATTCATACCTTTTAATGCTGCTTTTAAGGTATCATCTTTAATACTTGAAGAAATAGTTTGAGCTATGCTTTGGCTTAATTCATTAACTATTTTTTCTTTGTTATTATCATTTTCATTTGTATCATTTGATGTGCTAGAAATTTCAGAAGTTTCTGTAATTTTTTCTCCTAAAGCTTGTTGAATTTCGCTTTCTTTTAACTCATCAAAATCATTGTACTGCATCTTTGGAACAACAAGTTCTTCATTATTACCAGCTGTCAAAATTTCATCTCCTAAAATTGATTCTTGTTTAAAATCATCTAATATTTTAGTGCTTTCATAATCTTTTATATTATCATCTAATTCATCAAGCGCTGCAAGCTCTTCTTTGATTTGATCTTGAGTGCTCAAATCAGAATTAATACCAAGATCATCGTCTAAATTTTCCTTTTCTTTTAACTCTTCTTCTACTATAGGTAGAAAATCTTCTGCTTGTTTATTTTCATTTTTATTTTGTCCTAAGAATTCAGCATCTTGAGGAATATCATCAAAATTTATTTCTTTAATTTCTTCTTCTACTATAGGATACTCATCATCTTGGGTTAATGATTCTTCTTGTTGATTTTCTTCTATTTGAGGTATATTGTCTTGTAATTCATCTTCAATTTTTTTAGCATCGTCATTTATTTCATCATCTTGGGTTAATTCTAAATCATCGGTTGGATCTTGGACTTGGTTATCTTCTATATTTAACTCATCGCTATGATTTATCT
>NZ_QPGR01000049.1 GCF_004323845.1 Campylobacter novaezeelandiae | reverse complement strand
GTATTAAATGCTGACTAAAGGGCAGGGATTTTCATGCCTGTTCCCCTAGAGGAGTGCCTGATCCTAGGGAAGCACTTGGTAAATATTTGTGGATTATTGATTTTTTTTGGTCCTAATAATTCCATTTTTAGTTAAGCAAAAGAACCCACATGCCATAAATATTCAGTTTTCACATTCTTTTTATATGAAGAGACTGAATGACTAGCCCTATTTTGAACTAAAAAATGTAAATTAGTTTTGCGTTTTGTTTAAAATTCCTCCATCTCCTCCGGCCGTCACTCTGGAAAGCTCAGGATCCCTCACGTTTAATGATCTGCTTACTGAAGCTGGGGACATAGCTGCTGGTGGCAATTTCCCCACACACGGGTTGTTCATTGTAATGGCTGATACACTGTTGTCTGGCTGGGACTGTGCTGGAA
>NZ_QPGR01000048.1 GCF_004323845.1 Campylobacter novaezeelandiae | reverse complement strand
GGGTTAGTTTGAGAAAAATTTTATTATTTTGTGGTTGTGGTTTACAAAAATCTATGAAATTATAAACTCTCTTGAAATAGATTATTACTTAATATACTTAATATACTTAATATACTTAATATACTTATTTTACTTAATATACTGAATTCAATCTAATATTTTTTAATACTCCAAAATTAAAGCTAAGAGATGGTTTATTTGGGTAAAAATTCTCTCTAGCTATAACATTAGTTCAATTATCCAATACCAAAGAGCTAAAGGCTCTTTGGTATATTAAAATCTTTTTTTCTTTATATCATCAAGTATATTACTTGCTATATCACTTACTGTATTAGAAATAAGTGCTGATTCATTTGCAATCTCAACATTATCTTTAGTAGTTTGATCTATGTGAGCTACACTTTCATTGATTTGAGTAATA
>NZ_QPGR01000047.1 GCF_004323845.1 Campylobacter novaezeelandiae | reverse complement strand
GTCTAGAGTCATCTTGGGAACCAATGTGCTGACAAAATCTCAAACCATAAATGTGCATATGAGGAATTTAGAGGCTCCAGGCACCAGTAAAAGTGTCTTACTCCCTAGAATGTCTGTTTTCCAAGATTCAGGAAAGCCATGCCTTAATACAGTTGTTGTCAGTGAGCTTAAGTCCAAATTGAAGGTGCAGTCAGAGAATCAGTCTCAAGACTGTCCCACACACATGCTCCCTGCTGCAGACAGCTTGGCTTCTCAGGTGCCCCAGTGCAATCACCAGAAAGTGCCCACTGGAGACAGGCCACCTTCCCAGAAGCTATGTGGCCTCATGGCAGCCCAAAGGAGCAGCCGAGGGCAGCAGGACCCCAAGATCTCAAAACTTCAAGACTCCTGGAAGAGCCAGAGCAAGATGATTGCCCCTACTT
>NZ_QPGR01000046.1 GCF_004323845.1 Campylobacter novaezeelandiae | reverse complement strand
AAACAAACAAGATGAATTATTACTTAAAGCCTATGCAAAAATTATAAAAGCCATAAAACACTCTAATACTTTTAAAAATGATTGTTTAAAAGAATACGAAGAGCTTAATGAGCTTTATTTAAGTTTAGCTAATTTAATCTCAAGTAAAAAAAATAATCAAAGTCTAAATTCAAATTCTAATTTAAACGATATAAACGAAGAAGAAATCAATCAAATGCTAAATGTTCTTATACAAAGAATTGATAAAATAAAAACAAAAATAGAAAATTTAAAAAATTTAAATTTCTTCTATGACATATTACAAGCTACTTTAATCCAATTTGAATTAAATTTAGCTAGAATTTATGTCTTAAAAGCAAAAACAAAAGAAGATTCTTTTAATAAATCATTAATTTGGATCAAAGAACATTTAGAATGGCTTAAAATGATATATGCA
>NZ_QPGR01000045.1 GCF_004323845.1 Campylobacter novaezeelandiae | reverse complement strand
TCACAGGCCTTTGGAAGAGATGTTCCCGGTAGGCTGTAAGAGCACAGTGCAGAGCGAGTTGTTTCTTAGCTTCCCAAAGAGCTGGAAGCAAGATGCTGTGGGGCCCAACTCGCCCTTTGGAAAGAAGCCTGCACATTGTGCCTTTCAGCTCTAGGGCAAAGTAGCACACCCAGAGCAGAAGTCCTACTTCAGCCAGATCAGGCCTGCAAAGAAACTGCGTTTCACAGGCCTTTGGAAGAGATGTTCCCGGTAGGCTGTAAGAGCACTGTGCAGAGCGAGTTGTTTCTTAGCTTCCCAAAGAGCTGGAAGCAAGATGCTGTGGGGCCCAACTCGCCCTTTGGAAAGAAGCCTGCACGTTGTGCCTTTCACCTCTAGGGCAATGTAGCACACCCAGAGCAGAAGTCCTACTTCAGCCAGATCAGGATTGCAAAGAAACTGCGTTTCACAGGCCTTTGTAAGAGATGTTCCCGGTAGGCTGTAAGAG
>NZ_QPGR01000044.1 GCF_004323845.1 Campylobacter novaezeelandiae | reverse complement strand
AAACACAGATAATGGAATTATCTATGGTAATATTATAAATCAAAGTAATAACGATTTAACCTTAAAAAATGATTCTAGTGCTACTATTACAAGTGGTATCACAAATAATGGTAATGGAACTATCTTTGTAAATAATCAAGGAACTATAAGTAAAGATGATAAAGGTTATAACTTAACCAACAATGGATTTGGTAGCATAGTCATAGAAGATTGGCTTGTAACTTCTGATAAGGATGGTAATTTAGATACTATAGTTGTAGGTGGAAGTAATACTGGTAACGTTAGTGCAGATAATATAACCATAGATGAAAGTAATCTTGATCTAGATAATCTAGGAGATATAAGTGATGTTATCTCAGGGGTTGATAAAGGTAATATTGGCAACATAACAACCAATGGTAGTGGGGATATTAATTTAGGTTATGATCCTACAACAGGAAAATTCTCTAAAGATATTGATCTTAAAAGATCTATCTCTGGTGCAACCTTTAGAAGCTTAATCTCTAC
>NZ_QPGR01000043.1 GCF_004323845.1 Campylobacter novaezeelandiae | reverse complement strand
ATTAGGTTCAGCTTTAGCTTCATTAGTTCCTACTCTTTTAGTTAAATCATTTTTAATTAAGGCTGTTTTACCTTGAGCTTTGATATAAACTTCTTGACCTTTTTCTGTAGTAAATAAGGTATTAAAGTATTTTAAACCTGCATAATAAGTTCTGTTATTTACATCAAAATAAGTTGAACTCATTTTTGTATCTTCATAACCTGCATACACACCATATATACCACTATCTTTTAAGGTAGAATAACCTATGATAGTTCCTTTAGTGTGTCCTTTACTTTCTTCATTTAAAGAAAGTTCAACATTCTGTGAAGAAGCATAAGGAAGTATGAATAAGGAGTGTTCTTTATTGGCTCCATAAGAAGAAGTGCTAAAATCACTCTTTATATAATCACTTGCATCAGAGTATAAATTACCCTTTTCAGACATAGCCATTCTTTGAGCTCTACTTGAATTTCCTAAATAAAAGCTTTGCATAGAATTGCCCATAACATTATCTATAAAGGTTGATCTTCTTGTAGT
>NZ_QPGR01000042.1 GCF_004323845.1 Campylobacter novaezeelandiae | reverse complement strand
TTTAAGCTAAAATAGAAAGCTTCATTAAGAGGAATGATAAAAGATCCTGTTGCATAGCTTTGAACTCTTGGTAAAGTAAATTCATCAGTTGCTTTAATACTACCAAATCTAGCTTTAGCTTTTACGCTAGGATTGATATTAAATTTAGCTCCAAGGGTTAAAGAAGTTTTTAAATGAGGTAACCAATCTCTAAACCAAGTAAGACTTGTTTTAGTAGAGAATAGATTTAAATAGTTTGCATAAACTCTTTCTCCACCTTTAACAGTAGCTTGACCTATAGTATCTTGCATAGAAAAAGCCTCTGTATAGCCTCCTTCATAGGCTAAGCCAATTTCAGGTGAGAATATATCTTTATCATAGATAAAATTCATACCTATATCAGAACTCATACCATAAGCATAAGAATTAGGTTCAGCTTTAGCTTCATTAGTTCCTACTCTTTTAGTTAAATCATTTTTAATTAAGGCTGTTTTACCTTGAGCTTTGATATAAACTTCTTGACCTTTTTCTGTAGTAAATAAGGTATTAAAG
>NZ_QPGR01000041.1 GCF_004323845.1 Campylobacter novaezeelandiae | reverse complement strand
TTTTTATAGTTTTTATAGTTTTTATAGTTTTTATAGTTTTTATAGTTTTTATAGTTTTTATAGTTTTTATAGTTTTTATAGTTTTGCTCACTAATATACTTTTAAAGTTATTAAAAACTTTATGCTTTAACTATATAGTTTATATGATTTTATGTTATAACTTTATCTTTTATGCTTTTAAAAGATATAAATATGTATTGTGATAAGTGTTTGAAATAAGAATGTTTTATGGAAGTTTGATTTGTAAAATTAAAATATTTTTGTAGTGTTTTGTGTTAAATAATCAATGCTTTAAAAAGCATCGATTATTTTATAATGGTTGGAGTAGCACTAAGTCCTAAAGCTCTGTATTTTTCATAAAGAGCAAAAGCTTCTTTGAGTTCGCTTTTGCTTACTTTTGGATAATTTTTGATATCTGGAGCAAAGTATTTGTTCATAATAGCGATTTTTTCTTTATCGTTTTTAGCTTTTTATAGTTATAAATATGTATAATAAGTGTTTAACTAAGCATATAAAATAATAAAATAGATATAAATATAATACTAA
>NZ_QPGR01000040.1 GCF_004323845.1 Campylobacter novaezeelandiae | reverse complement strand
TAAATAATGGAACAGTCCAAACTTTAGTAAATAGAGGAACTATAAAAAATGTAGGAACTAGAGAACCTTCTAATTTTACAGAAGTTTCAACAGGTGTATTTTTGCAAAATGGCACGATAAATAATTTCACCAATGAAGGAACTATTTCTGGTATTATGGGTGTAAGTTTAAATGCAAGCACAATTGAGCAATTTAAAAATACAGGAACCATAAAATCAACTAGCAGTAATGAACTTTCTGCAGCTATCAATCTTTCAGCTGTTTTTGCTAGTACTTCTACCATAGGCACTTTTACTAATGAAGGAACTATTCAGTCAAATTCTAATGGTATTTTAGTAGAAGCTGGCAATAAAATACAAACTCTAACTAATAAAGGTACTATAGATGCTAGCTTGAATGGCTTAAGTTTTTATGTTTTTGATCATCTTGGTGGTGATAAAATTGATATCGGTGAAATCACTATAGAAAGTGGTGGTATCATTAAAGCAGGAAATAATGCAATCAATATTGATGGAAGCAAAAATGGTATCGAAGGAACAGGTATTAATGTAAAAAGTGGCGGTATATT
>NZ_QPGR01000004.1 GCF_004323845.1 Campylobacter novaezeelandiae | reverse complement strand
TGTCTTGTAATTCATCTTCAATTTTTTTAGCATCGTCATTTATTTCATCATCTTGGGTTAATTCTAAATCATCGGTTGGATCTTGGACTTGGTTATCTTCTATATTTAACTCATCGCTATGATTTATCTTTAAATCTTCGTTTTGAGTTTCTAAATCAAGATTATCATCTGTATCTTTTAAATTTTCATTAATTTCATCTACATTTTCATCTACTTGGATTTCTTCTTGATCATTTTGATCGTTTAAGGTTAAATCATCATTATTTAAATTTTCATCTTGTAATTCATCTTCAATTTTTTTAGCATCGTCATTTATTTCATCATCTTGGGTTAATTCTAAATCATCGGTTGGATCTTGGACTTGGTTATCTTCTATATTTAACTCATCGCTATGATTTATCTTTAAATCTTCGTTTTGAGTTTCTAAATCAAGATTATCATCTGTATCTTTTAAATTTTCATTAATTTCATCTACATTTTCATCTACTTGGATTTCTTCTTGATCATTTTGATCGTTTAAGGTTAAGTCATCTAAATTATCAGTATTATCAGATAAAGACTTTTGATTTATCTCATCCTCATCTAAGCTTAAATCATCAATGCTTAACTCATCTATCTCTTCTAATTTATTATCATCTTTTTCATGAATATCATCTTGTTCTTCGATAAAAGTTTGAGTATTACTATCTAAACTATCATTATTTAAAAGATTTAAAAAGTCTGTAGGTAAAAAAGGTTTTTGTAAAGTTTTTATATCTTTAATATCAAAATTTTGATTGCGCGATGTTAAAACTATAAGTTTAGAACATTTTTGTTTTAATTTTTCAATATCTTCTTGTATATCACCATCTATAACTATAATATCATATACGCCTAAATCATCAGTATAAGCATTTGCTTCTTTAAAATCATGAGACATTTTTTTTGCACTAAGCCCTACAAGCTTTGATACAACAGGGTTTTCATTTAAAAGTAAAATTTTCATCACTTTATCCTTGAAAAATAATTCTTATTTTATGATATTTTCATTTATTATTACCTTATACAAAAAAGAGAGTTTGCATATTTGAAAAAACTTGAATAATCAATTGTTTAAAATATTGCATCATTACAAGTAAAATTGCAATTAATACTATAAAACCTAAAGCAATTTTAATAGGATAACCAATAACTAAAAGATTAAATTGTGGCATAGTTTTCATTAAAAGTCCAAAAATTACATCAGAAAGTAAAGAAATTGCCAAAATAGGAAAAGACATAGTAAAACCTATAATAAAAATATTTAAAATACCTTGATTAAGATACGTTAATAAATTTTCATGAGGATAAAATCCTCCTAAAGTAATAGATCCTAAAGAATACTTTAAAAATAAAAGCATTAAATGATGTCCATCAAAAGCAAGAAAAAATAATAAGGCCAATAAATGTAAAATTTGAGAAGTTATAGGCATATTGGTACCAGAAGAAGGATCAATCACACTTGCCATTGTAAAACCCATAGTAAAAGCTATTTGCTCTCCTGCCATCATTATAATGGCAAAAATAATTTGCAACATAAGTCCAGCTATCATTCCAAAAATAACTTCACTCAAAATTTGCAAAATAAAAAAAGAATCTAAATGCAAAGCTTCTAATTTAGCAAAAGGAAATAAAAACATTGTCAAAAAGAAAACAATAGTAGTTTTTATCACCATAGGAATAACATTGTGAGAGAAAAAAGGAAAAAAAACTACAAGCCCGCTTAATCTTGCGAACAAAAGCATAAAAGTAACTACATTTTTATCGCCTAAATAATTAACAAATTCCATAAGAGTTTAAAATATAAGTTTTATCGCAAAATTTCGCTAATTGATTATCATGTGTCACAAAAAATAAAGCAGCATTATTTTCTTTTACATAATCAATTAAAATTTCAATAACATTTTTAGCATTATCAAAATCCAAATTCCCTGTTGCCTCATCTGCAAATATAATTTTTGGTTTTTTACAAAGTACTCTTGCTATGCTTACTCTTTGCTGTTGCCCTCCGCTTAATTTGGTAATTTTTTGATTTAAAAGTTTTGCAATTCCTAACTTTTCAAGTAAAACTTTATCAAGCTCATATCCAGATAAAATACTTGCTAATTCTATATTTTCCAAAGTTGAAAAACCTTTAAAAAGATAATGAGTCTGAAAAATAATACCAAATTCATAGCGTCTTATTCTGATCTTTTCTTTCTCGCTAATATCATATAAATTTTGATTTTTATAAAAAACATTTCCATTATTTGGTTTTAGTAAAGAAGATAAAATATGCAAAAGAGTAGATTTTCCACATCCACTACTTCCTTGTATAGCAATACAATCTTTTGGATAAATATTTAAATCTAAATCTTTAAAGAGCGGATAATCAAAACTATGAGTTATTTTTTCCGCTCTTAAAAGTTCCATATTAGCTCATTTGTGCAGCAACTTCTGCAGCAAAATCTTCAGTCTTTTTCTCTAAGCCTTCGCCTACTTCAAAACGAACAAATTTCACAATTTGAATTTTTCCACCAAATTCTTGTTCTTTTTGTGCAATTACTTGTTCAATAGTTTTTTTATCATCCATTACATAAAATTGACCCATAAGCGTTAATTTGCTATCAAGCTGAGAATTATCAGCTATAAAGCTATTAATTTTTCCAGGTATAATATTTGCCCAAATTTTTTCAGGTTTATTTTGTGCTTTAAGCTCTGCTTTAATATCATCTTCAACTTGTTTTAAAATAGTTTCATTAAGCTGTTTTCTACTAGCAAATTTAGGAATTTTATGCTCTGGCTTATTTGGATCTTTTAAACGGCGTCTTTCTTCATTTTCTTTTTCAAGTTCAGCCACCAAAGCTTTATATTCGTTTTCAATAAAATCCATATCAAGTTCTTCATAACTTAAATAACTAGGCTTCATAGCAGCTATGTGCATACAAAGTTGTTTTAAAAAATCTTTTGATTTTTGAGCTACTTCTTCATTTTCACAATTTGCCGCAATAATAACACCTACACGACCATTAGTATGGATATAGCCGTTAACTATACCTTTTTGATCATTAGTCTTAATAGTCTCAAATCTTCTTACAACTAAATTCTCTCCAATAGTAGCAATTTGAGTTTTTAAATAATCTTCAAAAGCAACCCCGTTAATCTTGCTATTTTTAAGTTCATCATTGTTTTTTAAATCATTAATTTGTATATGCTCTGTTGTTTCTTTTGTTAAAGCAATAAATTGCTCATTTTTTGCAACGAAGTCTGTTTCTGAATTAATCTCACTTAAAGTTGCTGTTTTAAAATCATCACTCACTTTAACACTAATTAATCCCTCAGCCGCCAAACGATCTGCTTTTTTAGCTGCTTTACCAAGTCCTTTTTCTCTTAAAAGTTGAACAGCTTTATCAAAGTCTCCATTACTTTCTTTTAAAGCATTTTTACAATCCATCATTCCTGCGCCAGTGCTTTCGCGCAGTTCTTTTACCATTTGTGCAGAAATTTCAGCCATTATTCTTGCTCCTTAAAGTCTTCTTCACTCATTGCTTCATCAATAATTTCTTTTTTTTCACTTTCAGAAATTTCATTTTTTTGTTCTATTTCTTCTAATCCATCTTGCTCTCTTAAGGCTTTACCCTCATTAATTGCTTCAGCCATTTCTTGACAAAAAAGTTGAACAGAACGAATAGCATCATCATTTCCTGGTATCGGATAAGTAACCAAATCTGGATCACAATTTGTATCAAGAGGAGCTACAACAGGAATTCCAAGTCTATTAGCTTCTGTAACAGCAATTTTTTCTTTTACAGTATCAATAACAAAAATCATATCAGGCTGAGTTTTCATATAACGAATACCGCCTAAATATGCAAGTAATTTCTCTTTTTTTCTTGTAAGCATTAAAGCTTCTTTTTTTGTCAAAAGTTTAATGCTACCATCTTCTTCCATTTTTTCTATAACTTCTAATTTTCTTATCGACTGACGAATAGTGCCAAAATTTGTCATCATACCACCTAGCCAACGATGATTGACATAAGGCATTCCGCATTTTTCAGCATACTCTTTAATAGCTCCACCTGCTTGTTTTTTGGTTCCAACAAACAATATAGTTTTTCCCTCAGCAGCTGCATCACGAACAATATTATAGGTGTATCTAAAATATCTTAAAGTTTTTTGCAAGTCGATAACATAGATACCTTTTCTTTCTCCAAAAATAAATTTTTTCATCTTTGGATTCCATCTTCTTGTTTGATGTCCAAAATGCACACCGCATTCTAACAAATCTCTCATACTAACCATAATTTCTCCTTAAATTTAGCTTTTATTCCTCCGTATCCTTTTTTATTTACAAAGCTAAAAAGAATTGATACGTGTGAAATCAAAGCAGTAATCTTATCAAATTTTATTTTAGTTTTTACTTATAAATATGTTCTTGAGTTAATGGAATTTCATTATTAATTTCTTTAGTAATTAATAATTGAAACAAATCTACACTTCCAACTTTAAAAGCTGCAGAGCAAGAACGTAAATATAAATTCCACATTCTAATAAATTCTTCATCATATTTTTTACGTACTTGATCAACAGCTAGATTAAAATTATTAGTCCAAATATCTAAAGTTTTAGCATAATGCAATCTTAAACTTTCTGCCAATAAAAGATGAAAATCTCTTTCGCTCATTATACTTATAACTTCTCTTAAAGATGGTAAATATCCCCCTGGAAAAATATACTTATCTATCCATGCATTAGTCTTTCCCTCAAACATTGATAAAATAGAATGAAGCAAAAATAAACCACCGGGTTTTAACATTTGTTTTACTTTTACAAAATAAAGATCCAAATTTTTTCTACCAACATGTTCAAACATACCAACAGAAACAACTTTATCAAAATAATTATGATATTTTAAATCTTGATAGTTTTGAAGTTTAATTTCAATTTGATTTTCAAGTCCTAATTCCTTAACTCTTTCATTGGCCTTTTGATACTGCTCTTTAGAAATTGTAATACCAACAACTTCAACCCCATACTTTTGTGCTGCGATAACAGAAAGCCATCCCCAGCCACATCCTATATCTAAAAGTTTTTCTTTGGGTTTTAAATTTAATTTTTTTAAAGTATGCTCAATTTTATTAAGTTGTGCCTCATAAAGAGTTTCTTTAGGATTTTTGAAATAAGCACATGAGTAGCTCATGGTTTCATCAAGCCAAAGTTTATAAAAATCATTTCCTAAATCATAATGACTTTTAATATTTTCACTTTCTTTATTTTGGGCTATTTTACTTAAGACATTTTTATTTTTTAAATATTTTTTATTAGAAAAATAATATAAAACTTTAGCTATTTCATTATAATCACCCTCAATATCTAATTTTCCTTGCATATAATATTGAGCAAAAATCAAACTCGTATCTTTAAATAAAACATAAAAAGGTATTTTCTCTTTTAAAATTAAAGAAAATTTAGGCTGATTTTTGCCTAAAATAAATTCTTCTTTATCCCAAAAAACAATCCTAAAATCACCATAATCCCATTTTGAAAGAATTAGTTTAATAATTTTCTTTTCTAGCATAATATACTCCAATAATAAAAATTTATATAAACAGTATAGAATCTAAAAATTAATAAAATTGAAGTATATGAAGAATAAAATTATTTTTATCACTTTTTTAAAAAAGTGATAAAAATTTTAATGAAGTTTAGACCAAACAGATCTTTTCCATCCTATAGCTAAAATACTTAAAATTACAAAGAAAATCATTATATAAATTCCTAAATTTTCTCTTTGTTCTTTTTTACTATCACCTACTTTTTCTAAGTAAGAAATAACTTTAGCTTGAGACTCTTCATTCAGTCCTACTCTTGGCATTGCTGTTCCTGGGAGTAATTTTTGAGTATTATTTATAAAGTCATGAAGATACTGCTCACCTCTTGAACGTATCATCATAGATAAATCAGGCGGAACTGAACCAAGATAATTTTTCAAATCATCATGATTAGATGGAGTAAGAAAATTATCATACTTAACATCATGACAACGACCACAAGCTTCTATAAAAGTTACTCTATCTTTTGCAAAAGCTACATCTTTATTTATCAAAGCTATTTTTCGTTTCTCATCTGTTAAATTAGCATATTTTGCTTCAATCTCTTTTTGAATAGCGGTATCTTCTTGTGTTTTAAATTTCACGCCAACTTCTTTAAGGTAAGCAATAACATTTGCAACGTTAGCATTAACTGTCTCTTGATTTTCTCCAGATGTTTCTGTATTGTAAGCACTCATAATAAAAGCATCTCCAAATTTATGATCTACTTTTAGAGCAAGTGCTGGATGCATAATTAAAGCAGCTAAAAATTTCTCATCATATAAATTTGCCGCAGAACTTAAATCAGGAGGAATGACACCTAAAGAAGAGTCTGTAATATTTGCTGGCATATTATCAGCTTTAATTCCATGACAAGCAAAGCAATTTCCTTCAAAAAATTCTTTTCCTTTTTTAGCATCTGCCTTAGAAAAGTCAATTTTATCCACTTCATTCCAAAGTCTTTCATTTTTAACTAAATTTTCTTTTGCAAGTTCAAGATCTTTTCTGGCACTTTGTATTCTTTTTTCATCATTTGACTTTTGTGCTTCATCAAGTGCTAACTCTTTAGATGCGATAACGCTTTTTGCATAATCAATATCTTCAACTGCAAAATTAAAATTTGCAGGAGCTACATGAGGCTTCATAACAGAGTGAGCATAAGGTTCAACACCCCAATAAACAAGTCCAGTAAATACTACTACAACTAAAAATATTTTTAGCTCTCTCATGACTTAGCTCCTTTTCTCTCTAAAATAGTAATTATAGGTAAAACCACAATAAGCATTAGTAAAAAAACTATAGAAGCGTAAAAACCAACCCAAGCATTAACACCCGTTGGAGGAAGTTTACCATAAACAGTTAAAACAATTAAGTCTATCAATAAAATCCAAAACCATATAAAAAATAATGGTCTATCATGAGCAGGTTTTACTACATCACTTCTATCAAGCCAAGGCAATAAGAAGAAAATAATTTGGGCTATACCAAAAGCAGCTAAACCTATATCAAAAGCTTTAATTCCTGCAATATCAAAGAAAAATCCTCTTAATACTTCATAAGACCATAAAAAATACCATTCAGGATAGATATGTGCTGGTGTTTTTAATGCATTAGCCGGATCAAAATTAATAGGATCCATAGCAAAATCAAATTTAAAACAAACTAAGTAGAAAAAGAAAATCATAAACAAGCAAATATACATAAAATCTTTAGATAAAAATCCTGGCCAAAAAGGAATAACTTTAGATCCTTTTGTATCTCCTGCCATATATTTTTCAGCTTCTAAATCAAAGTCTAATTCTTCTGAAATTTCATTATTTACATGAGGAATTCTTAAAGTATAAAAATGCACAACAATAAGAGCAATAATAACTATAGGCAACAAACAAACATGAAGCATAAAAAATCTTGTTAAAGTTGGATCTGAAACAGCGTAGTCTCCTCTTATCCAAATTACAAGCTCAGGACCTATAAAAGGAATACCGCCAAAAAGATTTGTGATAACTTGTGCAGCCCAATAACTCATTTGTCCCCAAGGCAACATATATCCACTAAACGCTTCAGCTGAAAATACAATAAATAAAAGCATTCCACTAACCCAAATCATCTCTCGGCCTTTTTTATAAGACCCATAATAAATTCCTGTTAGCATATGAATATAAATGATTAAAAATACTACAGAAGCCGCAACACCGTGCATATGTCGCCAAAGCCAACCATAATCTACTTCTTGCATAATAGTTTTATTTACACTATCAAAAGCCAATGCAGTATCTGGCTTATAATACATAACAAGCAACAAACCTGTTACAAAAAGTATTGCAAAAAGAGTGGTTAATATAACACCCATAGCCCATAAAAAGTTAATTTGTTTTGGTATCCAATATTTAACCATTAAAACATCTAATAATTTATAAATTGCAAGTCTTTGATCAAGCCAATCCATTATGCCATTAGCTTTTCTAATATGTGCCATTTTAAGCCTCCGCTATCATTTTTTTATATTCTAAACCCTCTTCACCTAAAACAAGTTTTGTTCCATCAATTTTAAATGGAGGAATTTCTAAAGGTTTAGGAGGAGGTCCAAATACATTTTTGCCACTCACATCAAATTCTCCACCATGACAAGCACATTTAAATAATTGCTCACTCGGTGTATAAGCTGGGATACATCCTAAATGAGTACATAATCCTATAACAACTGTATATGCTGCATTACCAACTACAACATCACGCTTCTCATCTCTTGGCATACTTTCATCTTTTTTTAAAATAAAAATAGGTTTTTTACGCCATTCTATTGTTCTAAGTTCTCCTGCTTGCATTCCAGATAAATCAACAGTGGTAAAACCAGCAGCTTTTACACTTGGAAGTGGGTCCCAAGTTTTTTTCATTGCAACTAATGAAAAAACGCCGCCCACAGCAGCCACACTTCCAAATGCAAAACCCATAAAGCTTCGTCTACTTTCAGATGTAGCCATATTAAGTTCCTTTCATTTTTATAATATACAAACTTAGCAGTCTATCGAAAATAAAATTAATTTTTTCTTTAAAAGAAATAAGATAAATAAAATAAAAGTAGATATTTAAAAATATCGAATAGCTAAAACTATTCGATATTTTCTCTTAATTTGAAATCTTGCTCATGATATAAACCGGTTCCAACAGGAATCATACGACCTAAAATTACATTTTCTTTTAAATCTTCTAAATAATCAAATTTACCAGCTATACTTGCTTCTGTCAAAACCTTAGTCGTTTCTTGGAAAGATGCAGCAGATATGACGCTATCACTTCCAATAGCCGCTCGCGTAACCCCTAAAAGAACCGGTTCAGCTATAGCCGGCTCTCCGCCCATTTTAATAATTCTTTCATTTTCTTGTCTAAATTTACGTCTTGAAACTAAATCTCCTTCAATAAATTTAGTATTACCGCTATCAACAATTTTAACCTGTCTTAACATTTGAGATACAATAACTTCTATATGCTTATCTGAAATTACAACACCTTGTCCGCGATAAACTTGCTGAATCTCAGAAATCAAATAATAATGTAAAGCTTTTTCGCCTAAAATTTTAAGAACATCATGACTTGAAATAACTCCATCGGTAAGTTTTTCACCTGCATGGATAAATTCTCCATCTCTTACTTGAATATGTTTTGATTTATCAATCAAATATTCTACACTAGTGCCATCTTCAGCTTGTATAATAATTCTTTCTTTAGAACGCAATGGCTTGTCAAATCTTACAACTCCATCAATTTCTGCTATAACAGCACTATTTTTAGGTTTTCTAGCTTCAAAAAGCTCAGAAACTCTTGGAAGACCTCCGGTAATATCTTTTGATTTTGTAGCTGCTTTTGGAGTTTTTGCTAAAATATCTGCTTGAGCTACTTTATCACCATCACTAACCAAAATAACTGTTTTTGGCTCAAGCTGATAGCGAACAGATTTTTCTCCTTTTCCTGCTATGATTAATGTCGGTCTTACTCCGCTTGGCAAATATTCATTAATCACTAAAGATCTTTTTCCGGTAGCTTCATCTACTTGCTCATCTGCACTATAGCCCGCTTCTATATCTTCAAATGCAACAACTCCATCGATTTCTGCTATAGTGGTATGATTATAAGCATCCCATTCTGCAATAATATTTTTATCTTTTTTGGTTGCACTTACAATTATAGTATTTGGGTCTTCAATAAAAGTACTATCATCAAATTCTATTTTTGATTCTCTTGGGATATAATATCTTTTTGCCTCTCTATCATTTTCATCTGCAATTACAACAAAAAAGCCTTTTTCTTTAACTATATCGCCTTTTTTAACATTTTTAACCCTATCGAGTCCATCTCCTTTTAAAATATAGAATTTTAAAGTTCCTTTTTCTCCTGCTTTAATATTTTGAACTATAGGATCGCCGTCTTTTACTAAAATATCACTTGCAAAAGGAATACGATTTGGGATATTCCAACCTTCTTTAATAACCTCTACAATGCTTTCATCTTCTTCAACTTCACTACCGCTTTGATAAGGCAAATAGAATTTACCATCGATATTACCACTTACACCAGCTAATTCATTTGGTTTTGCTAAATCATATTTTCTCAAAATGAATTTGGCTTCTTGCTTTTTATTTTTAACCGAAATAACAACATCTTCGTGGATATTCTCTACATTGATAACTCCCTTAAATGGAGCTTTTATTTTAGGCTCAACAAGCAAAATAGCCGCATTTCTACGATTTGCCACAATACTTTTATTTTCTTTATTTTTATAAGTTTTAAGATTGTAAAATCTTATAAAACCTTCTTTTTGAGCACTTACTTGTCTATCTTGTAAATCAGTACTTGCTGTTCCACCGCTATGGAAAGTTCTAAGTGTAAGCTGAGTTCCAGGTTCTCCAATAGACTGAGCAGAAATAATTCCCACAGCTTCACCAGGTCTTACAAGCTTTCCTTCTCCTAAATTCACGCCATAACATTTAGCACAAATTCCTTTTTTAGCTTTACAAGTTATAGGAGTTCTAATATTTACACTTTTAATTCCGCTTTCTCCTAAAATTTTAGCTTTCTCTTCATCAATCAAAGTGCCTTCAGCAAAAAGAACTGAATTTGTAATAGGATCAATTACATCTTCAGCTAAAACCCTTCCTAAAATTCTTTCTTCTAAAGTCTCTATAATAGAGCTATCAGCAGTAATTTCATTAATTTCTATACCTTCGTGAGTTCCACAATCTTCAATAGTAATTTTTACATTTTGTGCAACATCTATAAGCTTTCTTGTTAAATAACCTGCATTTGCCGTTTTAAGTGCGGTATCGGCAAGCCCTTTTCTAGCTCCATGGGTAGATATAAAATACTCAAGAACATTTAATCCTTCACGGAAATTAGAAATAATTGGTGTTTCTATAATAGAACCATCTGGTTTAGTCATAAGTCCTCTCATGGCAGCAAGCTGAGAAATTTGAGCTGCACTACCTCTAGCTCCAGAATCTGCCATCATATAAATAGAGTTAAAGCCATCTTTATCTTTTTCTACTAAATTCATCATTTCTTTTGAAAGAATGTTATTGGTACTTTTCCAAATATCTATAATTTTATTATATCTTTCACCCGAAGTGATAAGTCCAAGATTATAAGAATTTTGAATTTCTCTTACTTGTTTTTTAGCTTCATTGATTGCTTTTTCTTTATTTTTTGGAACAATAATATCAGCAATAGATATAGAAACCCCAGCTTTTGTAGCATACTCAAAACCAAGATTTTTTAATTTATCTAAGAAACTTGCTGTAATTTCTAAACCACCTTGTTTATAGACATAATCTACAAGAGCAGCAATATCTTTTTTCTTTAAAACTTTATTCCAACTGTATTCTGGAACAAAATCAGGTAAAATGGATTTAATAATTAAACGCCCTGCTGTTGTTGTAATCTTACGTCCATCTACAAGAGTTTGAATGCTAGCGTGAATATCAAGACTTTTTGATTCTAAAGCCATCATCACTTCATCAATTCCTGTGCAAATTTTATGAGCCCCTTTTGCTCCTGCTTTCTCCAAAGAAAGATAATAAATTCCTAAAACCATATCTTGCGAAGGAACAGTAACAGATTTACCACTTGCTGGCAAAAGAATATTCATTGATGAAAGCATAAGAACTTTACACTCTGCAATAGCTTCTTGAGATAAAGGAACATGAACAGCCATTTGATCCCCATCAAAGTCTGCATTAAACGCAGCACAAACTAGAGGATGAAGTTGTATTGCCTTACCTTCAACTAAAACAGGGTGAAATGCCTGTATAGAAAGCTTATGTAGAGTTGGCGCACGATTAAGCATAACAGGATGTCCCTCAACAACTTCTTCCAAGCACTCCCAAACTTCATTAGTTTTGTTTTCTATCATTTTTTTAGCTTGTTTAACTGTTGTAGCATAACCTTTTTCTTCCAATTTAGCTAAAAGATGTGGTTTAAAAAGTTCTAAAGCCATTTTTTTAGGTAAACCACACTGATCCATTCTTAATTTTGGTCCTACAACAATAACACTACGACCAGAAAAATCAACTCTTTTACCAAGTAAATTCTGTCTGAATCTTCCTTGTTTTCCTTTGATAATCTCACTTAAAGATTTTAAAGGACGTTTATTTGCACCTTTTACGGCATTGGCACGACGTCCATTATCAAAAAGTGCATCTACTGCTTCTTGAAGCATTCTCTTTTCATTTCTTATAATGATTTCTGGTGCATCAAGCTCCATAAGCTTTTTTAAACGAGTGTTTCTATTAATAACTCTACGATATAAATCATTTACATCAGAAACAGCAAATTTTCCCCCATCTAAAGCTACTAAAGGACGTAAATCTGGAGGTAAAACTGGAAGATTTGTAATCATCATCCATTCTGGACGATTTGGCACTGCATCTTCACTATCTGTATTAGCATTTAAATTTGAATTTAGAAAATTTTCTACTACTTTTAAGCGTTTTATAATAGTTTTTTTCTTTGCTTCAGAATTTGTAGCACTCATTTCTTCTTTTAATTGATTTAAAAGCGAAACAAGATCTAAATTTGCAAGCAAATCTCTAACTACTTCACCACCCATTCTCGCTTTAAAGCCGCTATTCTCATAACGTTGCATTAAATTTTGATATTGCTCTTCATTTAAAACATCACAGAATTCTACTTTTTTGGTATTTTCGTTATCATAATATGCATCACCTGGATTTTCAACAATATAAGCCTCATAATAAAGCACGCGCTCAAGATCTTTCATCTTAACGCCAAGCAAAGTTCCTATACGACTTGGTAAAGAATTTACATACCAAATATGAGCTACTGGAGTTACAAGTTCGATGTGCCCCATTCTTGAACGACGCACCTTAGAATTTGCAACCTCTACTCCACATTTTTCACATTTCACACCCTTAAAGCGCATCTTTTTATATTTACCACAAAGACATTCATAATCACGTATAGGACCGAAAATTTTTGCACAAAAAAGACCATCTCTTTCTGGTTTTAAAGTTCTATAATTAATTGTTTCAGGCTTTTTAACTTCTCCATATGACCAAGATTTAATCTTTTCAGGGCTGGCAAGTCTTAATTGAAAAGCCTCAAAATCCCTTGGTCTTGCTTCTTCCTTGATTTCTATAATTTTAAGCTTACTCATTATCTTCTTCCTTATCAAAAATTTCAACATCTAAAGCAAGAGATTTAAGTTCATTAGTTAAAACAAAAAATGTTTCAGGAATTCCTGTTGCAGGAACATTTTCTCCTTTAGTTAAAGCCTTATAAGCACTAAATCTTCCTTCGACATCATCTGATTTTATCGTGAGCATTTCTCTTAAAGTATGTGCGGCTCCATAAGCTTCAAGCGCCCAAACTTCCATTTCACCAAATCTTTGACCCCCAAATAAAGCTTTTCCACCTACAGGTTGTTGGGTTACTAAGCTGTAAGGACCAGTACTTCTTGCATGAACTTTTTCATCAACTAAGTGATGGAGTTTTAACATATACATACATCCTATATGAACACGTTCTGCTATCTTTTCTCCAGTTCTTCCATCATAAAGCTCAGTTTTACCATCCATATCAACCTTAGCTATTTCAAAGAGTTTTTCAAATTCTTCTATATTAACTCCCTCAAAAACTGGAGTAGCAAATTTAACCCCTTTACTCCAATCCCTAGCATAATTTAAAATCTCTTCATCACTCAATTTCTTAATAAAATTTCTTTCATTTTCAAGTCTTGGAATTGAACAAATCTCAAGCATTTTAGCTCTTAGTTCTTTAACAAAATCTTTTTGTTTTTTATCAAAAATTTCTTGGATCTGATCTCCTAATCTTAGACCGACTAATCCAAGATGACTTTCTAAAATTTGACCTATATTCATACGACTTGGAACACCGAGTGGATTAAGAGCGATATCTACACTTTTACCATTTGGCAAATATGGCATATCTACTTCTGGTACTATAGTAGAAACTATACCTTTATTTCCGTGACGTCCTGCCATTTTATCGCCAACTTTAAGTTTTCTTTTTGTTGCAATATAAACTTTAACAAGTTTCACAACTCCACTTGGTAAAATATCATCTTTTTCTAAAATTTCTAATTTCTCATCATGCTCACTCTTAAGCTTTTTCTTTTCATTTTGAAAATGATTTTTTAGATCTTCGTATTCTTTTTGTACTTCTTTAGAATATGATTTAATCAAAGAAGCAAGAGTGAAACGATTGATTTTTTCAAGCTCCTTAATATCAACTTTCTGCCCCTTTTTATAGGTTTTATCATTAATTTTTTGTTCACTATTTAAAGGAGAATTAGATAATAAAGCGCATACTCTTAACATTTCTTCTCTATCCATCATTAAAAGTCTATCATGATGTTCTTTTTCTAAAGTCATTTTTTCTTTATCATAAGACTTTATAGCTCTATCATCTTTATCATAGCCTTTTTTAGTAAAAATTTTAACATCAACTACAACACCCTCTAAAGAAGCAGTCGCATATAAAGACTTGTTGACAACATGCCCTGCTTTTTCTCCAAAAATTGCTCTTAATAATCTTTCTTCTGGAGTAGGCTTTACTTCACCTTTTGGAGAAACTTTACCTACTAAAATCATACCTGGTTTTATATGTGTTCCTATTTTAGCAATACCACTTTCATCTAAATGTGCAATATCCTCTTCTTTAACATTTGGTATATCTTTAGTAATTTCTTCAACACCATCTTTTAATTCTCTTGCTTCAATTTCTTTTTCATAAATATGCACACTTGTAAAAGTATCTTCACGTATGATTCTTTCACTTACTACTATAGCATCTTCATAGTTATAACCATTCCAAGGCATAAAAGCTATTAATGCATTTTTTCCTATAGCAAGCTCTCCTTGATCCATGCTTGGTCCATCGGCTATAATTTGACCTGCTTTTACAATATCGCCTTTTTTAACAATAGGATGTTGAATATAATTTGTATTTTGATTTGTTCTTAAATTTTTTTCTAAAGTATAATGGTCTATAAAAGGACCTTTATCATCTTCTCCCAAAATAAAAATACTTCTATTATCAACTTTTTCTACCACTCCTCCACGCTTAGCTTTTACAGCTTCCCAAGCATCTCTGGCAATAATTTTTTCCATACCAGTTCCAACAATTGGAGCACTAGAGGTCAAAAGTGGTACAGCTTGACGTTGCATATTAGAACCCATCAAAGCTCTATTAGCATCATCATGCTCTAAAAATGGTATTAAAGAAGCAGCTACACCAACTATCATACCCGAACAAAGATCTATGAGTTGAACTTCTTCACGTCTTGCAAGTATAGTTTCACCATCTTGTCTTGCTTCTACAAATTCTTCGATAATATTACCATTTGAATCAATTTTAGTTGAAGCAGGAGCTATAAACATTCCTTCTTCTTGAGTAGCAGTTAAATACACAATTTCATCTGTTACTTTTCCGTTAACAACTTTTTTATAAGGAGCCTCTACAAAACCCAATTGGTTCACTTTAGCATAAGTTGAAAGTGTATTAATAAGACCTATATTTTGACCTTCTGGAGTTTCAACAGGACAAATCCTACCATAATGAGTAGCATGAACATCACGCACTTCAAATCCAGCTCTTTCCTTAACTAATCCACCTTCACCTAAAGCTGATAAACGACGCTTGTGAGTAATTTCACTCAAAGGATTTGTTTGATCCATAAATTGAGAGAGTTGACCGCCTGTAAAAAACTCAATGATAGTTGTGGTAATCATTTTAGGATTAATCAAATCATAAGGCATGATTTTATCTATATCTGTGTTTAAAGAAGTGAATTTATCTCTTATAGCTTTTTGCATTTTGGCTAAGCCTAAATGTAATTCATTGGCTAAAAGTTCTCCAATAGATCTAATTCTACGATTTCCTAGATGATCTCTATCGTCAATATGCCCTTTTCCATTTTTAACTTTAATTAAATATTTTGCCGTTTTTATAATATCTTCATTTGTTAAAACGGTTAAATATTCTGGAACATCCAATCCTAACTTATGATTCATTTTCATACGACCTACTTTTGTAAGATCATATCTTTCAGGATTAAAAAATAAATCGTTAACAAAAGCTTTAGCTGCATCTTTAACAACAGGTTCTCCAGGACGCATTACTTTATAAATTCTTATTGCTGCTAAATCATTTTCATCATCGATATTTTCACTTTGTTTAAGTAATTTTAATGTTTCATTATCCTGTGCAAATGAATTAATAATTGCAGCATCTACTCCATTAGCTAAATCATTGGCAATATCAAAACTCTTTTGTTCTTTTATTTTTACTAATTTTGCTTCATCAATTAAAGTTAAAGAATCAAATAAAACTTCGCCTGTTTCTTTATTAATAATAGGATTTGCCAAATAACGATTTAAAAGAACTTCAACAGGATATTCTATCCATTTTAAACCATCTTTTAAGAGTTGCTCTGCTTTTTTTCTGGTTAGTCTTTTTCCAGCTTGGTGAACAACTTTACCCTTTTCATCTTTAATATCATATTCTATTCTATCCATAAAATCATTTGGATTAAATTCTGTTAAAAATTTATCCTTTTTAACATGAATAGTTTGTATAGGATAAAATAATTTAATAATATCTTGTTTTTTATAACCCAAAGCTCTAAATAGCATGGTTACTGGAATTTTTCTTCTTTTATTAATCCTTACATAAAGCACATCTTTTGCATCATACTCAAAATAAAGCCAAGAACCACGATCTGGAATGATTTGAGCTGTATAAACTAATTTATTTGCAACTGTAGAACTTTCCTCTTCTTTGAAAATTACCCCAGGACTTCTATGCAATTGATTTACAACAACTCTTTCAACTCCATTGATAATAAAAGAAACTCTATCAGTCATAAGAGGAATTTCTCTTATAAAAATTTCTTGTTCTTTAATATCTTTTACACCAATTTTCTCACCTGTTTTTTCATCTTTCTCATGTAAAGTGAGACGGATTTTCATTTTTAAATTTACTGAATAAGTTAAACCTCTTTCCATACATTCTCTAATGGTATATTTAGGTTTACCTATCTCGCTACTAACATACTCTAAACTCAATCTATTTTGAGGATCGTGTATTGGGAAAATAGACTTAAAAACTTTTTCTATACCACTTTCACTATTATTAAGATTTAGAAAATAATCAAAACTTTTTTTCTGTAATTGTAGAAGATTAGGAATTTCTATTTGTTTCGAAATATTTGAGAAATCTACTCTTAAACGATTTCCTAGTTTATTATTTGACATATCGCATACCTCATATGGTAAATTTAAAAAAGAAGACCTAAAATTAGGTAAAAAACTAAAATAAAGAAGGCTTAGATTAGAAAGCCTTCTTAAACATATAAACTTATTTAAGCTCTACTTTAGCACCAGCTTCTTCAAGTTGTTTTTTAGCTGCTTCAGCATCTGCTTTAGCTACGCCCTCTTTTAAAGTAGAAGGAGTTTGTTCAACAGCATCTTTTGCTTCTTTTAATCCAAGACCTGTTAAAGCACGAACAATTTTAATTACTTCGATTTTTTTAGCACCACTATCAGTTAAAACAATATCAAATTCAGTTTTTTCTTCAGCACCTCCAGCGGCACCTCCAGCGGCACCTCCAGCGGCTGCAACCATTACAGGAGCTGCAGAAACACCAAATTTTTCTTCGAATTCTTTTACTAATTCTGATAATTCAAGAACACTTAAATTTGAAATATATTCTAACACATCTTCTTTTGTTATCGCCATTTTTTATCCTTTTATTCTGATTCTTTTTTATTTTTTAACGCATTTAGGCCTATTGTAAAGTTGGTAATAGGCGCATTCCAAACCTGCAAAAGCATAGCAAGCAACTCATTACGTGAAGGCATTTTAGCTAAAGCTTTAACTTTAGATACTTCAACAACTTCACCGTCTACAAAAGCACTTTTAATTTTAAAGCATTCATTATTTTCTTCAAATTTTGCAGCAACTTTTGAGACGCTTAATTGATCTTCTCCCCAAAGATAAATATTAGTATCTTTGAGTTCTAAGCCTTTTTTACCGGAATTTGAAAGAGCAATATTCGCTAAAGTATTTTTAATAATTTGAACTTTAACATTATTTTCTCTTGCATTATTTCTAAGCTCTTCAAGCTTTTTAGTTTTTAAGCCTCTGTAGTCACAAACTACAATAGCTTCGCTCATTTTAAAATTCTCTTCAAGCTTAGCAATAATTTCAACTTTTTCGCTTCTAGTCACATCTTCTCCTTTCCGATTGAGATTTCAAGTAGAGCAGATAAAAATCTAATTAAGTATAAATACCTCGACTATCTTCAATCTAAAATAAATATCTCAAGAAAAAAAATTTCTTCAAATATTTATTTTAAGTTACCTTATCTAAAGGTAACTTATTTCATATCTAATAATTCTTGAACTTCAAGCTTTAATGAAGGACTCATAGTTAAACTTAATGCTGCACTCTTAATATATCTTCCCTTTGCAGCAGCTGGCTTATGTTTATTAATCGCTTTAACAAATGTAGAAATATTATCAAACAATTTATCTTTAGAAAAACTAACTTTTCCAAGTCCTGCATGAATATTTCCTTGCTTATCTACACGGAAATTTACCTGACCACTTTTTGCATTATTAACCGCTTGTGCAACATCCATTGTTACTGTTCCAGTTTTAGGATTTGGCATTAATCCTTTTGGACCTAAAATACGACCAACTTTACCTACTAAACCCATTAAATTTGGAGTTGCAATTAAAACATCAAAATTAATATTTCCCTTTTGAATCTCTTCAACCAAATCATCACTACCAACGATATCAGCTCCAGCATTTTTAGCTTCATCTGCTTTTGCATCTTTTGCAATTACTGCCACACGAACTTTTTTACCAGTTCCAGCTGGAAGAACAACTGAACCACGAACCATTTGATCTGCATGTCTTGGATCTACATTAAGCTTAAGAGCGATTTCAACCGTCTCATCAAATTTAGCTGAAGCTAAAGTTTTAATATTATCAATTGCTTCATTTAAATTATAGTTCTTTTTTAAATCAACTTTTTCTGATAATTCTTTTAATCTTTTAGTCATTTTAGCCATCTATTCTCTCCGCATTTTTAAAGTGCTTCCGCCTTTTTGGCGGTAAATTTATTAATATTAATCAACTATTTCAACACCCATAGAACGTGCTGAACCTGCAATAATTTTTGCAGCCTGATCTCTATCTTTAGTATTTAAATCTGCAAGCTTTTTATCAACAATTTCTAAAACTTGAGCACGAGTAAGCTTGCCCACTTTATTTTTAAGTGGATTATCCGCACCCTTTGAAATACCTGCAGCCTTTTTAATAAGATCAGTAGCAGGAGGCTGTTTAGTAATAAAAGTAAAACTTTTATCTGCATAAACAGTAATTACAACAGGTATGTTAAATCCTGCCATATCTTTTGTTCTTTCATTAAAAGCCTTACAAAACTCCATAATATTTACACCTTGCTGACCCAAAGCAGGACCTACAGGAGGTGAAGGATTTGCTTTTGTAGCAGCAATCTGTAATTTTATTTCACCTACAACTTTTTTAGCCATAACCAAATCTCCTTAAAAAATTAAATGCTTAAAGTATTATATTATCTTTTCAACTTGAGAATATAAAATTTCTACTGGTGTTGAACGTCCAAAAATAGAAACGTTAAGTTTTAATAATCCTCTAACCATATCATATTCTTCTACTATACCAGTAAAATTAGCAAAAGGACCTTCAATAATTCTAACATTCTCACCCTCGTCAAATGCAATTTTAGGCTTAGGTGCAGCCTTATGATGCACTTTTTCCAAAATTAAATCAATATCCTTTTCATTCAAAGGAGTTGGTTTTTTAGATTCTCCAATAAAACGACCTACTTTTGGAAGAGATTGTATACGATGCCAAAGCTCTGTATTTAAATCTAGACAAGCAAAAACATAACCTGAATAAAGACTTCTTTCACTAATTTTTTCTTTTCCATTTTTAAATTCTATAACATCTTCGGTCGGAACAACAATTTTTTTAAGTTGCTCTTCGATTCCATTATCTTTTACTAAATTCTCAATAGCTCTTTTAACTGCCATTTCACTACCAGCATAAGTTTGAATAGCATACCATTTATGATTATTCATTAGTTTCCTTTACTTTATAATTAAAGAAATAACCGATGACATTATCCAATCTACCAATGTCAAAAATAAAGAAACTACTGTTACAACCACAAATACAGTGATATAAGCATTTCTTACTTGTTCTTTTAAAGGAAAAATTACTTTCCTTAATTCTGTTTTTGACAATTTAAAATAAGTGATTAATTTTTCCATTTATATCAACCTTCAATATGGCAGGGCAAGAGGGACTCGAACCCCCAACCATCGGATTTGGAATCCGGCGCTCTACCATTGGAGCTATTGCCCTATAAAAATTAAAAAGATTAACTTTTTAATTTAACTTCTTTATGTAAAGTATGTTTTTTTAATCTTGGGCAATATTTTTTTAATTCTAATTTTTCAGTATTATTCTTACTATTTTTATAAGTGCTATAATTTATATCACCACATTCTTCACATTTTAAACCTATTTTAATTCTCATTCTAATTCCTTATAAAAAGCCAAGATTGTTAAATCTTAGCTTTAAAATTTAAGTTATTTATTTAAGTATTTTTGTAACAACACCAGAACCAACAGTTTTACCACCTTCACGAATAGCAAAACGAGTTCCTTCTTCTAATGCAACTGGTGCAATTAAGCTTACAGAAATTCTTACATTTTCTCCTGGCATAACCATTTCAACACCTTCGGCTAATTTGATAGAACCAGTTACATCTGTTGTTCTTACATAGAATTGCGGTCTGTAATTATTAAAGAATGGAGTATGTCTACCACCTTCATCTTTATTTAAAATATAAACTTCAGCTTCAAAATCTGTATGAGGTGTTATTGACTTAGGTTTAGCAAGAACCATTCCACGGATAACATCTTCTTTTTTTGTTCCTCTTAAAAGAACTCCAACATTATCACCTGCTTCACCTTGATCCATTTCTTTTCTAAACATTTCTACACCTGTAACTGTTGTAGTTTGAGTATCTCTAATTCCTACAATTTCTACAGTATCTCCAACTTTAACAATACCTTTTTCTATTCTACCTGTAACAACTGTTCCACGACCAGAAATTGAAAAAACATCTTCAATTGGCATTAAGAAATCTTTCTCTGTATCACGAGTTGGTGTTGGTATATAACTATCAACTGCAGCCATAAGATCAAGTATTTTTGCAGACCATTCACCGTCTTGTCCAGCCTTAGCTTCTTCTAAAGCTTTAAGTGCTGAACCAGAAATGATAGGAGTATCATCTCCAGGAAAATCATAAGAACTCAATAATTCTCTAATTTCCATTTCAACTAATTCTAAAAGTTCAGCATCATCTACCATATCTGCTTTATTCATAAAAACAACAATATAAGGAACTCCAACTTGACGTGAAAGTAATATATGCTCTCTAGTTTGCGGCATAGGACCATCAGCAGCAGAAACAACAAGTATAGCTCCATCCATTTGCGCTGCACCTGTAATCATATTTTTAACATAGTCAGCGTGGCCAGGACAATCAACATGTGCATAATGGCGATTATCTGTTTCATACTCGATATGAGAAGTAGCAATTGTAATACCACGTTCTTTCTCTTCTGGAGCATTATCGATATTATCATAATCTTTAAGCTCTGCCAAGCCTTTTCTTGACAAAACAGCAGAAATAGCAGCTGTTAAAGTTGTTTTACCATGGTCAACGTGACCAATTGTTCCTATATTCACATGTGGCTTATTTCGTGAAAACTTTTCTTTAGCCATTTTTTTCCTCCATAATTAAAGTATAATCAAGCAAAGCAAGTCTATATTGTATAATTTTTTCAAATCAATGGAGCTCATAGCGGGAATTGAACCCGCGACCTCTCCCTTACCAAGGGAGTGCTCTACCTCTGAGCCATACGAGCGCTCAGAAAAATTATTTTTATAGACAACAAAAATCTAGGAGATAAACTGTAAGTTTTAAAATAAATACAGCTCCCAGTTTATAATTTTGGAGCGGGAAACGGGACTCGAACCCGCGACCCTCAGCTTGGAAGGCTGATGCTCTAGCCAACTGAGCTACTCCCGCAAGCAATGATGGTGGTGAGTCGTGGATTCGAACCACGGAAGGCGAAAGCCAGCAGATTTACAGTCTGCCCTCGTTGGCCACTTGAGTAACTCACCAAAACGCTTCTATCTGGTCAAACACTGTTAAATGGAGCTGGTTAAGGGACTTGAACCCCCGACCTGCTGCTTACAAGGCAGCTGCTCTACCAACTGAGCTAAACCAGCAAAAATTAGGTTGTTATTCTAACCTAAAAAAAAGGTTTTGTCAAGGAAAAATTAAAAAAATAAACAATATTTTAAAATATTATGCATTATTAAATTACTAAATTACCTAAACATCTATCTATATTCTATGAACTATAAATACTATTAAGTCTTTAATTAATTTTTAAATTTAAAAATTAATTAATTTTTAAAAATTTGTAATTAATATTAAATAAAAATTAATTTAATATTTAAATTTTATATATTATTTTAAATATATTTTAAGTTTATTTATAATAAATTTCAAATATAAGTTAACAAATAGTTAATAAAAATTATCTATTGCTATTAATTAATTGTTTTACTTAAATTTCCAATCGCAAGGTTATACTTATGAATAAACTTATATTAGGTATTACTGCATTAGTTTTATTTTTAGGAAATAATGCATTAAATGCAAGGCAAAATCCAAACGTTCTCATTCAAGGACAAGCGGCGCAAGATGGCAATACAACACCAAGAACGCTTGAAGGTTATATTCATCAAGAAGATGCTTTTTTTAAATATTTAAAAGAAAATCATCCTATGTTCAAATATGAAAAAGAAGGTCGTATAGTTGGAAAATATGCTATAAGTGATAGAGAAGAAGAATATGTAGAATTTTCAAATGGCCCTACATTTGCAGAACAAAACCATCTTTCTAATACCTCTATAACATACCGCCTAGGAATGGAATCATTTTTAGATATTCCAAATAAATTTGTAGGTCCTAAAAAATGTGGAGAATGCCACCCTGCTCAATATAAGGCATGGGAGAGATCTCGCCATGCAAAAAGTGTCCGTTTTCCAGATGAATTTGAAGAAGTAAATAATGATCTAAAAAAACCTATGTACAACTCTCCTTCTACAATTTTACCATTAGGAATTTATCCTGATGATGTTTATGCAGTAATTGGAACACCAAGAACTAAATATGGGTTTATCGATAAATGGTTAGTGCGTGGAACTTATCATGTTGAGGATGGAAATTTAAGCAATATGACTGGAAAAATAGTAGCAGGAGGAAATCAATTTTCAAGATTATGGAGCGAGTTTTTAACCCCAGAAATGACTAAAAAAATTGCCAAATTTTCACCAGGATTTCCAACCACTTTAGAAGAATTTGGAGGAAATGGATCAAAAGTATGGGGAACAAATTCTTATGCTGCAAGCTATGGAAAAAATATGCTTTTCCAACCAGCAAGTTCATACTGTGAAACATGCCACTCTTTTAAATTTGATTTTAAAAATAAAGAAGAATTTTATAAAGCTTTAGGCAATCCACAAGAATTAAGAAAACATACAATCTCTAAAGGAATTTCTTGCGAAGAATGTCATGGAGCTGGTGCCCATCTTTATGGAGCTAGGGGAGCTGGTATGCCATCAAATTGTGAAAGATGTCATCAAAGATTTTCTTATGATCAAGAAGATGCAAAGAAAAATCCAAGAAAACCATTTAATGCCTTTTTTAAATCTAGCTGTCCAGCATGCGGAACAGAAGGAGCTCAAATGTATAGCTCTGCTCACTATGATAAAGGTATGAGATGTTCAACTTGTCATGATCCGCATGAAGTGACTTATAATAACTGGAAAGATGGTTATACAAAAGTTGGACTTAAAAAAACTTGTGCAGATTGTCATGACACGCAAGCAGGATTCTTTAAACAAGGCGGAATTCATTCAAAAGATAATTGCACCGCATGTCATATGCCAAATATGATGAGTTGTGAAAATTTTGGAGTGGTTCAAAATCCTGATAAAGGTGGATTTGACAATGTTAGAGCTTCACATATTTGGAAAATAAAAGTTGATAAAGAAGCAAAAACATTAAATCCACCAGAAGGAAAAGAAAGATCTCCAAAAACACCCGGATGGACTATAGCAAGAGATAATGATGGAAGATTTTTTCTTGATCTAATGTGGAGTTGCGGTCGCACAAGTTTTAGTGATCCAAATTTAATGGGTCCTGGTGCTAGCGGTTGTCATAGTGCAGTGCAGTCAAATTTGCCTAAAAAACTACACTTTACAAATCAAGAAATGATTTATGACATTGTTGTAGGTTGGCAAAAACCTGTAAAAGATGGCTATGAAAATATCTTAAAGGGTATTAAAGATATAGATAAAAAAATGGCTGAAAATCCTAAACTCTCTGTTGAGAAAAAATCAAAAGTTATTTCTTTAGCTAATCAGGCAAGAGAAATAGCAGAAAAAATACAAAAAGACGGTTCTTGGGGAGTTCATGGACCGGTTTATTCCAAAAAAATAGTTGATGAAGCTTTAGTTTATATACAAGAAGCTAAAAATATTCTCAAATAATTTTCTTGCTCCTTTTTTGGAGCAAATTTTAAGGAGCTAATCTTGAAAAAAAGCTTGATCAAATTTATTATTCTTAGTTTTTTTATGTTTTTTGCACAGTTAGCTTATGCTGATGGAAAAATGCAAATTGGTATTATAGATGGCATCACTCCAATTAGTATGGCAGATGCTGAAAAACTTTTAGATAAAAAAGATATATATTTCATAGATGTTAATTCAGAAGAAGAAAGAGAAAATGCAGGTTATATTCCTAATGCAATCTTAGTCAATGCCGAAAACTGGCAAAATTTGCTACCAAACGACTTTAATGCTACTTTAATTTTTTATGGTTCAAATCGCTTTACTTATAATGCCTCAAGTCTTGCGAATTTAAGTAAAAAAATGGGTTATAAAAATATTTACGTTATGCTTGATGGTATTGAATCATGGGTTATATCAGGAAGAAAGGTTCAAAAAGAACAAATAGAAAAATGGCAAAATGCAAAAGATATAAAAGATTTTAAAGATAGCATTCATTCAAGAATGTATTTTGGAGATTTGCCAAGCTGTAGAGATTGTCATGGAAAAGGTGAAAATCAAAAGAAAATTGAATATTACAACGCTGCAAATTTAGATCTTATAAATAATAACTGTGCTACTTGTCATAAAGAAGCTAATAAAGAATTTAAACATAGCATCCATCAAAATATAAGCCAAATGGCACTTGGCAAAGATGGCAAAGAAAAGAAAAAACCAACTTGCACAACTTGTCACGAAATCCATACTAACAATAATAATGTTTTTGATCTTATGACCTTAAAACAAAGAAGCGATTTTAAGTGCGGAGAATGTCATCAAGATAAACAAGATCGTTATCATGATACTTTTCATGGAAAAGCTATGTTTTTAAACACCCCAGGAAGTGCTCCTAAAGTGGCTGCTTGTTTTGATTGTCATGGAAAGCATAATATCTTAAAAGTAAATGACTTAAATTCGACTTTATCACCTATAAATCGTGTTAAAACTTGTATGGAGTGTCATCCAAATTCAAATGAAAATTTTGCAAATTTTATAGCACATGCTGATCATAATGATAGAAATAATTTTCCACTATTAAACACAGCTTATATATTTATGACTTGTCTAGTTGTGGGAGTTTTTGCATTTTTTGGACTTCACACTCTGCTTTGGAGTATAAGATTGATCATTGCAAGAATTAAAAATCCTATTACATGGAAAAAAGCAAAAGAAAATACTCATAATGATAAGATTTTGATCAAACGCTTTTCAACATTTCATAAAATACAACATTTCTTTATGGCTGCAAGCTTTCTAGGACTTGCTTTTTCTGGTCTGCCACAAAAATTTTATACAGCTCCTTGGGCGCAAACTATGATTAATCTAATGGGCGGACCTCTTAATGCAACACTTATACATCATATCAGTGCCATTATAATGTTTATGGTGTTTTTCTCTCATATTGGGGAAATTATTTTAGTTAATTGGAAAAGAAGAGATTTAGTACGCAATCCTAATACAGGAAAATTAGATAAAAAGAAAATTTTCAAAGCTCTTTTTGGGCCTGATTCTTTAATGCCAAATTTACAAGATTTTAAAGACATGAAAGCACATTTTAAATGGTTTTTTGGCAAAGGAGAAAGACCTCAATTTGATCGTTGGACTTACTGGGAAAAATTTGATTATTTAGCAGTATTTTGGGGTATGTTTGTAATAGGATTTTCTGGATTAGTATTATGGTTTCCAACATTTTTTACTCTAATTTTACCTGGATGGATGATAAATCTTTGCACATTAATTCACTCAGATGAAGCTTTACTTGCAACAGGATTTATCTTTGCAATACACTTTTTCAATACTCATTTTAGAGCCGATCGTTTCCCTATGGATATGGTTATATTTTCAGGAGTTCAAAGTGAAAGTGAAATTAGACAAGAAAGAAATAATTATTATAAACGTTTAATAGAAAGCGGAAAATTAGAAACACTTAAGGAGAAAAATTCAAAATTTAACTCTTACAAAGGTATAGCAAAAATAATTGGCTATGCAATGTTAATTACAGGAATGATATTTTTGTTTTTAATGATTTATGCTTTCATTATAGAACTATTAAAATAAGTGCCTATTTTAGGCACTTTAAAAAGGATAAAAATTGATTAAAAAAATATTATGTGGATTATTTATTTTATTTTTATATGCTTGCAATGATGAACAAATTAATAAGAATATATTAAGCAATAATTCAGCATTAAGTAAAGAGCAACTCGAACATTCAAATTCATTAGATATAAATTCTTATAAAGAAATTGCTATTTTTTTTAAAGACAATCAAAATATTATTTTTGATGATAAAAAACCGACATTTATTATATTTAGCTCCAATAACTGCAAATATTGCAATAAATTAAGAGAAGAAATCAAAGAGGACAAAAAATTACAAGATAAGCTAAGAAAAGATTATAACTCTTACTATATCAATATAAGCTATCAAAAAATCCATAATATCAACAAACAAAAACAAACAACACAAGATCTTATACAAAACTATGATATTCAATCAACCCCAACTTTAATATTTTTTAACTCCTCTGGAAAAATGTTGCTTAATTATCCTGGATTAATGGGCGCAAAAAGGCTTGCTTTAACCATGGATATTTTAAAAGAAAATCAAAATTTAACAGAAGATGAACTTTTAAAAAAGCTATTTTTAGCTTATAGGGAAAATAATGTTTAAAAAAATATTTTTTTCATTATGGATGAGCCTTATTTTACTTTTTCTTTACGCGTTTGCGTGTGCTGTTGCAACCTTTATAGAAAATGATTTTGGAACCAACGTAGCTAAAACATTAATTTATAATGCCTTATGGTTTGACTTGCTTCATTTAATACTAATCATTAATTTAATAGGCGCAATAGTAATTTATAAATTTATACCTAGAAAAAAATACGCTATTTTGCTTTTACACTGTTCCTTTATCATGATACTTATTGGTGCTGGGATAACTAGATATTTTGGCTTAGAAGGGGGAATGCATATAAGAGAAGGTGAAAAATCAAATATCTTAATAACAAGAGATGAAATTCTTTCTTTTATGGTCTATAATGACATAGGAAAAGTGATAGAATATTTTTCTTTTCCTATAAATTTACATCCTTTATTTAAAAATCACTTTGAACAAGATATAAATTTAAAGGACAATAAAGTCAATATAAAACTTAAAAGTTACACTAAAGCACAAGATAAAGAAAGTCTTCCTATTATAGAATTTAATATAAATTATAAAGGTGATTCAAAAGATATTTTACTTCTTAGTAATTATAACAATGAAAATGTAATTCCTTTTAGATTAGCTGATAAAATTTTTGCCCTTAATTTGGGTCCAAAAGAAATTCAATTACCATTTTCTTTAACATTAAATCAATTTATATTAGAACGTTATGCAGGATCCATGAGCCCTTCATCTTATGCTTCAGATATTATAGTTAATGATAACAATCAAAATTTTGAATATAAAATTTTTATGAATAATGTTTTAGATTATGGAGGTTATCGTTTTTTTCAATCCTCATACGATGAAGATGAGAAAGGAACTATACTCTCAGTCAATAAAGATCCGGGTAAAATTCCAACTTATATAGGTTATACCTTACTTATTATAGGTTTTTTATGGGTAATATTTGATAAAAATTCAAGATTTTTAAAACTTAGTTCTTATCTTAAAAATCAAAAAAATTTATTTTTATTTTGTATTTTACTTTTATCTTTGCAAAATTTTGCCTTTGCTAATGAAGAAAAAGATAACATTATCAATACTATAAAAAGCATTAAGCAAAATTCTAATGAACATTCTAAAATATTTTCAAGTTTATTAGTGCAAGATTTTGATGGAAGGATTAAGCCCATAGATACTTTGGCTATGAATTTTATCCATAAAATCACGAAAAGAAATTCTTTTTTAGGATTAAATTATAATCAAATATTTTTAGGAATGATGATTTATCCAAAATACTTTAAACAAGTTAAGATGATTCCTATAAAAACAGATAAACTTAAGCAGATTTTAGGAATTAACAATGAAGAAAAATATGCATCTTATAATGATACTTTTGATGGAAATTTTTATAAAATCATAAATTATGTTCAAGAAGCAAACCGAAAAAAACCAAATCTTAGAACGCAATTTGACAAAGACATTTTAGCTTTAGACGAAAAAATTAATCTAGCATTTTATATATATAGCGGAGAAATTTTTAGAATTTTCCCAGATCCTAGCTTTAATACTACAACTTGGTATTCACCTGCTACAAATATGCCTTTTAAATTTAAAGACATTCAAATGATACAAAATCTAATGTATAATTATTTTTTAAATTTTAATACCGCCTTAGAAGATAATAATTTCACACGAGCCAATGAATCTTTAATAAATATCAAAAAATTTCAAGAATATTACGGAGAAAAACTTTTACCTTCTCCTTTAAAAATAAAAATGGAAATTTTTCTAAATCATTTTGATTTCTTTAAAAATTTAGGCTATATTTATCTTAGTTTTGGAATTTTGCTATTTGTATTAATTTTTTATGAAATTTTAAAAAATAAAAATATTTTCAATACCCTTAAAAAAATTATTATATTTTTAACACTACTGGCTATTTTAGTGCATATTTTTGCATTAACTTTAAGATGGTATATAGGAGATCACGCTCCTTGGAGTAATGCCTATGAAAGTATGATTTATATAGCTTTAGCTTGTATAATCTGCGGATTTATGTTTTACAAAAAATCAATTTTATCTCTTTGTGTTGCAAATATTATGGCTGGAATTTCTTTATTTGTGGCTCATCTTGGCTTTATGGATCCACAAATTACAAACTTAGTTCCTGTTTTAAAATCTTATTGGCTAAATATTCACGTTTCTATTATCACTGCAAGTTATGGATTTTTAGCTTTTTGTTTCTTTTTGGGGGTTTTTAGTTTAGTTTTATTTATTTTAAGAAATTCTCAAAAACCACAAATTGATCAAAGTATTTTAAACATTCATTGCATCAATGAAATGGCTATGATTATAGCACTTGCTTTGCTTACCATAGGAAATTTTTTAGGTGGAGTTTGGGCAAATGAAAGCTGGGGAAGATACTGGGGGTGGGATTCTAAAGAAACATGGGCTTTAATTTCTATTATCATTTATACCATAATCTTACATTTAAGACTTATACCAAAACTTAATTCACCTTTTGTTTTTGCAAGTGCTAGTATTTTAGGTTTTTATTCCATTTTAATGACCTATTTTGGTGTTAATTTTTATTTATCAGGGCTTCATTCATATGCAAGTGGCGATCCTATACCTGTGCCTAAATTTCTATATTTTTTTATTATTTTTACTTTTGCTTTAATCATATTAGCTTTTTTTAAAAGAAAACTTAAAAGTCCTATTTAACTTATCTTAAATTTAAGATAAGTTAAAAATTTTTATTTTTTAGCTTTTTCAAAAAATGGATTATTTTTAAATTCTTTTTTAGGATTTACAAAAAATACAAAAATATATCTATAAAGATGAGAAAAAATTTAGATAAAGGTCTGGTTATTTTTTGAATTATAATAATTTTTAAAGGACGTTTTTTGTATATTTGAACCTGCTTGAGCCTGAAAGCTAAATAGATTTTTCATATACATCAAATTATAAATTTTATAAAAATAATACATATCTAAATAATAATCAACAGGTGCGAACCAAATTTTAGCATTTTCTAAAAGTTTTTTAGCTCCTTTTGGATTTATAATATAAGAGAAGCTAAAAAAGATTATTTTTTAATACTAAAGCGACATTTTTATCAACCCTATATGCTATTTTATTTTCTTGATAATTAAATCTTAACATTTCATAATCTAGACTTAAAATTTCATTAAGATGTTCTATAAATTCTTTGTTAAAAACTATATCATCTTCTAAGATTAGTATTTTTTCATTAAGCCTTACACATTCTTGCCATAATAAATAATGACTTGCAAAACAAGCCTTTTCAGACTCGCTCATCAATGCTCCACCTCCATATAAATAGGCAAGAAAAGTAAAATGTTTTTAAATTTTAAATGCTCATATAATTTACATCAATAGCTTTAAAAAATTAAATTCTAATTTTTCTTTTATGAGGGGCGGGATAAATTAGAAATTTGTTTTTCTAAGTTAATACGTTTTTAGGTTGATCTTTATAAATTGATAATAAATACTTTCATTTAAAAATCCTTATTATAACTAAATAGATTAAGAAATTTTTTAGCTCTATCTGTATTAGGATTTTTAAAAAATATATCAGGAGTATTTTCTTCTACTATAGTGCCATTATCCATAAAAACTATTCGATCGGCCACCCCTTTAGCAAAGCCCATTTCATGAGTTACTATAATCATGGTCATACCCTCTCTTGCTAGATTAAGCATTACCTCTAGAACCTCACGTACTATTTCAGGATCAAGAGCTGCTGTAACCTCATCAAAAAGCATTAATTCAGGATTCATACATAAACTTCTAACTATAGCTATACGCTGCTTTTGTCCACCGCTTAATTCTCTTGGATAAGCATCAATCTTATGAGATAAACCAACTTTTTCAAGCCATTTTTTTGCCTCTTCTAGAACTTCTTCTTTGTTTCTTCTTTGAACTTTTGTAGGACCTAAAAGTATATTTTCTCTTACACTTAAATGTTCAAAAAGCTCATAAGATTGAAAAACCATTCCTACTTTTTGACGAATTCTTGTCCAGTCTTTAAAATCTTTTGTTATTTTTTCTTTATCGATATAAATACTTCCATCAGCAATTTCTTCAAGCCCATTAATACAACGCAATAAAGTTGATTTTCCGCATCCACTAGGACCTAAAATAACAAGAGTTTCCTTTTGCTTTAATTCCAAATTGATATTTTTTAAAGCATGATGATTACCATAATATTTTTGTAAATTTTCTATTTTTAAAATACTCACATTAACTCCATTTTTTTTCTAAAATTCTAGAATACAAAGAAACAGGGTAGCAAATTATAAAATATATAATAAAAATTAATCCATAAATTATAAAAGGAGCAAAATCATTTTTATTATGAAATTCTATAATTTGTTGTCCAACCTTAACAAGCTCAACACTTCCGATCAAATAAGCAAAAGTAGTACTTTTTACCATACGCGTTAGCAAATTCATACTTACAGGTGTTAATCTTCTAAGGGCTTGCGGTATAATAATATAAATAAAGCTTTGCAAAGAATTTAAACCTAAAGATGCGGCACTTTCGTATTGGTGTTTAGGAATACTTTGCAAAGATGAACGCACTAAATCCATCATTTCAAAACTTCCCCAAATGCTAAAAACAATAATAGCAGAAGTTGTGCTATCTAAATCAATACCAAGCCATCTTGAAAATCCAAAATAAACAATAAAAAGCCAAACGAGTAATGGCATTACGCGTATAAATTCTAAACCAAAACGACAAAATGCATAAATATAAGGATTTTTAAGAACCATTAAAATTCCTAATACAAGACCACCCAATGAGGTCATGATAATACTAATAACAGAAATTTCAAGCGTAACAAAAAGTCCTTGTGCCAATCTTAAAAAAGTATCTTGATTTAAAAGATCAAGCATGTCTTAGCCTTTTTTCGATATAAGATAAAATTAAAGATAAAGGTAAAATGATACACAAATATCCCAAAAATAGCATAAATAAAAGCTCATCTGTCTTATAAGTAAGCGAATTTAAACCTTTCATTAAATTTACCAAATCTGGCAAAGCTATAATACTTACAACAGATGTTTCTTTAATTAAAAAAATCATATTTGCACTGATACTTGGTATAGAAATGGCTAAAGCTTGAGGAAAAATAACATATCTTAAATTTTGAAAAGATGTAAATCCTAAAGAAAGTCCTGCTTCAAATTGTCTCTTTTTTATAGCTTCAAAACCCGTCCTAAGACTCTCTGCCATATAAGCACCGCCCAAAAAACTAAGACCGGCTATAGCACAAGCAAAAGCAGGACGCAAGCTTTCATCAACGCTAAGACATATTAAATTTAAAATAGGCATTTGCTCTAAATGTATATTTAGCTTTGGCAAAGCATAATATAAAAAAAACAGCTGTATAAGCAAAGGAGTATTTCTTGCAAGTTCTATATAGATATTACAAAAATATTCAAAAATACGTATTCTAAAATAAGATGCTACAACACAAAATACTCCAATAATTAAAGAAAAAACGATCCCAAAAAAACTTAATTTTATGGTAAGAAAAGCTGCTTGTGCAAAAGCTGGAATATAGTGCAATAAAAAATTAAAATCCATCAAAGCTTCCTTAAGATAACTCGCTGAAATTTTTTATAAGTTTTTCTTTATCTAAAATAGTAATTTTACCTTTGTTAGTTGTTAACAAATTCTTATTTTTAAATTCTTTTAAAATTCTAGATAAAGATTCTACTCTAACATTTAAATCAAGTGAAATTTGCTTTTGAGTCATTATATCCAATTTCTGTTCATTTTCCAAAATATAAGAAATTACTCTCTCTTTTAATCCCAAAGAATTCTGCAAAAGTTTTTTTTCTAAAATTTTAATTTTTTCAAATAATGAAGCAATAAGTAAAAAATTAAATTTTGTATTTTCTAAACATAAATTATAAAATTTCTCAAAATTAATTTCTAAAATCTCACTCTCTTCTTCAAACTCAGCATTAGCCGGATATTTCAATCTTTTAAAAGCTGGCATTTCAGCTATAAAACTTGTGGGCAAAAAACGATGCAAGGTCATTTCTTTATCATTTATGCTTTTGTAAACACGCACTTTTCCTTTCAAAAGTATAAAAAAATTTTCAGCCTGTTCATCTTCATAAAATAAAATATTATTTTTTTTATATCTTTTAATATTGCCTATCTTATGTAAAAAATTTAAATAATCTTCCATTGCCTCTCATTTAACATAAGTTAATATTTAAATTATTTGAATCTGATATATTAACCATAAAAAATTAACAAAGGAAAAAAATGATTTATGAAACAATTGATCAAGAATCTATTTTAAAACTTATGGATATTTTTTATGACAAAATAAGAAAAAACGAAAAATTAGGACCTATTTTTAATAATGCCATAGGAACAGATAATCAAAGTTGGCAAGAACATAAAAAGAAAATAGGAAATTTTTGGATGGGTATGCTTTTAGGTGAAGGAAACTATACAGGGCAACCACTTAAAGCACATCTTGAACTTCCACCTTTTCCTAAGGATTTTTTTGAAATTTGGCTTGAGCTTTTCAATGAAAGCTTAAAAAGTATTTATAAAGACGATATAACAAATATTATATTGCAAAGAGCTCAAATGATAGCTAGGCATTTTCAAAATATGCTTTATCAATCTTAATTTATATTATTAGTCTTATTTTATAAATTAAAATAATCAAGAGATTAATTTTAATTTCTCTTGATAATTCTGTCGGTAGAAAAATAAAAACAACATAAAAATACTGATTTTATTTTTTCCATGAAGCTTAAACTTAAAATGTAATTATTATATTTCTTTGATTTATTTTTCCAAAAATCAATAAATTTCTCATCAATTTTAGGATTTATTTCAACTTCTTTTATTAAATCATTTATATAATCAATTCTTTTTTGTTTAGATTTAATGGTTTTTAATTTCCTAGCTTCTTTGTAATACTTAATACATTGATTTTCAAAAAGATTTGTATCATAATTATCTTCCAAAAATTGAATTGTATTTATAATTAAACCATAGGCTTTGGGATGTCTTTCCTGTATTTCTTGTTCCATTTCTAACGCAATTTTTCTTCTGCTTTCTGCAGTATCTTTATTTTTTGATTTTAAGGCTATATTAACGCTTTCTTCTGCAATTTGAATAAATCTTATCGCTTTTGCATATTCATCTTGATTGTTTAAAGATAAATTATACAAAAATTTACCCTGTTCATCTATAGAAAGGCTTTTGTATTCTTCATATATTTCTTTATAAGAGCTTTCTATTTTTTCTAAGTCTTTTTGCTCTTTTTCTTTTTTAAATTTTTCATTTATTTTTCGTATTTTTTGTTTGTGTTCTTCGTCAATTTTTTGTATTTTTTGCTTATACTTAATCCAATCTTCTTTACTCTCTTGTTTGTATTTGTTCCACTCAAACTTGAATTTGCTCCAAATTTCTTTTAGTGATTTATATAGTTTTTATAATCCTTATTTACAAATTTTAAGAATTTAAAAATTAGAATTTTATATTTTCTAAATCTTCTTTTGCTTTTTTTAAGATATATTCATCATTAAAAGTGAAAAATTTAAAATCATTTCCATGTTGGGTAAAACCATCAAGCAAATCACCGCTTAAACGGTTCTTAAGATCAAGCTCTGCAATCTTAAATCCGTCTAGAGTTTTAGAAAATTCTAGTAATCTTTGAGGAATTTCTTTTAATTTTGTATATAAATAACAATAACTTTTAACACCATTTCTACCAACCCTACCACGTAATTGATGCAAAGTTGCGAGTCCTAATCTTTCAGCTCCAACTATAACAATAGTGCTAAGTCTTGGCAAAGAAATTCCCACTTCAACAACAGTAGTACTAAGCAAAATATTACCTTCTTCTTTAAAACGTTGCAAAATTTCATCTTTATTTTTATCTTTTCCGTGGGTAATAAAAACTTTCTCATAATGAGTTTTCCAGTAATCACTAGCTTGTTCTAAGGAAAGATAAGGAATTTTATCGCTTGGATTTACCAAAGGATAAATAATAATGATTTGATGTTTTAGCTTAATTTCTTCTTTAATTTTTGTTTCAAGTAAAGCAAAATCTTCATTTTTTATACATAAAGTTTGAATATCTTTTTTAAAAGGCATTTGTTTTATAAAAGAAAAATTTAAAAGCTCTGATTGTATCATACTAAGAGTTCTAGGAATTGGAGTGGCTGAAAATTGGATAAAATGAGGACTAAAATCTCCATTTGATAACTCATAAATTTTTTGCCTTTGATTTGATCCAAAGCGATGTTGCTCATCAATCATAATCAAAACCGCCCCATGTTCTTTTAAGTATGTAAGCGCATGTGTTCCTATAATTAAATGGGCTTTTTTAATATTTTCTTCTAAATTTTTATCCTTTTTACCTCCTTTGATAAATAAAATATCCATAAAAGCGGGCAAAAGCTTTAAAGCTTCATCATAAAGTTGTTTTGCTAAAATGCTAGTAGGTGCCATTAAAATAGCTTGTTTTGGATAAACCATTAAAGCAGCTCCTAACAAAACCAAAGTTTTACCACAACCAACATCTCCCATAACTACACGTTTTTTAGCCTCTTTAGATTCTAAATCTTTTCTAATATCTTCTAAGGCTTTAAATTGATCTTGAGTTAACTTAAAAGGTAAATTTTTTATCCAAGAATCAATTTTAAAAATTTCAAAATTAAAACTTTTGTAAGTTTTTCTTTTGCTCTTTAATCTTTTTAAAAAATTAAAAATCTCTATATATTTTAAATCTTTTTCAAAATTTGAAAAATTTTGATACAAAATATAGCATTTATGATCATAAGAATGTAAATTAAGAAGTAAATGAATATATTTTTCTTGAAGTTTGCTCTCTTTTAAATTTTCAAAACTAAGATAGCCTTGTATCAAATTTTGAATTTTTTCATCTCTAATACCAGAAATTTGATACTTTGGAATAAAACCACCTGTTTTATTTATAATCTTAGGATTGCTAAATTGCCAATTTTGATTAAAAAAATTTAATTTTGCACTAAAAATTAAACAAGAACCTGTTTTTAAAAGTTTTATATGCCAAACATTGGGATTAAAAAAAACAAAATGAGCATCTATTTTCCATCCCTCACACTCACAAATTCCAAAAATTTGATTTTTTTTTAAAGTTACACTTTTAATTCTAACTTTTTGTATGCAAATTTCACCTTGTTTTGGAGAAGGGCTAAGATTTAAATTTTCAATTTTTTTAGGCAATATTAGGGCTAAATCAATAATATTTTTAACCCTTAATTTTTTAAAAAGTTCAAAATCCTTAACATCAATTTTCATTTTTTAAACTTGCAAAGCTAAGTTTTAAAATTTCATCATGCTTTTTAATATAAGCATTGATCTCATTTAAATTAACTTTCTCTATATTTTTAAGTTCATTTTTATAATATCCTAGTTCCAAATCTTGATAAAATTCATAAAATGCTATATTTAATCTTTTGCTTAAACTCTCATATCTTAAAGGGGTGCTCCCAAGTAGAAAATTTTTCGCTTGATTTAATTCTTCTTCATTAATCCCCTTATTAACAAACTCATCAAAAACCTGTTTTATAATTTTCTTAGCTTCTTGTGCATTTTCATTTTTAGTTTGCAAATACCCAAAAATACGATTATAAGACAAATTTAAATCAAGCATAGAATAAGCTGAGTAAGCAAGACCTCTTTTAACACGAATTTCTTCCATTATCCTAGATCCAAAACCTGCTTGACCTAGCACAAAATGAGAAATTTTAGCCATATAAATATCATTATCTTTTATACTTCCATAAAATGGAGAGGCAAAATAAATATAAGCTTGCTCACTTTCTTTACGCACCAAATTCACATCTTTTAAGTGTGAAGTTAGATCATATTTTTTATCAGGAATTTTTTCTCCTTTATCCAAAGGGCTTAAAATAAGTTCTAATAATTTTTGCATATCCTTTTTTATAAAATCCCCACCTAAGCTTATAATAAGATTACCAAGGTTTATATGCTTATTAAAAAAATCTTTTAAATCTTTAAGGGTAATTTGTTTTATACTCTCTTCATTTCCATCATTGGGGCTTTTAAATTCTTCATAATCAAATACATTTGAATTTAATAAATTCTTTGCCAAATAATCAAAATCACTATTTTTACTTGCCAATTCACTCAAAACAAGAAATTTATTTTTCTGTAGTATTTTTTCATCAAAACGAGGTTGCTTTAATAAATTAGCCAAAGATTTAAAAGCAAATTCTTTGTATTCTTTTAATAAAGTAAGATTAATTTCTAAAGTTTCAAATCCGCTACTAGATGTAAGATTAATAGCCTTTAGCTCTAATTCTTTAAAAAAATTATCATCCACGCCTTCATTTAAAATTCTTGCAAACATTCTTGCAGTTCCTGGTATCTTATCAAAAGATCTTCCACAATTTTTAAAAACTAATTTTAATACTATAACCGGAAGATCATTATTCTCTTCAAAAATCAAAGGAATTTTTGTATTTTTAAAATCTAAATATTCTAATTTCATCAAAACCTTTCTAAAATTTCATAAGCTGTATTTCTTTTGGCAGCTTTTTCGCCTAAACTTTGAATAAGTCTTATCATCTCATCTTGATTCATCTTATAACTTGCTCCAGCTGCTGAAACAACATTTTCCTCCATCATAGTAGAACCTAAATCATTGGCTCCAAATTTTAAAGCAAGCTGCCCTATTAATGAGCCTTGAGTTACCCAAGAGCTTTGAATATTTTTAAAATTATCCAGATAAAGTCTTGATAAAGCAAGCAATCTTAAATAACGATTAGAGCTTTGTTTTAAAATTTCAGGATGCTTTTTGATTAAAAGAGTATTTTCGCTTTGAAAACTCCACAAAATAAAGGCTCTAAAACCATTTGTTTCATCTTGAAGTTCTCTTAAATATTCTAAATGATCAATAATTTCTTCATTTGTCTCTACAGTTCCAAACATCATTGTAGCAGTGCTTTTCATACCTATTTTATGTGCATTTTTATGGACTTCAAGCCATGTTTTTACATCACATTTATTTGGAGCTATAATATCTCTTACCCTATCACTTAAAATTTCTGCTCCAGCTCCAGGAATAGAAAAAAGACCCTTATCTTGAAGTCTTTTTAAAACTTGAGCAATAGAAATTTTAGAAGCTTTTGCAATATAAGCAATCTCTACTGCAGAAAAGCCATGAATTGTAATATCAGGATAAGTTTTTCTAATCCAATCCACCAAATCCTCATACCATTCTATCTTAAGCTTTGGATGAACCCCTCCTTGAAAAAGAATTTGAGTTCCACCTATAGCTTTAAGTTCTTCTATTTTTTTGCCAATTTCTTCAAAGCTTAAAATATAAGCATCATCTTCTTTATGGTGACGATAAAAAGCACAAAATGAACAATCAATACAACAAACATTAGTATAATTAATATTACGATCCACTACAAAAGTTGTAATTTTATCAGGATGTAATTCTAATTTTTTTTTATAAGCCATCTCTCCTAATTCTATCAAACTTGCATTTTCAAGTAAATTTAGAGCTTCTTTTTTATCAAGTCTTTTATTCAAAATTTTATCCTCATTTTCATAGTTATCTTTAATATAAACATTATAGCATTTAAAAATATAAAATTGTGTTATAATTATAAGTTATGAATTATATAGATTTATTAAAAAATAATAAAAACATACGAATTTTAGCAAGCGTGCAATTTGTTGTTTATTTTGGGGCATGGTTTTCTCAAACTGGAGTTTATACTCTTTTAGTAAGTTTAAATGCTCCTACTTGGGCTATTTCAATAAGCGCTATGCTTGCTTTTTTGCCTGGGGTTTTACTCGCGCCCATTAATGGTGTTATTGTTGAAAAAAATAAGCCTAAAAAATTATTATTAAGCATGGCAAGTCTTGAACTAATATCCATTTTTATGCTTATTTTTGTTAAAGATCTTAGTATGCTTTGGCTTTTATTTGTTTTAATCTTTTTAAGACTTTGCGTAGCTTCAATTTATTTTCAAACAGAAATGAGTTTACTTGCTAAAATACTTAGCGCCAAAGAATTAAAACTTGTTAATGAAATGCATAGCATTATATGGGCTGTTTCTTATACTGCTGGTATGGCGATGGCTGGAATTTTTATTAATTTTTTTGGGGTTCAAAATGCCTTTTTATTTGATGTTTTTCTTATTGGTATTGGAATCTTTTTCCTTACTAAATTAATTATTCCAGATTTTGAACGAAAAAAACAAGATAATTTTATCTTGATGATAAAAGATGGATTTTTATACATTTTTAGAAAAAAAATTATTTTACATCTTATAATACTTCATGCCTTTGTTGGAATCACTGCATATGATGCTTTAGTAACGCTTTTGGCTAAACATCAATACAAAGAAGTGCTATCTGCTGCTTTGGTAATAGGCTTTATTAACGCGGTAAGAGCCTGCTCTTTAGCTATTGGTCCAATTATCTTAAGTCGTTTTATCAACAGTAAAACTCTTATTTATTTTTATATTGGACAAGGGGTAGGTATTATACTTTGGGCTTTAACTCAGTTTAATTTTTATCTTTCTTTTTTAGGTTTAATAGCAGCTGGATTTTTCACATCATCTCTTTGGGCCTATACTTATACTATGGTGCAAAAAAACTGCGATAAGGAATACTATGGAAGAGTTATAGCTTATACAGATATGGTTTATCTTACTTTTAGTGCTATTGTTTCTATTTTAATAGGAATTTTATTTGAATGGGGATTAAATTTACAAATGATTACTTCTTTACTAGGAATTATATTTATATTTGCTGCTTGTTATTGGAAATATTTCATAAAAGCTTATTCCAAAGAATTAAGCTAATCTTTTATAATAATATTTTCCAAATTTTTAAAATAAAACAAATTCATTCCGTCTTGATAATTATATTCAAGCTTTATACAATGAGATTCTAAGATAGTATTTACAATATAAAGCCCCAAGCCAAAACTATCTTTTTGCTTAGAACCTTGAGTAAAAGCTTGAGTATAATATTCTAAAGAATTATTAAGTTTATCTCCATAATTTTTAAAACAAATAAAATCTTTTGAAATTTCAATTTGCAAAAAATGCTCTTTAGAATATTTAACACCATTATCAATCATATTTTTAATTGCTGTTGTAAAAAGTTTAAAATCAACACTAACAAAAAAACTTTCTTTAATAGAAATTTTAATATTCTTATCATCATTCATTGCTACTTCTTTGGCTTCATCTAAAATATCTAAAATATTATATTTTTTTTTATTGATAAAAGCAGCCCCAGAAGTAATTTGTTCAATTGCAGCAAATTCATTAATCAAAATTTCAAGACGATTAAATATTCCCTCCAAACGACTTTTATATTTATTATCCTCAAGCATTTCTAATGTAATTAGTCCTTTAGTAATTGGGGTTTTAAGTTCGTGCATAATATTTCTTAAAAAAAACTGACGCGATTGATTAAGCTTTCTAATTTGCACTATAGCCAGATAAAAAGCATTGGCAACTTGAGAAATTTCATCTTGTCCGTTGCTTACATCTTCTATTTCATTAAGTTTATTAAGAGCAAATTTATCGATTTGTTTTTTTAAGGCTTTTAAAGGTTTTAATTTTTTAAAAATAAAAATATAAAGTAAAATTAATATACATATGACAGCTATTGCAATAGCTTTTATCATAAAATATCTATAGCTTTCGTAATCTTGATCTTTATAAAGAAAAATTTTACCATCAAAAATAATGTTAAGATAAATTTCTTTATTATAAGAAATGATTTCTATAAGACCACTATTTGTTTGTGCTCTTCCCCATACTTCACCATAAAATAATACTTTTCTAATATTTTTTGCTTCTGTAATTTCATTCATTTTATAATTTTTAGTTTGCTCTTCAAATTCTTTTTTACTAATAATTCCACTAAAATATAATAATCTAGCATTAGCAATCAAAGAATATTTAGCATTAAGCTCATTGCTATAATTTTGTTGATCATATTCTATAAGCCACAAAAAGGCTAAAATAACACTCACTCCAGCAAAAATAAAAATAAAAGTAATAACATAAAAAATTGATGATTTATTCATTGAGTCAACTTATATCCAATGCCTCTTATAGAATGAATATATTTAGGTGTTTTTGGGTCATCTCCCATTTTTTGACGAATTCGACTAATAATAACATCTATACTTTTATTGCTTGAATCTTCGCTAATAGAACTACAATTATAAACAAGCTCCTCGCGACTTACAACACCACCTTCTTTTTTAATCAAATAACTCAAAATATCAAATTCAGCATTTGTAAGATTTAATTCTTGCCCCTTCATTGTAATAGCATGCTTATACTGATCATAAACTAAATCTTTACTAATACGAGAAGAGGTGTTTTTAGTATTAGAAATACGTCTTAAATGACTCCTAATTCTTGCTTGAAGTTCTTTAGGATTGTAAGGTTTTGGCAAATAATCATCTGCTCCAAGTTCTAAAGCATTGACTTTATCACTAATATCGTGCCTTGCGCTTGAAATAATAATAGGAATGTCGTATTTCTTGCGAATTTCTTCGCAAACTTCAAGCCCATCAAGTCCAGGTAAAGTAAGGTCTAAAATAACAAGTTCATATTCCTTTAAGGCAAGTTTTGAAAGCCCTATATAGGGCTCATGGGCAATATCAACCTTCATCTCAGATTTTTCCAAATACTCGGCTATAATTTCAGCCAATTCTAAATCATCTTCTATCATAAGAATATGGATCATAAATGTTCCTTAAAAAATAAATAACAAATTATACTATAAATTAAATTTATTATTTTATAACAAGTAATGTAACAAAACCACCACGATAAACCCAAACTTTAATCCATTCTTTCTTTCCTATTTTTTTGAAAGCTTCGCTTAAATCTTTTAGATTTTTCACTTCAATTTGCTCAACTCCAACTATAATATCCCCTGCTCTAAATCCAGCACTTTTTGCCTTGCTTTTATTTTTAACCTCATCTACTAAAACACCATTAATATCGCCTGGAATTTGAAGTTTTGCTTTTAAATTAGCATTAAGTTCTTTTAAATTTAGACCATCGATAATATTGGTTTGATTTGCCTTATCCTCTTTATCACCCTTTAAAATAAAGCTTACTTGCTTAACAACACCATCTCTTTCATAAGTTATATTTATATTTTGATTAGGTTCTAAAGTTCCAATATAATTTTTAAGATCTGTTGGACTCTTAATGACTTTATCATTTACTTTTATAACCAAATCTCCTCTTTTAAGCTTAGCATCATCTGCTGAAGATCCTTTTTGAACATCAGTAATTAAAGCCCCTTCTTGATTTTTATAAGCCTTTTTAGTATCCCCTTGTAAAGCTGAAATAGTGACGCCTAAAATTCCTCTTTCAATCTTACCTTTTTGAATAAGTTTTTTTGAAATATCTTTAACCATATTAGAAGGGATAGCAAAACCTATACCATTGTTACCTCCGCCTCTTGAAAGAATTGCTGAATTAATTCCTACTAAAAAGCCTCTAGTATCTACCAAAGCTCCTCCTGAATTTCCAGGATTAATCGAAGCATCTGTTTGAATAAAATTCTCATATTGGTTAAGACCAATATTATCCTTATTAAGTGCGGAAATAATTCCACTAGTAACACTAAAACCTACTCCAAAAGGATTTCCAAGAGCAAAAACTATATCCCCTTCCATTAAATCATCAGAATTCGAAAAAGTAACAGCTTGAAGATTATTTGCCTCTATTTTAATAACAGCTAAATCTGTTTTTGGATCTTTTCCTATAAGTTTAGCTTTATATTCTGTATCACTTCCTGGTAAATTTACCATAATATTATCTGCATCTTCTACAACATGATTATTTGTAACTATATATCCATCTTTAGAAATTATAACTCCAGATCCCAAAGAATTAACAACTTCCTTATCGCTTTTTCCTTTTCTTTTTGGAAAATCAAAATCAAAAAATTGTTTAAAATAAGGATCATTAAAAAATTCTTCTAAGGGATTTGTCCTATCTGAATATTCTATTGTTTTTGAAGTTGAAATATTTACAACAGATTTTTTTACATCTTTAATTGCATCATGATAAGATAAAACAACATTAGATCCATTAGCAGGATTTACACGATTTGGATTTGAATTTGCTTCGTTAAAATTAATATTTGCACTAAATAAATAACTAGCTAAAGCAACACATAAAAATATTTTTTTCATAGTTGTATCCTTTCAGTGATATAAATTATTTTTTAATATAATTTATATAAGTATAAATTCAAAAATTTACTAATTTGTAAATAAAAGCTTGAGTATAAAAATTTATAAAACTTGATTGACTAAGACTAAAGTTTATGATATAATTTTTTATTAAAAATACAGTTTAATTTTTTAGTTTAAAAATATCTAAGGAAAATTATGAATAGTTTATATGAAACTTTAGGCGTATCAAAAAACGCAAGTAGTGATGAGATAAAAAAAGCTTATCGTCGCTTAGCAAGAAAATATCATCCTGATATCAATAAAGAAAAAGGTGCTGAAGAAAAATTTAAAGAAATTAATGCTGCATATGAAATTTTAAGCGATGAGAAAAAAAGAGCACAATATGATCAATATGGAGATAGTATATTTGGTGGACAAAGTTTTCAAGACTTTTCACGCAATAATAACGGATTTGATATCAATGATATTATCAATGATCTCTTTAATAGAAGTCAAAGGGGTGGATTTAAAGGTTTTAATTCACGAGGATTTGGTAGTGACTTTAGTGGATTTGGAGATTTTGAAGAAGATTTAGATACTAATACTAGTATTAATATTCCGTTTGAAACAGGTATTTTAGGAGGAGAATATAGTATCAACCACAATGGAGAAAATATTAAAATTAAAATTCCTCACGGTATAAAAGATGGAGAAAAATTAAGAGTTAGAGGCAAAGGTAAACAAAGAGGATTAAAAACTGGGGATTTGATTATTAAAGTAAATTTAGAAAAAAGTCCCATCTATGAAAGAGACGAAGATGATCTTATAAGAAAATTTGACATCAGTCTTAAAACAGCTTTATTTGGAGGAAAAGTTAATATACAAACTCCAAAAAAAGAAGTAAGCTTTAGTATCCCTGCTAATTCTAAAAATGGTCAAAAAATTCGTCTTAAAGGTTATGGAATACAAAATAGAAAAACAAAGATTTATGGAGATATGTATTTAATTTTAAATATTATTTTACCAAATACTGATGATTTAGATGAAAATTTAATTACACTTTTAAAAGAAAAATTAAAGGATTAATATGGAACACAATTATGATGAACCAGTTTATTTAATAAGCGTTGTTGCCAAAGTTCTTAGTATACATCCTCAAACCTTAAGACAATACGAAAGAGAAGGTTTGATTGAACCAAGCAGGACAGATGGAAAAATCAGACTCTATTCTCAAAGAGATATCGATCGCATCAAACTTATATTAAGACTTACAAGAGATATGGGTATTAATTTAGCAGGTGTTGATGTTATTTTAAAACTTAAAAATCAAATTCAAGAGTTTGAAAGTTTAATCAATGAGTTACGCTTAGAATTAAGCAAAAAAGAAAATGGAGGTAAATCAAAAGCTGTTATAAAGCATCAAAGCAGTTTTGATTTGATTTTCTATGAGAAAAAATAATGGAAAATTTCTTACAAATTTTTTTAATTGCTGCTTCTAGTGTTATTATTTTAAATGTTATTTTTAAAAAATTTGAAATTCCTACAATAATAGCTTATATTGTTACTGGAATTATCATTAGTCAAATTTATCATTTTAATGGAAGTCATGAGTTAAGTGACATTGCTGAATTTGGTATTGTTTTTTTAATGTTTACTATAGGACTTGAATTTTCTTTTAAACATCTTTTAGCAATGAGACAAGAAGTATTTTTAAACGGTAGTTTACAAATGCTTACTTGCGGACTTATTTGTAGTTTTATAGTTATATTTCTTTTAGGGCTTAAAAATGAAATAGCTATGATTGTAGGTTTTACCTTGGCTCTTTCTTCTACGGCCATTGTTTTAAAAATTTTAAATGATAATGCAGATATTAATGAAGCTTACGGAAAAAAAGCACTTGGAATTTTACTTTTTCAAGATATAGCGGTAATTCCTTTGCTTTTAATTGTTGAAATATTTTCTTCTCAAAACACAAATATATCACAACTAGTTTTAACTATTTTTATCAGTGCTATTCTTTTACTTACTTTACTTTATTTAATAAGCAAATATTTAGTCGATAGAATTTTTCGTTTTGTTATATATACCTCTTCTCAAGAAACTTTTATAGTAACTATACTTTTTATAGTTATTGGAGCAAGTTTCTTGGCAAATAATTTTGGTTTTTCCTATTCACTTGGTGCTTTTATGGCTGGAGTTCTTATAGCAGAAACTAAATATAAACATAAAATTGAAGCAGATTTAATTCCTTTTAGAGATTTACTTTTAGGATTATTTTTTATAACAATGGGAATGCAAATTCAATTTAATATTGTTTTTGAAAACTGGCTAATTATATTATCTCTTATTCTCTTGGTTTTAATCTTTAAATTTATAATTGTTTTTGGTTTTTTATTTCTATACACCAAGAAAAGCATAGCCTTAAAAACTGCTTTTAGCATCTGCCAAATAGGAGAATTTGCTTTAGCAATTTTTTCACTTTTGCAGGCCAAAGAAATGCTTGATATTAAAATTGCGCAAATTCTTATTGTAACTTCTATTATTACAATGATATTAACGCCTTTTATTTTAAACAATATTCGAAAAATTACAAATATAGTAGAAGATATAACATTAAATTCAAATTCCAACTCTTATATCCAAGATAAATCAGAACTTAAAAATCATTTAGTTATTTTTGGATATGGGCATTTAGGACAAGAAGTTGTGCAAAAAATAAAACGTACAGGTATCCCCTATATAGCCTTGGAAAATGATCTTAATCTAGTAGAACTTGGTTTAAGTCGTGGCGAAAATGTGCATTTTGCAAATGTGGCTCAAAAAGAAACTTTAAAAATTGCTAATATAGAAGAATGTGCTGTTGTAATTATTACCTTTAATAATGAAAATAAATTAGAAATGCTTTGTCAAATTTTAACAAGTTTTTCAAGGCCTATTGATATTATTATTCACATCAATAGAAATTTGGAAAAATTCCTTTTCTCGGAAACTGATAAAAATATACACATTATTAAATCAGAAAAAGTTTTAGCTAGAAATTTAGTTCAACAAGCTATAGAATGTCGTATTCAAAAAAATATTTAAAGGATAATTTTGACTAAAAATGAAGAAAAAAAAATAAGAATTAAATATATAAGAAATTTAGAAAAATTTTTTAATGAAGCAAGTCTTTCTTTAAAAAAAGAAAATTTTGACTTAGAAAAATTTAGAGAAAAAGTTTTAAAAAATGCCAAAATTCTTAAAAAGGATCCCTTTGTTTTTATAAATTCCAACTACATTAAAAATTTGGAAAATTTTGCCAATACATGTTTAAATTTTTCTATGGAACAAAATGATCTTTTAAAACAAGTTCATTTTATAGAAAAGCTTAAAAAAAATCAAAATTATAAAAAAGATAAATATAAAAATTATTTAAAGGAGTATATGTGATCAATGTTATTTTTGATATGGATGGGACGCTAATTGATAGTGCAAGCGCTATAAGTGCTGCGGTAAATGAGATCAGAAAAGATCTTAATCTAAGCCCTCTTTCTAAAGAACTAATTTATAAAATCATCAATACACCAGGAATCAACTGGAGCAAAGAGCTGTATAATATCGATGATGCAAATCACCCTAATTTCAAAGAAGGCTTTGAAAAATATTTTTTAAAACACTATGAGCAAAGTGCTAATTTATATGAAGGGGTTTATGAAATTTTAGAATTTTTAAAAAATAAATCCTGCTATTTAGCTATTGCAACAAACGCTCCTCAAAGCTCTTTAAGTGATATCTTAAAAAAACATAATATTATAAAATTTTTTAGTAAAATTTTAGGAGTAAGTTTAGGGATCAATCCAAAACCAGATCCTATGATGTTAAATCTTATAAAAGCAGAAGCGCCTTTTTCAACAAGTATTTTTATAGGAGATAGCTTAAAAGATAAAGAATGTGCAAAAAATGCTAATGTTATTTATTTTAATGCAAAGTGGTATGAAAAAGAAATTTTAAAAGATGAATTCAGTAATGCTTTAGAATTAAAAGCTTTGTTAGAAAATTATTTATAAGTTTTTCAAATAAAAAAAGATAAAATTAAAATTAATTTATAAAGAGTTAACAATGAATAAAAATTTATTAATAGAAATTGGAGTTGAAGAATTACCAGCTCTACCTTTACTAAAAGAACTTCCAAATATAGAAAAAAAATGGATTGAGATCTTAAAAAATTATAAATTAGAAAGCGAATTTAAATTTTATTATACTCCAAGAAGATTAGTATTTTTTCATCAAAATTTTAAAGAAAGACAAGACGATTCTTTTGTGGAATTTATAGGAGCTCCTAAAAATATAGCTTATAAAGATGGAAAATTAAGCAATGCTGGACTTAGTTTTTTACAAAAAGCAGGTATAAGCGAAGAAGAGCTTGAATTTAAAGAAATCAAAGGAAAAGAAGTTTTGTATTATAAAAAATATATACAAGGACAAAAAAGTCAAGAAATCTTGCCTTTGATGATAGAAAATTTTCTAAAAAGTCTTAATTTTGGCAAAAGTATGAGATGGGGAGAATATACTTTTGAATTTATTAGGGCTATAAGATCTATGGTTTGTCTTTTGGATAGTAAAGTGCTTGAATTTGAGCTTTATGGAGTTAAAAGTTCAAATAAAACTTTTGTTCATAGAAGTGTTAGTTATGATTTATTAAGTTTTAATAGCATACAAGCTTATTTTGAAATTTTAGAACAAAATTATATTATTTTAGATCCAGAAAAAAGAAAAGAAAAAATTCTTAATGAATTTAAAGCCTTAGAACAAAAGCATTTTATCAATATCGCACAAGATGATGAATTGCTTAATGAAGTCATTGCTATTACTGAGTATCCTAGTGCTTTATTAGGAGGTTTTGACAAAAATTATCTTGAAATTCCTAAAGAAGTTATTATCACTTCAATGAGAGAAAATCAACGTTATTTTGCCGTCTTTAAAAATGAAGAACTTAGTAATCATTTTATAGTTGTAAGTAATTCAGTTTGTAAAGATTATACGCAAATTATAGAAGGTAATGAAAGAGTTTTACGTGCAAGATTGAGTGATGCTATGTTCTTTTGGAAAAATGATTTAAAAACTGGTTTAAATCCAGATAAACTTTCTTATATCACCTATCTTGAAAATTTAGGCTCGATGAAAGATAAAAGCTTAAGAGAAGAATATATAGCAGAAATTTTATGTGAGATTTATAATAATCCAAATACCAAAGATATTAAAACAGCTATAAAATACTCAAAAGCCGATCTTAATTCTCAAATGGTTTATGAATTTACAAATTTACAAGGTATTATGGGTTCTTATTATGCTAAAGCTATGGGATTTAATGAAGCAATTTGCTTAGCTATTAAAGAACAATATTTACCTGATGGAGAAAATTCCAAACTTCCAAGCAATGAATTTTCTAGTATAGTATCTTTAGCAAATAAACTTGATACTCTTTTAGGGCTATTTTCTATAGGAAAGCTTCCAAGCGGTAGTAAAGATCCTTATGCATTAAGACGTGCTGCAAGTGGAGTTTTAAAAATAATACTAAATACAAAAAAAGATTTAGATCTTGATGATTTATTTTCAAAAATTTGCAAAAATTACAAAGAATTTGATATACAAATTTTAAAGGATTTTATTTTTGAAAGACTTTATACTTTTTATGAAGTTAATGCTTCTTTTATCAAAGCTGTATTAAGTTCTAAAAACACTAATATTATTTATATTAACAATGCTATTAAAGCCTTAATCAAAATTAGCCAAAAAGAAAATTTTAGTGAAAATTTTAGCACTTTTAAACGTCTTGCCAATATAGCTTCAAAACCGAAATATCCATTAGAAAAAACACTTTTTACACAAGAAGAAGAAAATAAGCTTTATGAGGCATTTTTACAAACTTTAAATTTTAATGATGTAGAAGAAAAATTAGATAGCTTATTTGCTCTAAAACCTTTGATTGATAACTTTTTTGATAAAGTAATGATCAATGTCGATGATGAAAAAATAAAGAATAATCGTCAAGCACTTGTATATCAAATTTATAGTGAATTTCTAAAAATTGCAGATATTAAAGAAGTAAGTTTATGAAAAAAATATTTATTTTTTTATTCTTTTTGCAGTTTCTTTTTGCAGAACAAAATATTGATCTCATCAAAGGACAAGCTTTATTTTTAGAATTTGATAAAAAAGACTTACAAAAAATTACACTAAATGATAAAAAAATTAATTTTTTCATTCATCCAAATAATAAAAATAAAGTTGTAACAATATTTTCACTCCCTTATAAAAATCCAACTAAAAAAAATATTATTAAAGCAATTTATACCAATAAAGAGCAAATATATACTATAAATTCTCTAGAAGGGGCTTATAAAAAAGAATTTATACAAGTTACACCAAATAAAGTTTTTCCTTCCAAGGAAAAGCAAAAACAAATTGCTAATGAGTTTAAAGAAGCTTCTTTAATTTATGCTAACTATACTCCAAATACTCTTATAAAAACAAATTTCCAAAAACCGCTTGATTCTTTTATTACAAGCTCTTTTGGTAAGGCAAGAATTTTTAATGATAAATTAGCTTCCTATCATAGTGGCACTGATTTTAGAGCAAAAATAGGGACAAAAATAAAAGCTGCAAATTCAGGCATAGTAAAACTTGCTAAAAATCGTTATTATGCCGGAAATTCTATTATCATTGATCATGGATATGGAATATATTCACAGTACTATCATCTTTCAAAAATTCTAGTAAAAACTGGAGATAAAATTGAAAAAGGACAAATCATAGGATTAAGCGGGGATAGCGGAAGAGTAAATGGACCTCATTTGCATTTTGGAATCATTGTCAATCAAAAACAAGTTGATCCTATTGATTTCATACAAAAATATAACGCTTTATTTGGCAATGAAAAAATTTAGTGAATTTTTTGAAAATTGGCTTCATCAAAACTATTATAAAAAAGTTACTAAAATAGGCAAAGAAGGAGATTTTTTTACTGCTGTTAGCGTGGGAAATCTTTTTGGAACCTTAATAGCTCAACATTTCTTAGATTTAATTGATAAAAAAATTTTAACTCCTCCTTTGCAAGTTGTAGAAATAGGAGCAAACGAAGGATATTTAAGTAAAGATTTTTTAAGTGCTTTGCTTGAATTTAGACCAGAGCTTTTTAAAGAAATAGAATTTTACATTATAGAACCACATTCAAAATTACAAAATTTACAAAAACATACATTACAAAATATAGATTTTCACCACAAAAATTCCTTAAAAGAATGCGAATTTGAAAATGCCTTTATCTTTTGTAATGAGCTTTTTGATAGTTTTTCTTGTGAATTAATAAATGAAGATAAAATGGCCTTTATAGAGAATTTTGAAATTCATTTTTTAGCTATGGATGATTATACTAAATCAAAATGTCAAGAATTAAAACTTTTAAAAGGTGAATTAAGCTTTGCTTTAGAAGACTTTTTTAAAGACTTGAATAAAGCTTGCAAAAAATTTATTCTTGCTGGATTTGATTATGGGGTATTAAATCCAAATTCTTTAAGTTTAAGAATTTATCAAAATCATAAAATTTTTAATCCTTTTACAAGTAAGTTGCAAGATTTTTTTGGACAAAGTGATCTTACTTATGATGTTAATTTCACACATTTATATCAGCTTTGTGATTTTTATAATTTTAAAATTCTTTCTTTTGAAAAGCAAAAAGAAGCCCTATTACATTTTGGTTTTGAAAAATTATTAAAATATACTCAAGATAAAAATATTAAAAGTTATGAAAATTTTTTACAACAAGCTAAATATCTTTTTTTTCATTTTAATGATAAATTTCATTTTTTTGAAATTCAAAAAGCTTAAATGGGATATAATTAAAAAAATGGAGGAATATCATGCTTTTAGGGGTAAATATTGACCATATAGCTGTTTTAAGAGAAGCTAGAAAAGTAAATGATCCAAATCTTTTAGAAGCAGCTTTGTTTGCTTGTCATTTTTGTGATCAAATTACTATTCACGTAAGAGAAGATAGACGCCACACTAATGAAAGAGATTTAAAAGATTTAATCAAACATTGTAAAAATCCTATCAATTTAGAATGTGCACTAGATAATGAAATTCTTGATCTTGCTTGCACTTTAAAACCAAAGCGTGTTACTTTAGTTCCAGAAAAAAGAGAGGAGCTTACAACAGAAGGTGGGCTTTATTTAGATCATGAAAATTTAAACTCTAGTATAAAAAAATTAAAACAAGCAGATATTGAAATTTCTTTATTTATAGATCCAAATTTAGAAAATATCCAAAAAGCTTCTTCACTAAAAGTTGATTTTATAGAGCTTCATACAGGATTATATGCTAATTTATATAATGCTATTTTTAGTAATATTTTAAAAACTCCATATAAAATTAAAGAACTTGATTTAAATTCCAAAATTCTAGAACAAAAATTAGAAGAAGAATTAAATTCTATTAATCTTTGTGCTTTAAAAGCTAAAGAACTTGGTTTAAAAGTTGCTGCAGGACATGGGCTTAATTATAAAAATGTCCAAAAAATAGCAAAAATTAAAGCTATAGATGAATTAAATATAGGTCAAAGCATTATCGCAAGATCTGTTTTTGTAGGTCTTAAAGAAGCTATCTTGGAAATGAAAGCTTTAATCAATGAATAAGCTTGCCATAAGCATAGGCGATATCAATGGAATTTCTTGCGAAATTCTAATCAAGGCTCATAATGCCATTTCAAAAATTTGCACGCCTTATTATTTTATCCATCCTAATCTACTCTCACAAGCTTTAAAAATTTTAAATTTAACTATTGATAATTATAATTTAGTCATTTTTGAAAAAGATAGTAAAGAAGAATTTTTTCTCAAAGAAGAAAATAAGCATTATAAAATTTTTTGCTTTAAAAGTGCACTTTATGCGGATGTAGATTCAAATTTTGATATTAACGTCGGCAAAATTGATACTAAAAGTGGACTTTACTCTTATTTAAGTTTTCAAGCGGCTAATTATTTTGTAAAGGCAAAATATGCAAAAGCTCTAATCACTCTTCCTATTCATAAAAAAGCTTGGCAACTTGCACATATACCTTTTAGAGGACATACAGAAGCTTTAAGATTTTTCTACAAAAAAGAAGCCATTATGATGCTTGGATGTTCTAAACTTTTTGTAGGACTTTTTAGCGATCATATCCCCTTAAAAGAAGTCAGTAAAAAAATTCAATTTAAATCTTTAGTTAATTTTTTTATCAACTTTTATAAACAAACACATTTTAAAAAAATTGGGGTTTTAGGATTTAATCCACACGCTGGTGATTACGGCGTTATAGGTGGAAAAGAAGAAGAGATTATAAATAAAGCCATTGAATTTAGCAATGCTTATTTAAATTTTTCAAAAGCTAGCACTAAACAAAAAAATATTTTATTAAAGAAATTTAATATTACAGAAAAAACTCTGCTTCAAAATGCTTTAAAAAATGAGATTTTAAAACAAGAATTACTTCAATTTAATACTCATCTTTTCTACTTACCGCAAGTTTTAGTAGCTGATACCGCTTTTACTAAAAATTCTTTAAAATCTTGTAACAGACTTATAGCTATGTATCACGATTTAGGTCTTGCTCCGCTTAAGGCTTTATATTTTGATCAAAGTATTAATATAAGTTTAAATTTACCCATTATACGCACTAGTGTTGATCATGGAACTGCTTTTGATATAGCCTATAAACATAAAGCAAAAATTAAAAGTTACAAAGAAGCAATTAAATTTGCCCTATATTTAAACCATATAAAGAATGATAAAAATGGAAAATTATAAAAAAGCTATTTTTGCTCTTGCCTTAAGTGCTTTTTGCATGGGAGTTACAGAATTTGTTATGGCTGGAGTTTTAATTGATGTTCAAAATTATTTTAATATTGATACAAAGAGTGCTGGTTATCTTACAACTCTTTATGCATTAGGGGTTGTAATTGGCGCTCCTTTAATTAGTATAATATTAAGTTTTTATAAACGACATATACAACTTTTAATTAATATAGCTATTTTTGCTTTTGCCAATTTAACTATCTTTTTTAGTACAAATTTTTACTTAAGTGCTTTTGCAAGATTTATAGCAGGAACTCAACATGGGGTATTTTTTGTTATAGCTACACTAACTATTAGCGTAATAACTCCAGATCATAAAAAAAGTCAAGCTCTTGCTATTATGGTGAGTGGATTAACTATATCTTTAATAAGCGGTGTTCCACTTGGAACTTTTATTAGCCATTATTTTGGCTTTAAATTTGTTTTTTTATTGATTTTTATAATTAGCATCTTAGCATTTATAGGAATTTTACAAATGATGTCTAAAAATCTCAGTCCCAATAAAATGAGTTTTAAAAACCTTATCCCAGCTTTTTCTCATATCAACTTAATAAAAACTTATGTTATTACTATTTGTACTTGTGGAGCCCAATTTATCCTTTATACTTACTTGCAAAAACTTTTATTAGAAAAAAGTGGTTTTGAAATTCAAGATAGTGCTTATATTTTACTTTTGTATGGAATTTGTGCAATTTTAGGGAATTTATGGGGAGGAAAAATAGTTAGTCAAATTGGAGCAATTCGTTCTTTAAGAATTATACTAAGTATTCAAATTTTGATATTTTTAAGTGTATTTTTTACAATGAATTCTAAAATTTTAATTATTATAAATATTGCTTTAATTGGTTTTTTTGCATGCTCAAGTATTAGTGCTTTAAAAATTTTAAGTATCATTAAAGCTAAAAGACACACTTTTAAAACTATTGATAGTTCAGTTAGTATCAATGAGGCTGCTTTTAATGTTGGAATTGCTTTAGCATCTTTTATAGGGGGTATTGTTTTAAGTTATCTAGGAATAGAATTTAATGCATTATTTTGCGCCTTATTTGTTTTACCTGCATTAATTTTAAGTCTTTTTCTTGCTAAGGATAAATTTTCTTTTGATCAAATTAAAAGAAAAAAATAATACGGAATAATAATTGCTTGTATTATATAAAATTAGCTAAAGGATAGACTATGATTATAAATCCAAATCAAAATAATTCTTTGTTTTTTAGCAAAGTCAAAGAAAAAAATTTTTCAAGCGATGAATTTCAAGCCAGTTTAAATGAAATTAAAAATAAAGAAAAAACTGATGCAAAAGAAGAAAAAGAAGTAATGAAAAATCAAGACATTGATCTTTCTAGCGTTAAAAACAACTTTAGTGCTTACGCATGGCAAAAAATGAGAGAAGATCAATACAAAAAGAATGAAGAAACTATTTTAAACAAACTTTTTGCAACTATTGATCAAGCAAATCAAGCTAAATAATAGCTTGATTATACATTTTTAAATAAATTTTCTAAATTTTTAAAGGCCTCTGCTGCACTCTCATTATTTTTAGAATCAAGAACATTAAGCTCTATTTCGCAAGAACTCAACATAGAAACAAGGCGAATATTAATTCCATTCCTTCCTATAGCCTTGCTTTTTTGATCATTGTTTAAACTCACAATAGCTTTTTGATCTTTAATCTTAACAGAACTAATAATAGCAGGTGCTAGAGCTCTTGCTATTAGAATTTCAATTTCATTTGAGTATTCTATACAATCAATATTTTCATTATGGAGCTCTTTGCTTACAGCGTTAATCCTTACTCCTTTAACGCCAACAGTAGCTCCTACTGGATCAATATTGCTCATATTAGTTGTTAAAACAACTTTTGCTCTTTCTCCTGGAATTCTTGCACAATTTTGTATACTAACATAACCATCTTTAATCTCAGGAACTTCAGATTCAAGCAAACGTTCTAAAAATTTAGGACTTGTCCTAGAAAGTTCTATTTTAATACCTTTATCGATATAAACACGACGTATTACAGCTTTAACAACATCTCCTATTTTAAATTTTTCCCCTTTAATACGATTTTTTCTCGGTAAAAAAGCTCTTAATTCATCAATTTCTATATAAGTATTTTCTTCACTATCTATACGCACGACATTCCCAAATACTATTTGACCTACTTTATTTTTATATTTATCAAAAATAGTTTGTTCTAAAAGCTTTTGGATATGATATTCAAGTTCTTTATGTAAAATATTAACTGCTGTTCTTCCTAAATTTTCTAAAGAGCACTCATAAGTAAGCTCATCTCCAACCTCAACTTCTCCAGCTTCTTTTCTAGCTTTACTTAGAGCAATAAAACTTTCATTATTTTCGTCTAATCTTTCATCATTATCTGCTATAACAGTAATTTTTTGATAAAGTTTCAAGCTTTTATTATCAACAAAAAAATCATATTCTTGTCCATAAACTTTTTTAGCTGTATTAATTAATGCAACAATTACTTTATCTTTAACACTTTCTAGATCTAAATTTTTTTCATTAGCAATAGATTCTATAATATCTGTAATTTTTTCCATTTCTATATTGCCTTTTTTGGGAAATTTTCATTAATTTGCTTAAAGAAGATAAAAATTATATCTTTAATAAGTTTAATTAAAAGTAAAATTGATATAATAATAAATTTAAAAGAAGTTAAGGAAAAACTATGGAAATAAAATTAGCAAGAAATTCAATCAACGAAAAACCAAAAACTATTACTTTAGAAAAAATCGAAGAAGCTGTAACAAAAGAAGGGCAAAAATTTTTTTACTTTGATAAAGACAACTCTCATAAACAATTAATTTCTCTTGTAGAATATTTTGAAAAAAAAGGCTTTAGCGTTTATCATAGAACTATTAAATATGGGCTTGATGAATCAGATTTTATGTATGAGGTACACATTCTTTGAGTGAAAAAAAATTATTTATTCAAACTTTAGGTTGTGCTATGAATGTAAGAGATTCAGAACATATAGTTGCTGAACTCTCTCAAAAAGAAAATTACACCTTAACTGAAGACATTAAAGAAGCAGACCTTATACTTATCAATACATGCTCTGTAAGAGAAAAACCTGTTCACAAATTGTTTTCTGAAATTGGAGCTTTTGAAAAAATCAAAAAAAATGGTGCCAAAATAGGAGTTTGCGGTTGCACTGCTTCACATTTAGGGGATGAGATTTTCAAAAGAGCTCCTTATGTGGATTTTGTTTTAGGAGCAAGAAATGTTTCAAAAATCACAAAAGCTGTCAAAACTCCTAAATTCATAGGGACAGATATTGATTATGATGAAAGTGAATTTACTTTTGCTGATTTTAGAAACAATCCTTATAAAACTTATATTAATATTTCTATAGGTTGTGACAAGCATTGCACTTATTGCATAGTTCCTTATACGCGCGGAGATGAAATTTCAATTCCATTTGATATCATTTTTAAAGAAACCTTAAAGGCAGTTCAAAAAGGAGCAAAAGAAGTATTTTTACTTGGACAAAATGTAAATAATTATGGTAAAAAATTCCGCAATAATCATAAAAAAATAGATTTTTCAGATCTTTTAGAAGAGCTTAGCACTATTGAAGGCTTAGAACGTATTCGTTTTACTAGCCCTCATCCTTTACATATGGATGATAAGTTTTTACAAGTTTTTGCTAATAATCCTAAAATTTGCAAATCCATTCATATGCCATTACAAAGCGGTTCTGATAATATTTTAAAAGCCATGAAAAGAGGATACGATAAAAAGTGGTATTTAAATAGAGCTTTTAAAATCAGAGAACTTTGTCCTGATGTTAGCATATCTACAGACATCATTGTAGCATTCCCTGGCGAAAGCGATAAAGATTTTGAAGAAACTATGGATGTTTTAGAACAAGTGCGTTTTGAGCAACTTTTTTCTTTTAAATATTCTAAAAGACCTCTTACTAAAGCTGCTTCAATGCCAAATCAAATTCCTGAAGATATCGCTTCTTCTAGACTTACAACTTTGCAAAATAGACATAATGAAATATTAGATGAAATTGTTCTTAAACAAAAAAACAAAGAAGTAAAAGTTTTATTTGAGGAGCTAAGGGCCAATGGAGCTGTTGCTGGTAGAACGGATAATAATTTTTTAGTTCAAATTCAAGGAAGTGAAGAATTCTTAGGAAAATTAAAACGTGTAAAGATTACAGATGTTAAACGCATGGTGCTTCATGGGGAAATTATTTAAAGAATTTTTTTTAACTAGAATAATATTTTTATTACAATGGTTTATTTTCTTAACTTGTTCTAAAGAATATAAAGGAAAAAAGGTAGATGAAAAACCTTGTGTTATTTTATTTTGGCACGGACGATTAGCTTTAATGCCTTTTGCTTTTAGACATTTTAGATTTAAAAATAAAAGAGCTTATGTAATGATTTCTCTACACAAAGATGGAGAAAAAATTGCAAGAATTATTTCATTTTATGGTCTTCACTCCATTAGAGGTAGCACTTTTAAAGGAGCTAGAACTGTATTAAAATCAGCTTTTAAAGTTTTAGATCAAAATGACGATATAGTTATTACCCCAGATGGTCCAAGAGGACCTTTTCATAGTATTTCAGATGGGGCGATTTTAATTGCACAAAAGAAAAATGTTAAAATAAGAATTTTAAATTATGAAACAAATCGTTTTTGGAAATTTTCAAGTTGGGACCAAATGATTTTACCAAAACCTTTTAGTAAAATTATTTATAGACTTTCTGATCCTTTAGATATTTCAGATTTATCAAAAAGCCAAGCGAAAATTTTTTTAAAAAAAGAATTTGAAAAAATATATAATATGGATAGTTTCAAGGTTTATTAATGTTTTTTTTAAAAAAATATCTTCCACAGATTTTTATTGCTATTCTTATAAAAGAAAATGAACAAATCTTTAAAGCAAAAATTTATCGAAATAAAAATTTAATTAGCACCCAAGAAAAAACTTTTAATGACGAAAAAAAACTTCTAGAACATATAAAAAAATTAAGCAAAAAATATCTTATATACTATATAGGCTTATTTTTAAATAATCAAGAGCAAGGATTAATTCCTGATTTAAATACCAATAATCTTGAAAAATTTAATATAGGCAAAATGAGTGTAAAATATTTACCTTTAAATAATGCACAAATTTATATTGCTACTGAACATATAGAATATTTTAATGAACTTTTTGAAGAATATAGCGGAATTGATTTTTTATATTCACCTTTTGCTTTGCTATATTATCATATCTCAAAAAGGAGCTTAAGCTTAGAAAAAACGATTTTATATATACATAATTATGATAATTTTTTAACTTTAATGATTTGTAAGGGAAAGGATATTTTATTTGGAGATTATAAAGTATTTGAAAAAAATACTACTCAGGGAAATATTGAAGATCAATCAGACTCTTTAGATGACGAGTTATTGTTTTCTAAAGAAAAAGAAGAGCTTGATATGCAAGAAAATTCTGAGTTTTTAGATAGCGAAAATAAAGAAAGTGTATTACAAAATGATATCGATTTTAAAGAATTAAATAGCTTTAGTCATGACATGGAAATTTGTAATTATATTTTTTCAAGTATTCAAAAATTTTATAATGATGATAAATACTCTAATAATTTCATTGATGAGCTAGTATTTTTTAGCGATAAAGAATTTTCTCTTGCTACTTTTGAAGTAATAGAAAATGAAATCTTTTTAGAGCCAAAATTTGAAAAAATTGATACTCTAAACTGGATGATAACTTTAATGCAAGAGGAACTTAACTCTTATGAAATATAGTTTTATACAACCTAGAAAAAAACCTATTTGGACACTTTTTGATAAAACATGGTTTGCTTTATTTATATTTGGAATCTCATTTATTTTATTTATTTATTTTATTTATTTATTTAAAGTAAGCTTTATTTCTAATTCCATAGAAAACAAAAAACAAGAAATAATACTTAAAGAAAATCAAATTTCAAAAAACGAAGATTTATATAAAATTTTACTCAATCAAAGCTATATGGCAAATAATTTTTATACACAAAACCAGTATATAAAGGAAAGTCTTAAAAATATTTTAGATATGGTTATTCAAACAAATGCAATTACTTTGGATAATTTAGAACAAAATAAATATTCACTAAAACTCTCAGGCATTACTCCAACAAAAGAAATGTTTATTTTGCTTTTAGAAACTCCGCTAAAAAGTGTTTTTGATGAAAGTCATACTAACTATTATAAACTCAATAATGGGTGGTATCGTTTTATAAGTATTAATACAAAAATAGGAAATAACAATGAAAGATAAAAGTTTTGAAGAAATAGATGTTTTAAAACTTCTTATCTATTCTTTTAGTTTTATAACAATATGTACTGGCTTAATTTTATTTTTACTTTTGCCTATACTTAAAGAATACAAAGAAATCGTTGCAAAAGAAAATATTCAAAATTCATCACTTGCCTCAACCAATAAAGAACTCAAAGCAAGTGAAGATAAATTAAATCTTTTACGTAAAGAAAATAATATAAGCTTGGAACAATTTAAACGTCAATTTGATGTTCAAAATTTTGTAAATTTTACAAAAAACTACTTTCAAAATGTAAAAATAAAGTCTTTAGATACAAATCAATCAATTCCTTATTTAAAAGAACACCTACTGATACAGGCAAATATTAAAAATCCTAGAATTTTGTATAATTTTATAGATCATTTAAAACAATATAAAAACCTAATTCAAATAGATTATCCTCTTACATTAAAAGCAGATGATAAAGATATAGCTGTAAGTTTTCCTGTTAAAATTTACTTTGCAAATCCTTGATATAATCTTTTAAAAATTGACTACCCATTTTCTTTCGTCTTTGGACTATTTTGCAAACTCTTATTATTTGTTTTTGAACGAGAAGTTCTAATAAAACTAATAAGCTCCTCTGTAGTTTTAATATGATAAGGAAGTTTGCTAAGACAATATTTAAAAATTTCAGCTGCAGCTAGGGCATCATTTAATGCTCTATGATGTATATTTTGTATACCTAAAACTTCTTTAAGCGTTTCAAGTTTATATCTTGGACTATCTATACAACATTGAGCAAATTCTATAGTACAAATACGACGGTTAAGTAAAATTCCTAAATTACAATTATTTAAAGCTTTAGAAATAAAACTATAATCAAATCTAACATTATGTGCCACAAAAATACTGTCTTTTAAAAAGGTTCTAAATTGTTTTAAAACAATATCAAGAGCAGGAGCATTCTTTACCATATCTATATTAATACCAGTTAGCTCGGTAATTTTATCAGGAATTTCTTCAACCTTAATCAAAGAACAAAAATGATCGATTTCTTTAAAATTTTGAATTTTTACAGCACCTATTTCTAAAATATTTCCATTCTTAATACCACCTGTGCTTTCTATATCAACTATACAAAATATTTCTTCTTTAAAATTTTTAGTTCTTGATTTTAAGGTAAGAGTATTATCTTTATTTAAATTAAACGAAATACCCATAAATTCTAAAAGCCTCAAATCTAGATTTAAATCCTTTAGCTCATCAATCATAGAAAATTCGTTAATCACCCATTCATAAGATCTACTTTGTCTTATAAGTTTAGTAATAATTAAATCAATTTGTTGTAAATTCAAAATTCAAGCTTTAATGATTTAATAGCACTTGCATAATCATTAGAAGAAAAAATATGATTTCCTGCAACCAATATATCAGCTCCACTAGCTTCCAACTCACTGGCATTTAAACCATTAATACCCCCATCTACCTCTATAAAAACCTTTGCATTTTTCCTATCAATCAACTCTCTTAATTCTCTAATTTTTTCATATATTAATGGCAAAAACTTTTGCCCACCAAATCCTGGGTTAACACTCATTAAAAGAATCATATCAACAAATTCTAACATATGTTTTATAGAATCTATAGGTGTATGAGGATTTAAAACAATAGCAGGATGAATTCCTTGAGATCTTATGTATTCACAAAGTCTTATTGGATGATTTTCTGCTTCTATATGAAAAGAAATAAATTTAGGCTTTAAAGGGATAAAAAAATCTACAAATTTAACAACATCTTTTACCATTAAATGTACATCTAATGGAACATTTGTAATACTAGAAATTTTTTCTATTACACAAGGACCAAATGTTAAATTTGGAACAAAATATCCATCCATTACATCAATATGTAAAAGATCGGCTCCAGCCTGCTCTATCGCCTTAATCTCTTCCTCAAGTCTTAAAAAATTGGCAGATAATATACTAGGAGCTACATACATTTTAACCTCATTTTATATTCAATTTAATTTAGACGACAAAGAAAAATTTTATCTTTTATATATTAAAAAAATATAAATAATTTGAATTTTTAAGTTTATTTAGATACAATTTTGTTTTTATATAGAAAAAACATAGCTAAAATAAATCTCAAGCTTAAGGAAAAACTAATGTCAAGAATTTGTCAAGTTACAGGTAAAAGACCTATGGTAGGTAATAATGTTAGTCATGCAAACAATAAAACAAAAAGAAGATTTTTACCAAATCTTAGAACAGTTCGTATAACCCTAGAAGATGGTACTACAAAAAAAATAAGAATTGCAGCTTCTACTTTAAGAACTCTTAAAAAACAAAACTCTAAATAATATTAAGGATTTTACTCCTTAATATCTACGATATTAATATATAAAATTTTATATTTTTTTAAGTTTAAGTCTCTTAATTTAAGATATAATATTAAACAATCTTAAAACTTACCAAAAACAAAGGAAAACCATGTTACATGAATTTAGAGATTTAATATCATCATTAAAAGGTAAAGACGCTCACTTTGATAAGCTTTTTGATCAACACAATCAACTAGATGAAAAAATTAAAAATGCTGAAAATGGAACAATCTTTTTAAGCAATACAGAAATTTCAAAACTCAAAAAAGAGAAATTAATACTTAAAGACCAACTTAATGAATATCTTTCAAATTATAAAAAGGAGTCATAATGTTTAGTTCAAAGAATAGCCAAAATGATCTTAAATTTCTTGAAGAAGAAGTTAAAATCTATAAAGAAAAAATAAAAAATTTAGAAAATGAAAATTTGGATCTTAAAACAAAAATTACATCGCTTGAACAAGAAAGCTTAGAGTCAAAATTAAAAACAGATCTTTTAAAAATCTTATTAAATGGAGTTCTTAATAATATTAGCATTGTTCAAAATAATATGTTAGATAATGTCAATAAAGCTGAAATCATCTCACAATACTCCCAAAATTCTCTTAGTAAAATGGATGAACTTGATCATATTACCCATTCTATAACTTCTTCTTTAGAAGAAATTATAGAATCAGCAAATAAATCTCGTAATACTGCTGGAACTCTCCATAGAAGCGTTGATGAAATCACTAATGTTATAAATTTAATTAAAGACGTTTCAGATCAAACTAATCTTTTAGCATTAAACGCAGCAATAGAAGCTGCACGTGCAGGAGAATATGGACGTGGATTTGCCGTTGTTGCTGATGAAGTTAGAAAACTAGCAGAAAAGACACAAAAAGCTACAGCAGAAGTTGAAATGAATATCAATTTATTAAAACAAAATGCCAATGAAATGTATTCACAAAGCGAACAAGTTGAAAAAGTTTCTACTGATTCTAATTCTTATATACAAAATTTTTCAAATAAATTTAATGAATTGATTCAAGAATCCAACTTAACAAATGCCAATGCAAAAGATATAACTTCTGAAGCTTTTATTTCTTTAGCTAAGTTAGATCACGTTGCTTTTAAACTCAATGGCTATAAAGAAATTTTTGAAAAAACAGGAAATCAACTAGCAAATCATACCTCATGTCGTTTAGGAAAATGGTTAGCTAGCACAGGAAAAGAAAGATTTGGACATAGTAAAATATTCTCAAAAATTAATGAACCTCATCAAAAAGTTCACGAAAATATGAATTCTGCAATCAATATAGCTCACACTGAAGACTCATCAACTCAAGTAACACAAAACAAAATTACAGAAAAATGTCAAAATGCAGAAAATGCTTCTTTAGAACTTTTTGATATCTTTGAAGAAATGCTTAATGAAACAAGTCTATCACGCCAAAAAAATAATTTAGCTTAATTTTAAGCTAAATTGTATACTTTGGCTTTTTCTTTCATAAACCAAAAATAAGAATAATCAAGCAGAGAATTACGGATAATATTTTTTGTAAATTCCTCAAAATCCACAACTTTAACATAAACGGCTTCAATTTCTTCTGTGTCTATGCCTCCACCTTGACTTAATTTATCTTTTTGACTTATTTCTGCAAAATAAAGATTTTGTTTGCTAACCCCTGAACCAAAACCAGAATAAAACTCATTAATCTTTTCTAATTTTTTAGGATGAAAACCAAGCTCTTCTATACATTCTTCCTTGGCAATTTCTTCTATGCTTAAATTTTTATCAATTAGCCCAGAACAAAGCTCTATTGTATATCCTAAATTTTTATTTTCTTTATACTCTTTTAAACTTGTTTGATAGTGCCAAAGTGGAATTCTAAATTGTTTAACGAAAACAAAACTTTGTAAATCTACATGATATAGCAAAATAGATACGCTATCTTTAGCACAAATAAAATCCCAAGAATATTTTTTTCCCTTATATTCATAAGTATATCTTTTAGGTTGAATATAGGGCGAAGAAACAAATCTTTCTTCTTTTAATGTTTTTAAATTCATAATATTCCTTTAAAAACTTTTATTAAGTTATGAATTATATTCATTATAAATTCAAATCATTTAATTTTTTATAAATTTAAAAATCGTATTTATAACTTATCCAAAAGCTTCTACCTTCAGTATAATCTTGATATCGATTTGCATATCCTCCTGGCAATCCATTATTTGCATAACTAGTAATACCTGGATCAAAAAAGTTTTTATCAAAAAGATTTTGTATAGAAAAATTAAGAGTGCTATGCTTATCTACTTTATAATTTAACCCAATATCAACTATATAAAAAGGTTTATATTTTTGCCAAGGCAAAGGCTTATTATTTCCCCCTTTTGGCTTACTGATAGTATCAAGTCTTGCTCTTGTTTTTATATAAGAATTCAATTTACCTTTTTCGTAATTTAATTTTATCATAGCTATATGCCTTGGTAAATTCTCTATCCTATTGCCACCATAAATATTTTTTTTACCATTTTTATAGCGATTATCCATGAAAGTATAAGAAGAATTGATACTAAAACCATTATAAGATATAGTATTAAAGGCAAATTCTATTCCATTTGTTCTAGTTTTTCCTAAATTTATAGGTCTTGTACATGTTATACCACTACTACAATCTATACCATTTAAAGTTCCATCTAATTCTTCATTAGAAATTTGATTTTTAAAATCCGTCACAAAAGCAGTTATAGAATAATGTGCAAAATTAAATATTTTAAAATCTATACCAAGTTCATAATTTATACTTTCTTCAGGCTTTAAATCAGGATTTCCAAAAGAAGCGCTTCCATTGCCATAATTATAATATCCATTTGTAAGCTGTTTTACAGCAGGAATCTTATAGCCTTTTGATACTCCTCCTTTTAAAGTTGCATTGTCATTTAGATTGTAAACCAAATAAACTCTTGGAGTAAATTGTGAGTTAAATAAATCGCTATAATTATATCTTAACCCTGTAGTAAATATAAGATTATCGTTAATAAAATATTCATTCTCTGCATACAAGGCAGCTAATGTTTGATCTAAATTTTTTCCTTTAATTTCAGTTCCAGCAGATGAAGAATCATTTTTAAGCATTTCATAATCCAACCTTGCTCCAAAACTTGTAACAAAATTACCATATTTATTAAGATCAAATGGAACAACAGCTTTACTTTCAACTACAAAAATTTGACTATGTAAATCTATATCCTTTGTGCTTCCATACTGAAAATAGGAGTTAGTTGAAATCAAATTATACATTCCATCATGATTTAAAACTATATTGTCTTTAAATAATCTTCTCTCACTTTTTATCGCTCTGCCGCTAGTAGAATTTACACTTATTTCATTAATATAGCGTTCTAAATCTAAATATACGTCATTATTATCATTGACATTTAAATTAAATCTAGCGCCAAAACCTAAACTAGAAAAATATCCTGGAGAGTGACTAGCAATTTGATAATTAGATGGTTTCTGAGATGAACCTTGATATACAGGAGTTGGCCATTTTAAATCAGAATCTTTTTTATCATAATATTTAAATCTAGTAGAAACTGAAAATTTATTATCAATAATTGGTGTTGCTATATAAAAATTTAGTCCTCCTGCATTACCATATTTCTTAGGGTGATTTTGTAAAAGTGTATTAAATTCAATGCTTGCTTCAGTTTTATTGGGATTTTTTTTAGTAATAATATTAATAACACCTCCAACAGCATCACTTCCATAAAGAGTTGAAGCAGGACCCCTAATCACCTCTATGCGCTCAATCATTGATAAGGGAGGCAAGTATCCAGATTCACTTCCTCCAAAACCATTATCGTAAAAACCGTTTGCAACGCTTTGTCTTTTTCCATCAATTAATACAAGAGTATAACTAGAGCTAAAACCACGTATACTAAAATCGTAAGTTCCAGTTTTATTCATAGTTACATCAACTCCTGGGATATCGGCAATAGCTTCACCTATATCTTTAACAGGTTTTTGACTTAACTCTTCTTTTGTAATTATAGATATAGATGCAGGTGCATCTACTATGCTTTGCTCAAATCCACTTGCACTTATAACAGCTTCATTAAGTCTATACTGTTCTTGAGCATATGCACAAGAGCTTAAGAATAAAGAAAAAATAAAAAATTTATTTCTTGCAAATATTGGGGTTTTTAATTTTTTAGTCAAAATTTTTCCTTTAAAATAAAATTGATACTAAATATCAATTTTGAATTATAAGAGAACTAGCTTAAAATTTAATAAATAAAAAATTATTTATTAATAATATTTAATCAGCATAAAACAAAATTTAAAACAAATTATTGAATACAAAAAGTTAAAGAAAGTCTATAAAAATATTTTTTAACCAATATAAGCTAAAAAATATTTATCAAGAAATAAATATAAATCTAAATATTAAATAAAAAAATATAATAAATTTTTATATTTTTAAGAATATTCAGTATAAGATCCAAGTTTAAGAATTTTTTTCATACGATTAGAAACAAGTTCTCTTTTATCAATACCTTCAAGTTCTTCTAAAGATTTTTTAACGTAATTTGCTATAGCAACAGCTGCACCTTCTTTATTTCGATGTGCTCCATTTAAAGGCTCTTCTATGACATCATCTATTAAAGATTGAGATTTAAGATCATCTGCTGTGATTTTCATAGCCTTTGCTGCTACTTCATTTTTTAAAGGATCATTCCAAAGTATCGCTGCACAACCCTCTGGAGAGATAACTGAAAAAACAGAATTTTTCATCATTGCAAGCTTATCTGCAACACCTATAGCTAAAGCTCCTCCGCTACCTCCTTCGCCAATAACTACAGCAATGGTAATAGTTTTAAGATCGCTTAATTCATACAAATTACGCGCTATAGCTTCACTTTGACCTCTTTCTTCAGCCTCAATACCTGGATAAGCTCCTGGGGTATCAATTAAAAAAAGTATAGGAATTTCAAATTTTTCAGCAAGTTTTGCAACTCTTAAAGCTTTACGATATCCTTCAGGATGAGGCATACCAAAATTCCTTAGAATTTTATCTTTAGTTCCTCTTCCTTTTTGCTCACCTATAACAATAAGTCTTTTTTGACCCAAATAACCCATAAAACAAACAATAGAAGGATCATCTTTAAAAGATCGATCTCCATGAATTTCATGAGCGTCATTTAAAATAAGATGAATATAATCTAAAGCATAAGGACGATCTGGATGTCTAGCAAGTTGCAAACGACCAAAATCACTTAAATTTTTATAAGTCTTTTGTATTTCTTTTTCAAGATTTTTTTGCAAGATAGCAACAGCTTCAAAATCGCCCTTATTTTTAGCATTAATAATATCTTGATCAATTTGTTCAATATTTTTTTCAAAATCTAAATATGAAGCCATTATTAATTATCTACTTTTTTAAAAATCACACAACCATTTGTGCCACCAAATCCAAATGAATTGCTCATAGCAACCTTTAAATTCATTTCTCTAGCTTTATTTGGCACATAATCAAGATCACATTCTTCATCTTGAACTAATTGATTAATAGTTGGTGGGACAATATTTTGTTTTAAAGCCATAATACTAATAACAGCTTCAATAGCCCCAGCAGCTCCCAAACAATGACCTATTTGACCTTTAGTAGAGCTTACCAAAGGAATATCATTTCCAAAAAGTGCTTTAATTGCTGCTGTCTCATTTCTATCATTAACTGGAGTTGAAGTTCCATGTGCATTAATATAATCAATTTTTACATTACCAGCCATCTTTAAAGCTTTTTGCATAGCTCTAAGTGGACCATCTAAAGTAGGCGAAGTAATATGATGTGCATCAGCACTCTCTCCAAACCCTATAAGTTCAGCATATATATGAGCACCCCTTTTTTTGGCTTCCTCATACTCTTCAAAAACTAAAGCTCCAGCTCCCTCTCCCATAACAAAACCATCTCTTTCTTTATCAAAAGGTCTAGAAGCTCTTTGAGGATCATCATTTCTTGTTGACAATGCTTTCATTGATGCAAAACCACCAATTCCTACAGGACAAATAGCCGCTTCTGCACCTACAACAAGCATTTTACTAGCTGTTCCTAAAACTATACTTTTATAAGCTTCAGCTATAGCATGAGTTCCCGCCGCACAAGCTGTTACACAAGAAATATTTGGCCCTTTTAAAGAATACTCTATAGAAATTAATCCACCTAGCATATTCACAAGTGCTGATGGAATAAAAAATGGAGAAATTCTACGCGCACCCTTTTCAAGACAAATTATAGAATTCTTTTCTATATTAGGCAAACCACCTATACCAGCTGCTGAAACAATACCAAATTCTTCTTCTTGAAAATTTTCATCAAAATTAGCATCTTGCATTGCTTCTTTTGCTGCTTTTATTCCAAGCTGTATAAAACGATCAATTTTTTTAACTTCTTTAGCGTCAATAACTTCTAGTGGATCAAAATTTTTTACTTCAGCAGCTATTCTTACAGGAAAATTACTACTATCAAAAAGAGTAATATTTCCAACGCCACTCTTACCTTCACAAATTGCTCCAAAAGAGTCATTTTTATTTAGACCAAGAGCATTGATCATTCCAATACCTGTAACTACAACTCTTTTCAAAAATAGCTTCCTTATTATAAGAATTTAAAATTATTTTTTAAGATTATCAATATAATTTACAACATCCTCAATTTTAATAAGCTTCTCAGCATCACTATCAGGGATTTCTATACCAAATTTTTCCTCTAAAGCCATAATAAGCTCAACAACATCTAAAGAATCTGCACCTAAATCTTCAATTATCTTAGAATCCATTTTTACCGCATCTGCATCTATACTTAATTGCTCTACTACAACTGATTTTACATCATCAAAAGTTGCCATTATCTATCTCCTTGAATTTAAAATAACGCGTATTTTATCCTAAAAAGCTTAAAAATACAATATTACTTTTTTATAATCTTCAAACTTATTCTATTATTCTCTTCGCTAAAAGTATAAATTAAGTCTTCACTTGGATAAGAAATACTTTTTTCTTTAAAGTCTTTTTTATTATCTAAAAGAATTTTATCTAATAAAGTTGGCAATTCTTTTTTAATTAAAAGTTTTGTAGGTATTCCCATACCGTGATTTAGATCTTTTATGAATTTATGATCTATATCTTTTTCACTGATTTCATAAAGACAAGCATCAAAATTTAAATCCCTAAATTCTTTATATAAAATTCTTTTTTCTTCTAAAGAAAGATATTGATCTTTTACAGAAAAATAACTCACATATTTTGTATTGGCATATTTGCTTTGTATTATAAGATGATCTTCTTCTAAAATGTTTCTTATTTTTCTTCTTGCCGGAGAAAAAAAGTTTTTTGCTTCTTTATTACTGGTCCAAAATGTTTTTGTGGAACAATGAGTATTAATATGATGAAAAAAATCAAAAGTTGAAAATTCAGCATATTGCATAAAATCAATCTCTTTGCCAAAACCTACAACCCTCCAAGGAAATTTAGCTCCACTAGAATTATCAATCACTCCATCTATAAGCCAAGGGGCAATTTTAGCCGCAAGGTGTGATAAATATCCTCCGTGAGAAGTCCCTATCATGATAATAGCTAAATCCCCCCCCCCAGAAATTTTAAATGGAGGATTTGCTTTAATAAAAAGCAAAGCATTGATTAAATCTTGTGCTTGCATAATGCCAAAATTTTGATATTCATTTTTACTAGGCTGTAAACTTACATGAAGGTTTAAAAAATAATTAGGATTTAATTTCCCTTCAAATTTTCTTCTAGCTAAATTTTGATTGACAAAATGAAAAACTTCACTCATTTTTTCATAATTATTAATATCTTTAACCTCTAAAGGAAGTTCTAAATTGATAGCTTTGCAACTTTCACTTAAAATAAGCTTATCAATATCATCTAAATAAAAACTAGAACCTGTTTGAGGACGATTGCCTATGCAGTGATAATTAACTCCTACAATAGCAATATCTAAATTTTTGATTAAATCTCTAGCAACAAAATCTAAATAAGGATCATTACAATCAGTTCCAAGCCCTTGATTGATAAAAACTAAAGCTTTTACTTCTTTAGCATCATCAAACCAAAGCTTAAATTCAAGCTTTGATTCTCTTTTTATATTAAGCTCAACATCATCACAAGAAGTGATTTCATAGGTTTTTTTATTTATCATTACATATAAAGTCCGCCATTAATTTTAAGAGAGTCTCCTGTCACATAAGAAGCATAATCACTAAGCAAAAATGCTACACAATAAGCAACTTCGCAAGGTTCAGCAAAACGTTTTAAAGGGATATTATCTTCATAAGATTTTTTAATTTCTTCGCTTAAAACCTCTGTCATATCGCTTTTAATAAATCCAGGCGTTACAACATTAAAACGAATATTACGACTCGCACCCTCTTTTGCAAAAGATTTAGTCATAGCAATCATTCCACCTTTACTAGCAGAATAATTCACTTGTCCAACATTGCCCATTTCTCCCACTATAGAAGCTATATTTACAACAGCTCCAAAACGTTTTTTACTCATTATTTTTAATGCTTCCTTACAACCTAAAAATGCTGAATTTAAATTCGCATTAATTACTTCAGTAAAATCTTCTAATTTCATTCTTAAGGCTAATTTATCATTTGTAATTCCTGCATTATTTACCAAATAACTAAGTTCTCCATCGCTTTCTATGATAGTCTTAATAGCAGCTTCAAATTCATCCTCTTTGCTTGCATCAAATTTAATTACAGCAGCTTTGCCACCTTTTGATTCAATTTCCTCTTTTAAGGCATCTGCAAGTTTATGATCTCCTCTATAATTAATCCAAACTTTAAGATCAAATTCTGCTAAAACTCTTGCAATATATGAGCCTATGCCCTTACTTGATCCTGTGATTAAAACATTTTTTCCGCTAAATTTCATTTTTACTCCTTTTTTATTTTAAAATTATACAATGCTTTAGTAATTAAATTAATTTATACCCAATTTAAAACAAAGCTTCATTCATTTCTTTTGGGATATTAATCCCCATGATCTTTAAAATGCTAGCAGCTATATTACTAAGTCCCTTACCTTCTTTAAGCTTCGTAATATTTTTTGCCTCAATAAAAGCAAATACATCAAAAGTTGTATGATTGGTAAGCGACTCCCCTTTCTTATTTTGCATAGCTTCACAATTGCCATGATCACTTGTAATAATAAAAGCATAATCTTGCTCTCTAGCTTTTTTTATAATTTCTCCTAAACAATCATCTACAGCTTCTACAGCCTTAACAGCCGCTTTAAAATCTCCAGTATGTCCTACCATATCTCCATTGGCAAAATTAACAACTATAAAATCTTCTTGATTTTCTATACCTTTTAACACCACTTCAAGCACTTCATAAGCACTCATTTGAGGCATCAAATCGTAAGTTTTTACCTTAGGGCTTGGGATTAAAACCCTTGTTTCATTTTCAAGAACTTCTTCTTTTCCTCCATTGAAAAAGAAAGTTACATGAGCATATTTTTCAGTCTCTGCTGTATGAAGTTGTCTTAAACCAGCCAAAGAAATAGTCTCAGCCAAGGTATTATCAATCTTTTCTTTTTCAAATAACACTGGAATATTATATTTATCATCATAAACAGTCATTGTAAGTAAATTTTTGAAAATTTTTTCACGCTTAAATTCTTTAAAATTTCCATCATTTAAAACTTCAATAATCTGTTTCATTCTATCATTTCTAAAATTAATAAAAATAAGTCCATCTTCTTCATTAATTCCCTCAAATTTAGGATTAATTATAGACTCTAAAAACTCATCGGTAATATCTTTATCATAAGAATTTTGAATATGCTCAACAAAATCACTATTTTTTAACACTTTAGCTAATAAACAATCATAATATTTTTGTGTTCTCTCCCATCTTTTATCCCTATCCATAGCATAAAATCTTCCGCATAAACTTGCAAATTGAATATCTTTTTCTTGACAAAATTTTATTAAATCTTTAGCGAAATTTATACCACTTTTAGGACTTGTATCCCTACCATCACTTATCATATGCGCATAAACTTCATTACCTGCATCTTTGCACATTTTAAGCAAAGCTTTAAAATGCATATGGCTTGAATGTACCCCTCCATCACTATATAAACCTATAATATGAATTTTCTTGCATTTTTTTAAAATATTTTGAAGATTAGTGCTATCTTTTAAAGTATTATTTTCTATAGCCTTATTAATTCTTACTAAATTTTGATAAATAATGCGTCCACTTCCTATACACATATGCCCTACTTCACTATTACCCATTTGTCCCTCTGGTAAACCTACTGCTAAACCACTGGTTTTAATAAGAGTATGAGGCACTTCTTTAAAAAGTTTTTCATAATTTGGCTTTTTGGCATGAAAAAAAGCATTAAATTCACTATCTGGATTATACCCTACACCATCTGTTATAACTAAAATACATTTTTGTTTCATTTTTTAAACTCTTTATAAGAATATTTTTTGCTTGATTTTACTAAAATTAAACTTTAAAAACAAAAAAAGGCTTTACATTTGTATTATTTATCTTATTTTAGTGATTATGCTTTTTTTACTTATATTAGCGTGCGTGCAGGATTTGCATTTTTCATTGCCCTTTGTCTTACTTTATTTATTATTCCAAAATTTATAAAATGGGCAAAAACAAAAAATGCTAATCAACCTATATACGAATACGCTCCACAAAATCATCAAATGAAATCAAAAACACCAACAATGGGTGGGATTGTCTTTATATCTTGTGCTGTTATTGCAAGTTTAATATGCATAAAATTTGATAATTATTTTGCTCTTTTGACCCTTTTATGTCTTATTTTATTTTCGCTTATAGGTCTTATTGATGATCTAGGTAAAATTCTTTATCAAAACAATCACAGTGGTCTTAGTGCTAGGGCTAAATTTATAGCTCAAATCATTGCTTCTTTGCTTTGTTGTGTGCCACTTTATTTTTATGGATTTAATACAGATTTATATATCCCTTTTTACAAACATCCTCTTTTTGATTTATCTCTTTTTGCTATAGTCTTTTGGATTTTAGTTTTAATTTCAAGTTCTAATGCAGTAAATTTAACAGATGGACTTGATGGATTAGCAACGGTTCCTTCTATATTTTCTCTTTCAACTTTAGCAATTTTTATTTATTTAAGCGGAAATCTTAATTACAGCGAGTATTTGCTTTTGCCTAAAATTCAAAATCTTGGAGAAGTTGCAATTGTTTGTGCGGCTTTAATTGGAGCTTTAATGGGGTTTTTATGGTATAACTGCTATCCAGCACAAATTTTTATGGGAGATAGTGGCAGTTTAAGCATAGGAGCTTTTATAGGGTTTTTAGCAGTTATTAGTAAAAATGAAATTTTACTTTTACTTATAGGATTTGTTTTTGTTCTTGAAACCATATCAGTTATTTTGCAAGTTGGAAGTTTTAAAATATTTCATAAAAGAGTATTTAAAATGGCTCCTATCCATCATCATTTTGAAAAAGTAGGCTGGGTAGAGAATAAAATCATTGTGCGTTTTTGGATGATAGCTTTACTTACCAATTTAATCGCCCTTGCCTCAATAAAATTAAGATGAAAAAATCTTTATTTGGTTACGGAACAACCACTAAAGCTTTAGCGCAAAAATTAGGTGGCTTTGATATTTATGATGATAATTTTAAAAAGCCTTTAAAAGATGAATTTAATAACAATTTATTACCTACAAATCATTTTAACCCTTCTTTAAGTTCACTTGAAATAGTAAGCCCAGGTTTTCCAAAAGATCATATCTTAGTTAAACAAGCTAGAAATTTAATCAGTGAATATGATTTCTTTTATGACATTATGCCAAGAAGTGTTTGGATTAGCGGAACAAATGGAAAAACAACAACAACACAAATAACCCAACATCTCTTAAAACATGTAGGAGCTGTTATGGGCGCAAATATAGGCATACCTTTAGCTAATTTAAATCCTTATGCAAAATTATGGATACTTGAAACTTCATCTTTTACTCTTCATTATACAAAATTAGCAAAACCCGAAATTTATGCCCTTTTGCCTATAAGCACAGATCATATCTCTTGGCATGGAAGTTTTAAAGCCTATGAAGAAGCCAAACTTAGTGTTTTATATAGAATGCAAAAATGTGATAAAGTTATACTTCCTCAAATATATGCTGATATTCCTACAAAAGCGGATAAAATTACTTATAAAGATGAAAAAGATTTAGCACAGAAAATGGAAATTGATCTAAAAAAAGTTAATTTTAAAAAACCTTTTTTAATCGATGCTCTTATAGCTTGTAGTATAAAAAAAATTATCCTTAAAGATATCAATTATAAACTTTTATCCACTTTTAAAATGGAAGAAAATAAATTAGAAGAATTAAAAGATCATCTAGGAAGAACTTGGATCAATGATACAAAAGCTACTAATGAAAATGCCACTTTAGAAGCGCTTAAACGCTATAAAGATAAAAAAATTTATCTTATCATAGGGGGTGATGATAAAGGAATGGAATTTAACAACTTATTCAATTTTATGCAAAAACTAGATATAGCTTTATACATCATAGGATCAAATATACAAAAACTTAATTCTTATGCTAAAGATTATAAAATAAAAGCTTATCAATGCCATTTTCTAAAAGATGCTATCAAAGAAATTTCAAAAGAATTAAAAAATAACGAAATTGCTATACTAAGTCCTGCTTGTGCAAGTTTGGATCAATTTAGCTCCTATAAAGAACGAGGAGAGATATTTAAAAAAGAAATCAAAGACTTAAATAATTAAAAAGCTTAAATTTTTAAACTTTTTAATTTGGATTATTAAATTAAATTTTTATCTTTCAAAATTACATAAAGTCTTATAGTTGAAATAAAAAAAGTTAAAATTGCTGGACCTAAAATAATACCCCAAAACCCAAAACTAGAAATTCCAGCGATCATTGCTAAAAAAATCAAGAATTCATTGATATTCGTAGGAGTTTTAACAAGTTTTTCATTAATCCATTTGATAATTAAAGGCTTGATTAAAGTGTCCGCAAAAAAAGATATTACCAAAACAGAATAACCAAAAATCCAAAAAGCAGCTTTTTGATTACTCATAGCAAATTCATAAAGACTAATAGGTATATAAATTAAAGCACCGCCAATAGCAGGAATTAAAGAACTTATTGAAAAAATAGCACCCATTAAAAATCCATTATAACCAAAAACAGCAGTAATAATTGCAAATAATGCACCTTGAAAAATAGCAACAATAACCATAGAATAAAGCACCACAGCCATAACATTGCTTACTTCGCTTAATACATCTTCAAGCTCCTTTTTCTCAATAGGCACTATAGATTTTATATAAATAACAAGCTCTGTTCCATAAAGATTTGCAAAAAAATAAAATACACAAATTAATACCATATCAATCAAAAATTTAGCTCCACTTTTTGTAAAATTTGAAGCATAACTTAAAGACTGTTTTGAAAGGGTATTAAGATCAATATTGGCTAAAAATTCTTTTATTTTTGGTTCTAAAAAATTCAAAGATTCAGGAAGAGAAAATTCGTAATTTTTAATATAATCTAAAGTATGAGTAATGGTATTTATATCAAAATTTTTTAAAACTCTGGCAAATTCTATCATGGCATAAACAAAAGGGGCAAAGAAAAGAGCAACAATACAAGCAGTAGTCATACAAGTTGCTAAAAATTTACGACCTTTAGTTAAATTTAAAAATCTCAAATGCAAGTTAGAAGTAGCCACAGCCATTAAAATAGCAATTATCATAACAAGTAAAAAATTTTTAAAAAGATAAAGCAAAAGCGTTAAAACAACCAAAATAAAGCATATTAAAAATATTTTACCATTTTTCATATAAATTTAATCCTCAAATAAATTTTTTTGATAATTTAATTTCAAAACTCTAAAGCTCTTTGCACTTGCAATTCTTCCTTTAGCCGTTCTTTCTATATAGCCATTAGCAAGCAAATAAGGCTCAATCACGTCTTCAATGGTATTTTCATCTTCACTTAATGCAGCAGCAATACTAGCAAGCCCAATAGGTTTTTGTTTCGCAGAAGTTAAAAGTTCTAAATACCTTAAGTCCATAGCATCAAAACCAAGCTCATTAACCCCTAAAGAATTTAAAGCCTCTTTAGCTCTTTCTTCGCTAATATTTTCCTCATCATTTACATCAGCAAAATCCCTTACTCTTTTTAAAAGCCTTAAAGCAATTCTTGGCGTAGAACGCGATCTTTTAGCGATTTCAAGAGCTGCTTTTTTATCGCAAATTTTACCAAGTTTATTTGCTGCTTTTTGTAAAATAAGGGCTAATTCTTCATTTTTATAAAATTCTAAACGAAATTGCATTCCAAAACGATCTCTTAAAGGATTACTAAGCATTCCTGCTCTAGTCGTAGCACCGATTAAAGTAAATTTAGGCAAATCGATTTTAATCGTTTGTGCAGCAGGGCCACTTCCTATAATGATATCAAGCCTATAATCTTCCATAGCAGGATAAAGCACCTCTTCTATGGCAGGACTTAAGCGATGAATTTCATCTATAAAAAGAATATCGCCTTCGCTAAGATTAGTCAAAATAGCAGCTAAATCTCCACTTTTTTCTATCATAGGAGCTGCAGTTGTTTTAATATTTGCATTCATTTCATAAGAGATAATATTAGCCAAGGTTGTTTTTCCAAGTCCTGCGGGTCCGCTAAAAAGAATATGATCTAAACATTCCTTACGTTTTTTGGCGGCACTGATAAAAATATGAAGATTTTTTTTGATATTTTCCTGACCAATATAACCATCAAAATTTGATGGTCTTAGCGAAGTTTCATAAGTTTCATCTAGGGAAAATTTTTCTATTTCTACAATTCTATCCATTTTAAACTGCTTTAAAAAATTAAAAGAGAATTTTAACAAAGTATAGTTTTAATTTTTATAAAGACTATTTATATTTTAAGAAATTTTTCAAAAATAAATAAAACTTTATCACTAAGCATTGCTCATTAACTTTTAAAATTTAGTTTTTAGCTAAAATTTGATAAAATTTAAATTGAACTTTAAAATAATGGTTTAAAAATGGGGATTTTAACAAAATTAGAATTAGATTATGAAATTGATGATATAGAAAAATTTTTGCAATTTTTTAGAACCATGTGTGATCGCTTTGAACCATTGATCATAAAATTAGGCACAGATAAACAAAAATATAAAGAAGCTGTAAAAGAGCTTGAAACTCTAGCACACAATACTGCTTGGGCTGCAAGACGTTTAGAGCTTAATGAAGTAACAGATTTTTGCGTATTTTGTGAAGAAATGATGATTCAAGCAAGCCGTTTTGAAGGTCCTGCAAGCGAAGAATTTACAGATTGGATGCTTTTAATGAGTGATCAATTTGAAAAATACTGCAGATCTTACGAAAATGACGATTCTGTTTTAGCTATTTTTAATCCTTTAATTGTTAATGTTCCAAATATTATTTCTAAATAATGGGAGCGACTTGGCTTCGACAGGAGTAAGTTTGCAAAGATGGCATACCGCTTTGGGCAAAGCGTTAAAAGCCTAAATTAAAATTAAACGCAAACAACGTAAAATTTGCTCCTGCTTACGCTAAAGCTGCGTAAGTTCAGTTGAGCCCGAATTTTAAACAATACTATCTAATTTAAAATTTGGTCATTACAAGATAGTGTAGTCTTTGACTTGACACATCAAAGATGAAATAAAGTCTTAGCCAGATCATAAAGTTTTGGAAGATGAGCTTGATTTGGTGAAATTTTCATCTTTACTAAGTATGTAGAGGTCTTTGTGGAATTATTTTTGGACAGGGGTTCAATTCCCCTCGCTTCCACCATCATTTAATTTCTTAAAATTTAAAAACCTTTCAAAATATCTATTTTTCAGTATTCTTATTATTTCATTTGATTTATAATAATTGCAATTTTTTCTATTTTTTCT